>SKSS01000033.1 GCA_007122875.1 Salinarchaeum sp. | reverse complement strand
TTCGAGTCGTTCGTCCTCGCCGCGTGTACTGCCGACCTCGACGACGAACCCACAGCGCGGGGGACGGCCGACGTAGTGGAGTTTCGCATGGACCTCACGGACGACCCGGTCGTCAGGCTCTCGGAGTACGACGGCGAACTCCCGATCCTGGCGACGAACCGCGCCGCGTGGGAGGGCGGGGAGGCGACCGACGACGGACGACTGGAGGCGCTCGACGCCGCCGCTGACATCGACGCCGTCGAAGCGATCGACGTGGAACTCGCGACCGCTCGGGAGTCGGCCGGCCGGGAGCTGATCGAGCGCGTTCGCGAGCGCGGCGTTGAGGTCGTCGTCTCGGTGCACGACTTCGAGGCGACCCCCGAGCGCGAGGAGATGGTTTCGATCCTGGACGCGGCATCGACGCTCGGGGATGTCGGGAAGCTGGCTGTCACCGCCGAACACCGTGGTAACGTGCTCGATCTGCTCTCGGTGACGCACGCGCTCGATCGGAAGGGGCGTCGGGTGGCGACCATGGCGATGGGCGACGCGGGCCGTCACTCCCGCGTGCTCACCCCCCTGTACGGCTCGCGAATCGGCTACGCCCCGGTCGAGCCGTCCGCGGCGACCGCCCCCGGCCAGTACGACCTGGCGACGCTCGCCTCGTTGATCGAGCAGCTGTCGTAGTGGGTCTCTCGGGCCGTGTCGTCCGCCGTCGCTCCGGACTCGTTCGTCACGAGCGGGATCGTCGAGGAAGTCGAACTCGTTCGAAACCCGAAGATTGACGGTGGGGCGGCTGTAACCGGGCAAAATAGATGCGGACGCGCACGAAGCGACCCTGGATCGCGGCGCTGCTGGCGGCTTGCTACCCCGGGTTAGGTCACGTCTACCTCCGGTCGTGGGTCCGGGCCGTCCTCTGGTCGATGCTCACGCTGACCACGGTCGCGCTCGTCGTCCCGGACGGGGCGTTCACCGGCGTCGAGCTGACGCCCTCGGCGCTCGCGGCGACCGTGGGATCACTGCCGACGGATGCGCTCGTCGCCACCGCCGGCATCGCCGCGATGAACGTCGTCGACGCGTTCTTGTTGGCCAACCGTCAGGACGCCAGGCCCGACCCCGAGGACGAAGCGCCACAGTGTCCGGCGTGCAGCCGCGAGCTGGACATCGACCTCGACTTCTGTCACTGGTGTACGACGCGGTTCGACGAGGTCAGCGAGGACGGCGCGGAGAGTGCGGTAGGCAGCGATCAGTGAGCGAATCCGATTTCTCGAATCAGTGAGCGAATCCGATTTCTCGAATCAGTGAGCGAATCCGCTCCCTTGCGTTTCGGACGACGATTAGGGTGAGCGGTCGTCGAGTTCGACGCCGTAGTCCTCGATCGCGCTCTCGAGCGATATTTTTCCTGACTGCACGTCCCGTCTGACGGCCTCGGGATCCCGCTCTTCGGGATCGCCGTAGCCGCCGGCACCCGGCGTGCGGACGCTCACCGTATCCCCGTCGCTGAGATCGAGCGTCGTCTTCTGTGGGAGCCGTCTCGCCTCCCCGTCGCGGAGCAGATAGTCCGCTCCCGGGGAGCCGTCCTCGCCGCCCGCGACCCCGTACGGGGGTCGCGTCCGGCGATCGGCCAACAGGCTGAACGTCGCCTCGTGACCGCGAACCGTGATGTCCCGTCGGAGGCCCATCCCGCCCCGATGCTCGCCGGCTCCACCGGAGTCCATCCGAAGCTCGTATCGGTCGACCGCAAGCGGGTAGGCGGTCTGGAGCACCTCCGCCGGGGTGTTCATCGTGTTGCTCATGTGGACGTGGACGGCGTCCATGCCGTCGCCGGACGCACGGCCGCCGAAGCCGCCGGCCTGAGTCTCGTAGAACGCGTACGGGCGGTCGGTTCGTGGGTCGACCCCACCGAACGTGACGTTGTTCATCGTCCCCTGTGAGCCGGCGACGACCCGGTCGGGGACGACCTTGGCGAACGCCCCGAGCAGCACGTCGGTGATCCGCTGGGACGCCTCCAGGTTGCCGCCGACGACGGCGGCCGGTGGGCTGGCGTCGACGAGGCTCGCCGTCGGGGTGTCGATCTCGACCGGTCGGTAGCAGCCGTCGTTCGGCGGGATCTCGGGATCGGTCACGCAGCGAACGACGTAGTAGGTCGCGGAGGCCGTGACGGCGAAGACGGCGTTGACCGGCCCGGCGGTCTGGGGGGCGGTGCCCGCGAAGTCCACGCGAACGTCGTCACCGTCGATCTCGACGGCAGCCCGGATCGGGAGTTCCTCGTTGCCCCGCCCATCGTCGTCGAGCACGTCCTCGAAGGTGTAGGTGCCGTCCGGCAGGCGGTCGATCTCCGTTCGCATCCGTCGCTCGGAGTAGTCCTGTACCTCACGGATGGCGTCCGCGAACGTCTCGACGCCGTACTCGTCGGCGAGTTCGCGGAGCCGGCGGACAGCCGTCTCGTTCGCCGCCCGCTGGGCGCGCAGATCCCCGCGGCGTTCGTCGGGCGTGCGGACGTTGGCGAGGATCGTCCGCGCGAGGTCGTCGTCGATCTCGCCGCCACGGTAGAGCTTCACCGGCGGGATCCGAACCCCCTCCTGGTAGATTTCGGTCGAATCGGCCGCGACGCTTCCCGCCCGCGATCCGCCCACGTCGGCGTGGTGGGCGCGGTTGGCGGCGAACCCGAGGAGGACGTCGTCCCGGAAGACGGGCGTCACGAGCGTCAGGTCGGGTAAGTGTGCGCCGCCGTGGAAGGGATCGTTGAGCAACACGGCGTCGCCCGGCCGGAGCGTCTCGGGGGGAAACCGGTCGATCGCCGCCTCGACCGAGAACGGCATCGCCCCGAGGTGGACCGGCATGTTCTCGGCCTGACTAACCATCCGACCGTCGGCGTCGAACAGGGCACACGAGCAGTCCCGGCGCTCCTTGATGTTCGGCGAGTAGCCCGTCCTGATCAGCGCGGCGTTCATCTCCTCGCTGATCGCTGCGGTGGCGTTGCGGACGACTTCGAGCGTGACCGGATCGACCGGTCGTCCGTCGTCGGTCATCGGCCCACCTCCACGTCGATCGTTCCGTATGGGTCGACCGTGGCGCTGGTCTCCGGTGGGAGGACGACCGTACTCTCCTCGCCCTCGACGATCGCGGGTCCGTCGAACGACCCGGCCGGCGGGAGTTGGGCGCGGTCGTACACCCGTGCGTCGTGCGTTCGGCCGTCGAACACGACCGGGCGTTCCTCGACGATCGCGTCGTCGATCCGATCGCTCGCTCCGACCGGGTCGACGGCTCGGAGGTCGGGGCTGGGAACCCGTCCGACGGCGCGCAGGCGGACGGCCGCGAGTTCCACCGGTTCGTCGGAGGACGCGTGACCGTACCGTCGCTCGTGGTGCGCGTGAAAGCGCTCGGCGACCGTGTCGAGTGCGTCCCCGTCGAGGTCGGCGGGAACGGGAACCCGAAGGTCGAACGACTGGCCCACATACCGGAGGTCGGCGCTTCGTTGGAACGACATCCGATCGTCGCTGATTCCCTCCGCGGCAAGACGTTCCCGCCCCTCCCGTTCGAAATCGGCGTACGCCTCCGCGAGCGTCGTCGCGTCGATCCCGTCGAGCGGCCGGACCATCGACGTGGAGAGTTCGTGGACGTGATCGGTCACGAGCAATCCGAGCGCCGAGAGTACGCCCGCCGCCCGCGGAACCAGGACGCGCGGCACGTCGAGTTCGGCCGCGAGGCCGACGGCGTGCAGCGGTCCCGCCCCGCCGAACGCGACCAGGGCGAACCCGCGCGGGTCGTGACCCCGCTCGACGGAGACGACACGAAGCGCGCGTTCCATGTTCGCGTTCGCGACGTTGAGGATCCCTTCCGCCGCTTCCTCGACACCCATTCCGAGGGGGTCGGCGATCCGGTCGCGAACGGCGTTCGCGACCGCGTCGGCGTCGGCCGAGAGGTCCCCCGAGAGCATGCTGTCCGGATCGAGCCGACCGAGCAAGAGGTGTGCGTCAGTCACGGTCGGTTCGGTTCCGCCTCGACCGTAACAGATCGGTCCCGGCTCCGCGCCGGCCGACCGGGGACCGACCCGCAACGCCCCGCCGTCGTCGATCCACGCGATCGATCCCCCGCCCGCCCCGATCGTATGGATCTCGACCATCGGCACGCGGACGGGATACGCGCCAACCTCGACCTCCGAGGAGACGATCGGATCGCCGTCCCGAACGACCGAGACGTCACAGGAGGTGCCGCCCATGTCCATCGTGATCACGTCGTCGACACCGGCCCGTTCGGCGACGTGAGCCGCACCCTGAACGCCCGCGGCCGGCCCGGAGAGGAGCGTCCGCACCGGTGCCGTCCGGGCGCGCTCTGCCCCGATCAACCCCCCGCTTGAGGCCATGATCCGGAGGTCCGCCGGAACGCCAAGGTCGTCCGCTCGGGCGTCGAGTCGGCCGACGTACCGATCCATCACGGGCTTCAACGCGGCGTTCAGCGCGGTCGCCAGCGTGCGCTCGTACTCGCGAATCTCCGGCAGCACGTCGCTCGACAGCGAGATCGACGCCTCGACGCCCTCCTCGCGAAGACGCTCGGCGAGTCGCCGTTCGTGATCGGGGTTCTCGAAGGAGAAGAGCAACGAGACGGCGACGCTCTCGACCCCGGCGTCCGCAAGGTCGCCCGCGACGGCACGAACGTCGTCGTCGGACAGCGGCGTCTCGACCCGGCCACGTTCGTCAAGGCGCTCTTCGACTTCGAACCGGCGGTCGCGGGGGACGACGGGAGCGGGCTTCTCGGCGGTGAAATCGTAGACGTCCGGTCGGGCCTGTCGGCCGATCTCCAAGGCGTCTCGAAAGCCCGCTGTCGTCACGAGTGCCGTCTCCGCCCAGTCGCGTTCGAGGACGGCGTTCGTCGCGACCGTTGTGCCGTGTGCGAGCGTCGTGACCCGATCGATCGGATACCCCGCACGGCGCGCGCTGCGTTCGAGACCGTCGATCACGCCGTCGTCCGGGGCGTCGGGCGTCGAGGGCGTCTTCTCGACGTGGACCGCGCCGTCCCGGATCGCCACCACGTCGGTGAACGTCCCGCCGACGTCGATGCCGACCCGGACGCGCTCGCCGTCCCCGGTGTGGGTTCCGCGCTCGCCGACCCCGTCGTCCGTACCGTTCGACATGGTTCGGGAGAATGCGCGGCCCGACAAAGCGATTGCCCTCGGCGAACACTGAACACTGCCCTGGCCGAACGCCGAACGTTGATACGTTCGCCGTTCCTACCTCCGACGAATGCCGGCGTGTGACTACTGTTCGGCGACGTTCGACGACGAGAAGTCCTATCTCGCACACCTTCGGGACGAGCACGCCGACGAACTCGGTCGGATCGACCGACGACGGGTCGAGGACGCGTTCGGAAACGAGGGGCGGGAGTTCTCGACGACCCCGATCGTACTGGGCGGAATAGCGGTGATTTCCCTGCTCGCGCTCGCTGCGGGAATGTTGTTGCTCGGTGGGGAGGAGGGGGCCGCCGACGGCGAGCCTCACTCGGTCGGCAGCGTTCACGAGCACGGAACGATCTCGGTCACCATCGACGGCCAGGAACTCGATTTTACCGACGACGAGTTCATTCGTGACGACGAGCACCCCGAGTTTCACTTCCATCACGGCTACGACCACTTTCAGAATTACATCTGGCACGTTCACGCACAGGACGTGACCCTCCAGTACGCCCTCGACACGCTCGGAATCGAAGTCGACGACGAGGGGACGACGCTGACGTTCGACGGCGAGACGTACGACGCCGACGCCGGCGACGAGGTCAGCATTGAGGTGAACGGCGAGCCAGTCGAACCCGGTGACCACGTCCTCGACGGCGTCGGCCCGGTCGAAGACGCCGACGCGGGCGCGGGTGACGATGTCGTGATCGTCGTTGAGTCCGGATCGTGATCGTCGTCGAAAGTGGAGGACTAATCCCATCCCGTCACCAACCGGCACGCCCCATCCTATCGATCGTGTTCACCTCCGGAGCGGGGACGATGCCGAACGGCTCGACCGGGACGAGCTCGACGATGAACGAATCACCTTCGTAGACGAAACCGACTTCGAGAAAGCCGCGGTCGTCGCGGTGTACTTTGCCTTTCCGGGCGCTGGCAGCGTCGAGATTGACGTGATTCGGCGATCCGACGCTGCGGTCGTCTACACCGAATTCACTCCGGCAGGTGTCCACATCGATGGTGATCTCTTGGTACTCATCCGAGTGATGCCTGAAAACGACGACGTTCCCGACGACGCAACGATCGTCATCGAGAACGACCCGGCCAACGATGACGAGCGGATCGAGTTCGGAACGATCGATGACCGGTCTGCCCCCGAATCATGAACGGGAGGTACTATACATGGTGCAGGAATTTACGTCGAACAGCACTGATCAATCAGCAGTGAATTGATTTGTGGGCAGAGGAGTTCACCGCCGGCCCGTCCAAGAAACTCGAAGCAACGCTCAGCAAGGCAGATTTCGATCATTGATCTCACCCTGATCGCCTAGACAAATTCCCTGGATCACAGGTTCCTGATTGCTCCAAAAAGGGTATCTTCCCTGCGTTCAGAACACACAATAATGCGTGCATATGGTGACGAGTCAGGCCACCTCCGAGGTCTTCTAAACGGGGATTGTGAGGTGTACGTTGTGGGAATCGTTGCCGGGACACAACTCGATTGTTTCCGTTGCCCGAAGGCGACCGTCCGTCGAGTCACCAACATTCCAGAAGCGAAATGGAATGATCTTACGGACGTACAAAAGCGGAGACTGTTCGAATGCTTTGCATCAACAGATGGATTACAGTTCGGCTACGCTGTGTTTACAAAAGAACAGTTACACACCCTACAAAATTATCATCTCCTCTATCAGAACGTCTCGTTTCCGCCTGCATGGGATCTCGCTCTAACCGGGTACGCATACGGCGAAATCCTCTTCGATATGGGGCTTGTCGATCACTATCATCGTCCTGTATTCACGTTTGACCGTATCAGCTCACGCCCACAATGTGAGGCGGTACGGACGCACATACACCAATTTGTACCCACTCTTCGTGTTCAGTTCAATGGTTCACGACAAGTACACGGTATTCAAGCGGCTGATTGTCTCGCAGGAGCCGTAGCCGAAGACCAAAAGCATGGAACGGACTGGCTTGATTATCTGAGTGATCACACTGTTATCGAGACGTATGCAACTGCCCTCGTACAGCTAGAGAATGATCTGGTCAACGTGTAGAACCGGCCCGTGATCGGCCTCCCACCCGCCAGCCCATTGGGATACCAGAATTAACCATTCCAGCAACTCCAATGGACGAGGTGGTTTTCCCACCTATGCGAGGTCATCGCCCTCTCACGGTGTTATCGGTGCTAACAGATTGGTAGTGGAATGGCATAATCCTACCGATTAGCATAGTGATTCTGATAGAAATCATTGTCGACTGGATGTAATATAGGCCACTCCCGTACTGGTCACTCCCCGTCACGCCCCACCCTACCACACCCACAGTATAAGGAACCTAATATCCGACCACCCCGCTCACGTCGTGCGGTTTTCGAATATTGCCGGTGTCGAAACCGGGCGGTGGTCACCCGCCGCGTCTGTCTCAGGAACAGCCTTATATAGGTGGTCGGACTTTGAAGCGAACACGATGTCCAATCACATCGACGAGGTCGGCAGCTCCGGTACCAGCCGGGGCGGTCGAGTTCTTCCAGGGCACATTAGACAGTAGCGACGAAATTGACGAGGCACGGATTTTCGACACGACGCTGCGCGACGGCGAGCAGTCGCCACGCACCTCGTTCTCCTACGAGGACAAGCGCGAGATCGCGGCGATCTTGGACGAGATGGGGACGCACGTCATCGAGGCGGGCTTCCCGATCAACAGCGACGCCGAGTTCGAGGCCGTCCGCGACGTGGCCGAGGCCACCCGGACGACGACCTGCGGGCTGGCGCGCGTGGTCGACGACGACGTGGAGGCCGCCATCGACAGCGGCGTCGAACTGGTCCACACGTTCGTCTCGACGAGCGACGTGCAGATCGAAGACTCGATGCACAGCACCCGCGAGGAGGTCACAGAGCGGGCGGTCGCGTCGGTCGAGCGAGTCGTCGACGCCGGTGTCGAGTGCATGTTCTCGCCGATGGACGCCACCCGAACCGACGAGGCGTTCCTGATCGACGTGATCGAGGCCGTCGACGAAGTCGGCGTCGACTGGATCAACGTCCCGGACACCTGCGGGGTGGCGACGCCCGGCCGGTTCGGCGACCTGATCGAGACGATCAGCGCGCACACCGACGCCCGAATTGACGTCCACACGCACGACGACTTCGGGTTGGCGTCCGCAAACGCGGTCGCGGGCTTCGAAGCCGGCGCGAGCCAGGCGCAGGTGTCGGTCAACGGGATTGGCGAACGCGCCGGCAACGCCGCCTACGAGGAGGTCGTGATGGCCGTCGAGTCGGTCTACGGCGTCGACACCGGGATCGACACGACCCGGATCACCGACCTCTCCCGGATCGTCGAGGGCCGCTCGGACATCCCCGTCCCCGCCAACAAGCCGGTCGTCGGCCGGAACGCCTTCGCCCACGAGAGCGGCATCCACGCCGCTGGCGTCATCGAGAACGCCGACACGTTCGAACCAGGCGTGATGACGCCCGAGATGGTCGGCGCGACGCGCGAACTCGTGCTGGGCAAACACACGGGAACCCACTCCGTCCGTGAGCGCCTGTCCGAGGCCGGCTTCGAGCCGACCGACGAGCAGGTGCGCGCCGTCACCCGTCGGATCAAAGAGTACGGCGCGGCGGACAATCGCGTGACGACCGACGATCTGGAGCGGTTCGCCCGCGACGAGGGCGTCCGACGACACGAAGGGGTCAGGGTCTGATGGTCAGTCCACGAGTCGCCCCCGATCGACAGCCACGGGTAGCACGGCCGACGGGGTCGAGAATGGAACGCTCGCCGGGTTCGAGCAACGGTTGCCGAACGCGCAAGCGTTATATGCACGCACGACAGACCGGACGGTACGATGCGACGGTCCACCCCATCCGCGTTCGCTCGGTCCGCGAGCGGTGGAGCCGTCACGGCCGTCGAGGGCGCGATTATTGTAGGGGCCTAAGCCCCTACTATACTTCATTCCGATATTTCGGTCCCGAATCGTTCTCGAACCCCCAGCACTCGCTGGATTCCAATCGCACGCTCGACGAATCCACCGCACACGAACCGACGATGCATCGAACACAACGGACGCACACGCAACTGACGTATCGAACGCACTCCGCGAACCATCGTACGCACTCCGCGAATCACCACACACAACCCGCGAACCGACCGCGATGGCGACCCACCATCGACGCACGGCCAACGGCCGGAGGTGACCGACGGTGAGCGGCTCCGGCCGCCCATCGACGGTCCCGCCGGCGGAGGAACCACCGGAACCCCCGGCGGAACGGTCCGTGGGAACCCCACCCGAGACGGAGCAGACGGCGGAAGCCGCACCCGAGGGCGTCGAGACGGGTGCGCAGGCGGTCGTCGAGGCGCTCCGCGCGGCCGGCGTGGAGTACCTCTTCGGCGTCCAGGGCGGGGCGATCATGCCCGTCTACGACGCGCTGTACGACGCCGACGACCTGACTCACGTGACGATGGCCCACGAACAGGGCGCGTCGCACGCGGCGGACGCCTACGGGATCGTCTCGGGCGACCCCGGCGTCTGCCTGGCGACCTCCGGTCCGGGTGCGACCAACCTCGTGACGGGCATCGCCGACGCGAGCATGGACTCGGACCCGATGGTCGCGCTGACCGGACAGGTACCGACCGCGTTCGTCGGCAACGACGCCTTCCAGGAGTGTGACACCACGGGCGTCACCGATCCGATCACGAAGGCCAACTACTTCGCGTCCGATCCCGACAGCGTCGGCGACGACGTGGGAACCGCGGTCGCGCTCGCGGCGGCGGGCCGCCCCGGTCCGACGCTGGTCGACCTCCCGAAGGACGTGACCGCCGCCGAGACCGACCGAACGCCAGGCGAGCCCACGACGCCTGAGACGTACCACGTTCAGGAGCGAGCCGACGAGGTGGCCGTCGAGGCTGCCGCGCACGCGTTCGAGGCAGCCGAACGGCCGGTCATCCTCTCGGGCGGCGGCGTGATCAAGGGTGATGCCCACGAGGAGCTTCGCGAGTTCGCGTTCCGCACCGAGACTCCTGTCGTCACGACGATGCCCGCGCTGGGATCGTTTCCGGAGGATCACGACCTCGCCATGGAGATGGCGGGGATGCACGGCACGGGCTATGCGAACATGGCGATCACGCATTGTGACCTGCTGTTGGCGGTCGGCTGCCGGTTCGACGACCGGCTGACCGGCGGCATCGAGACGTTCGCACCTGACGCCGAGGTGATTCACGTCGACATCGATCCCGCCGAGATCAGCAAGAACGTCCACGCGGACTACCCGTTGATCGGGGACGCCGGAACCGTCCTCGATCAGCTCGACGAGGCGGTCGAGGACGCTCCCGACGCCGACGAGTGGCGCGCGCAGTGCCGCGAGTGGAAAGAGACGTACTCGATGGCCTACGAGATCGACGAGGACGCCCCCCTTCGACCGGAGTTCGTCGTCGAAGCGCTCGACGAGGCGACCGGCGACGACGCGATCGTCACCACCGGCGTCGGCCAGCACCAGATGTGGGCCGCCCAGTACTGGACGTACACCGAACCCCGAACGTGGGTGTCGAGCCACGGGCTGGGAACGATGGGCTACGGCCTGCCGGCCGCGATCGGTGCGCGCCTCGCGGCCGATGACGACCAGGACGTGATCTGCATCGAGGGCGACGGCTCGTTCCTGATGACGATCCAGGAACTGGCGGTTGCCGTCCGCGAGAACCTCGACATCACCGTGGCCGTCCTCAACAACGAGTACGTCGGGATGGTCCGGCAGTGGCAGGACGCCTTCTTCGAGGGTCGTCACGCTGCCTCCGAGTACTCGTGGTGTCCGGAGTTCGACAAGCTCGCCGAGGCGTTCGGCGCGGCCGGCTTCGCGGCCGAGGACTACGACGACGTTCCCGACGCGATCGAGGGCGCGCTCGCCCACGACGGTCCCGCGGTGATCGACTTCCGAATCGACCCCGGCGCGAACGTCTACCCGATGGTTCCCTCCGGCGGGGACAACGGGCGGTTCGCGCTCACCGAGGAGCAACTGTGAGGTGGTCGAGATGAGCAACGGACTGTCCGGACCCGCCCCCGACGAACGTCCGACGCCCCAGGGCAGGCGAACGCCCGAGGGCGTCCGAATCGATCCCGAAGCGGAGGCGCAGCCGGAGATCCGCCGAACCACGCTCTCGGCGTTAGTGAAACACGAACCGGGCGTGCTCGCGGAGGTCTCGACGCTGTTCTCCCGACGACAGTTCAACATCGAGAGTCTCACCGTTGGACCGACGACCGATCCCGACCGCGCACGGATCACGATGGTCGTCGAGGAGCCCGAACCGGGCGTCGAGCAGGCCAAAAAGCAACTCGCGAAGCTGCTCCCGGTCGTGTCGGTGACCGAACTCGGCGAGGACTCGATCGAGCGCGAACTCGCGTTGATCAAAGTCGACGGCGAGCGCCCGGACGAGGTCCACGCCGTCGCGGAAGTCTGTGACGCACGGACGGTGGACGTGGGACCCCGGGCGCTCACCGTCGAGGTGACCGGCACCGAACCCGAGGTCGACCGCGCGATCGAGGCGTTCGAGCGCTTCGGCGTTCGCGAGGTCGTCCGAACCGGAACCGCAGCGCTGGCGCGTGGAACGAACGAAACAGCGAACACGACAGGAGAGCCATGAGCGACTACGAATTCGACACAGCGGTACACTACGACGACGACGCGGACGACGAACAACTCGCCGAGAAGACGGTAGCCGTCCTCGGCTACGGCAGCCAGGGCCACGCCCACGCCCTCAACCTCCACGACAGCGGGGTCGACGTGGTCGTCGGCTTGCGCGAGGACTCCTCGTCTCGGGTTGCGGCCGAGGCGGACGGACTCCGCGTGACCACACCCGTGGAGGCAGCAGCCCAGGCGGACGTGGTGTCGATGCTGGTTCCGGACACGGTCCAGCCGGCCGTCTACGAGGCGATCGAACCGCA
>SKSS01000105.1 GCA_007122875.1 Salinarchaeum sp. | reverse complement strand
TGCGTCCGGATCTCGGTCCCGAAGTCGGTGCAGGCGTCACAGACCTGCAGCTCCGCACCTTCGATCTTGACGGTGGTGGGCGAGCCCGTCTCGGCGCCACACATCTCACACTGGACCATACCCCTCGTTTCCGGTGCGTAGGCATAAAACATGCGCCGACCCATCGACCGGACGCCTACTCCAGCGCGAGCCGGGCGTAGTAGAACCGCTGGAGGGCAGTGAGGTGGCCGACGACGGCGAACAGCACGAGCAACCAGCCGATCATCGTCAGTCCGAAGAACGTCCCCTGTACGACGGCGGCAATCGCCCCGACGAAGCCGATCAGCGCCAGCCGATCGGCCCGGCCGAGAACGCCGCCGTAGACCCGGTCGAGACCGACGGCCTGTGCCTGTGTGCCGAGATAGGAGGTCATCAACACGCCCGTGACGGCCGCAAGGCCGAGTCCGTAGGCGTCGATTCCGGCGGCGAGGCCGACGATCAACAGGATATCGGCGTAGCGGTCGATCACGTGATCGAGCAGATCGCCGGACGGTGACGCGGTCTCGAGTTCGCGGGCGAGTGCGCCGTCGAGGAGGTCCATCCAGCCGTTCGCCAGCACGAGCAGCGCTCCGACGAGGTACCACTCCGGTGCCGTTCCGGCGAGATAAAACGTGACTGCCGCCACACCCGCGAACACGAGCGCGATGACGCTCACCGCGTCCGGGGAGAGACCCAACCGCATCGCCCCCGAGACGAACGGCTCTAACAGCCGGTTGGCGACGGGACGGAACTTATCGAGCGTCATTGTAGATACCCCGTGAAGTCGACGGTGCCGGCGCTCGGCTCGCGGTTCCCCGCGATCACCTCGCGGATCGCCTCGGCCACCGTCTCCGGGTCCCGATCGGTCGTATCGATCTCGTAGACGTGATCGGCACCTCGGATGGCGACCGCCTCCGAGAGGATCACGTCGAGCGCCTCCGCTTCGGCGTTCTCCGCGACCGTATCGTCGGGTTCCCCGCGTTCGCGCAGCCGGCGCTCGATCTCCTCGGGACGGCAGCGTAACACCACGACTCGCTCCGCTGGAAGGTGATGTGCGACGTGCGATTCGACGATGACGGGCACGTCGGTCCCCTCGGCGTACTCGTCCAGCCACTCACGGACGGCCGAGAGATCGGCGATCACGCTGTCTCGACGTTCGTCGACCTCGTCGTAGAGGTCGGCCTCCTGGATCACGTCGTTCAGGTGGACGACCAGAGAGTCGTCCTCCGGATCCAGTCGCTCGGTAGCGGTCGTCTTTCCGGTTCCCGGCGTGCCGGTCACCGCGATCCGGGCGGCGCCCTCGTGACCGGTCACGCCCCGACCACCTCGTTGATCGTCTCGACGGCGAGGCGGGTTTCCTCGCGCGTGCCGGTCGTGATTCGCACGCAATCGGGCAGGCCGAAACTCGAACAGTCCCGGACGATGACGCCCGCCCGCTGGGCGCGATCGGCGACCCCCGCGGCGTCGCCGACCTCCGCGAGCACGAAGTTGCCACCGCTCGACCAGGTGCGGACGTCGAGTTCCTCGCGAAGATAGCTGCGCGCCCAGCGGGCGGTTTCGACCGTCCGCTGGACGTGCTCGTCGTCGTCGAGTGCGGCGATCCCGGCACGGCAAGCGATCTCGCTGGCGGCGAACGGCGTGTTGACCCGAGCATACGCGTCCGCCCAGTCGTCGGGGACGAGCGCGTAGCCGAGTCGAAGGCCGGCGAGTCCGTACGCCTTCGAGAACGTTCGCAACACGGCGACGTCGTCGCGGTCGTCGAGCAACGTGCTGGCGCTCTCGGCGTCCGTGTACTCGCCGTAGGCCTCGTCGACGATCACGAGCGTCCGGTCGTCGGTTCGATCGGCGATCGTTTCGATCTCCGAGAGCGTGGTCTCCGAACCCGTCGGGTTGTGTGGAGTCGTCAGGTAGACCACGCGTTCGCCGTCGTAGTCCGAGAGCACGGTGTCCGCCGTGATCGAAAAGCCCCCCTCGCGGTCGATCCGATACCGTCGGACGCGCCCGTGGTGAAAGTGGGCGCTCATGCCGTAGTAGGCGAAGCCGGGATCGGGAACGAGGACGGCGTCACCCGGATCGAGCGTCGCGCGGGCGAGGTAATCGAGCGCCCCGTCGCCGCCGTTCGCCAGCCACACACACTCGTCGTCGAGATCCCACCGGTCGGCGAGCGCGCTTTGGAGGTCGGTGTGAGACGCTTTCGGATAGGAGTGAACGGACGGAGCGGTTTCACGGATCGCCTCGACGGCGGCGGGACTCGGTCCGTGGGGATTCTCGTTGGAGGCGAGTTTCACCAGCCCTTCGGGATCGATCCCAAGGTCGCGAGCCACCTCCTCAATCCCCCGACCGGCCCGGTACTCGACGTGATCCGACAGGTCCCGTAGCTTCATACGCGACCCCTGTGTGCCACGAGGCTTAAACGCTCCCCACCGCACCGAACGCCCCTCGTGCGTTCGTGACACGGAGCGTTCCTCAGCCGCGGTCACGGGTGTCGAGGGAACGTCGATTCGAGACCGCGACCCTCATCCCGATCATGTTCGTTCCGGGGCGGTCAGGGCGGGTGAATCCGGGGCAAATCGGCGAAAACGTCTGAACGGTCGTCGGCCTTTTTTATCACGCCCTGCCGACGGTCGATCGACCAGCTCCCTGGAGTACGTTCGAGCGATCCAACCCCCCCACCCTTCCCATCCCCCCCTGGATCGATCGACAGCATCCAGGTTCACTGGTCGATACGCTCCATCCTTCGAACCGGACGAACGGTACTGATCCGCCGAGCGCGTGCCCAGTCCGATCTGGCGGTCCATCGCGGTTCGAGAGCGGAGAGAATGTACAGCCGTGTTCCGTGGTCGATCACCATGACGTTGCTATTATTACGTACGAGGAGAGTGCTTGAGCTATGGCTGAACAGGACCAGGCAACGGTACCTGGAACGGAATCGGATCTCCTTACACTTTCGACACTCGAAAAACACCTGTGGGCGGCTGCGGACAAGCTCCGTGGAAGCATCGACTCGGCGGACTACAAGAACTACATCTTCGGGCTGTTGTTCCTCAAGCGGGCCAACGATCGCTTCGAGGAGGAGACCGAGGAGGTCGCCGAGGAACTCGGCATCCCGGCCGAAACCGCCCGAGACGACCGCGACCTCCACGAGGAGTTCTGGATTCCCGAGCGGGCCCGATGGAACCACATCACGGCCCAGGAGACCGACGTTGGCGCGGCGCTGAACAAGGCGCTCGCGGCGGTCGAAGACGAGAACGATCCCATCGCCGAGCGCGTGCTCACCTCCGTCGACTTCAACG
>SKSS01000059.1 GCA_007122875.1 Salinarchaeum sp. | reverse complement strand
ACCATCCCGTTGATCATCACCGCGTCGAACGGCACCTCTCCCGTGTGTTCGTAGCACTTAACGATCGTGTGGAACAGCCAGAACGAGATAATGTCGTGGCCCTGCGGGCGGCAGTCCATCGGATAGAGCTCCGATCGGGCCATCGTGAACTCCTCTGCCTCCTCATCCCACTCCCAGCCAGCGTTGATCAGCGGCGTCAACGACGACGTTGCCCACGTGTCGAAGACATCCTCCTCAGGGGTGAACTCCTCGCCACCGCATTCGGGGCAGGTCTCGACCGGCGGCTCGTCCTGAATCGGATCGACCGGCAGCTGTTCGCGCTCGGCGAGGATCTCCGCGTCGCAGTCGTCGCAGTACCACACCGGGAACGGAATCCCCGAGTCACGCTGCCGGGAGATACACCAGTCCCACTCCAGCCCCTCGATCCAGTGGCGATACCGGGTGAACATCTTCTCCGGATACCACTCCATCGAGCGTCCGGCCTCGAGATACTCCTCCGTCCGGTCGAGCATTTTCACGTACCACTGCTCGGTGACCAGAAACTCGACGGGGACGCCACACCGCTCGTGGACGCCGACAGCGTGGGTGATCGCCTCTCGCCCTCGAAGTCGGTCCGCCTCGTCGAGATCCTCGACGATCGCTTCGCGGGCCTCCTCCGTCGGCAACCCTTCGTAGCCGTCGGCCAGCCCCGTCAACGTCCCCGATTCGTCGATGGCAACCCGAAGGTCGAGGTCGTGTGCCTGATACCACTCGATGTCGGTCTGATCGCCGAACGTACAGCACATGACGATCCCCGTTCCCTCCTCCATGTCGACCCGGTCGTCCTCGTAGATCGGAACCTCGTGGTCGAACAGCGGAACCCGAGCCGTGCCGCCGACGAGGTGAGCGTGATCGTCGTCGTCGGGATGGACGAACATGGCGACGCAGGCGGGCAACAGCTCCGGACGCGTCGTCGAGATCACCAGGTTGTCGCCCGACGCCGTGGGAACGCTCTCGTCGGCGTCAGCAGGCGGTTCGCTCCCGGAATCGACGAGTTCGAACGCCACGTCGTTGTAGTGAGAGCCCCGTTCGTCGTCCTCGGTCTCGACCTGCGAGATGGCCGTCTCGCAGTCGGGACACCAGATCGCTGGCGCGCGCTGGCGGTACTCCCGTCCCTGCTCGTAGAGATCGAGAAACGACAGCTGTGAGATGCGCTGGACGCGCGGCTCGATCGTCTTGTAGGTGTGATTCCAGTCGGTGGAAGTACCAAGCCCCTGGACCTTGCCGGTGAACTCCGCTTCATACTCCCGGCAGACCTCGCGACACTTCTCCTGAAACTCCGCTCGGGAGTAGTCCTGACGGCGAATCCCCAACTCGCGTTCGGTCAGCCGCTCGGAGGCGATCCCGTTGTCGTCGTAGCCGAACGGAAAGAACGTCTCCGCGTTGCGCATCCGGCGGTATCGGGCGACGAAATCCTGTAAGGTGAACCCGTAGAGGTGGCCCATGTGGAGGTCGCCCGACACGGTCGGTGGCGGGGTGTCGATCGAGAAGACGGTGTCGGGATCGGAGACGCCCTCGTAGGCGTAGCTCCCCTCCTCGACCCAGAATCGCTGCCATTTCGATTCCACGTCTCGGGCGTCGTACGTCCCGTCGAGTGCGTCTGCCGGTCGGTCCTCCGCTCGTGGTTCCTGCGTGCTATCGGACATGCGTTGTCGTGTGTGACGGTCTGTCGTGCGATCGGCGGACGCGATTGCCAGCGCCCGGACGATCGTCGTGGTCGGCGTACGGTTCGAACGGCGAGAACGAGGGTGTGAAAGGTGGGCCTAGAGGGGCCCTACCAACGTTCGGGCGGCCCACGACCACTCCGTGGCGAACGCGTGGGTCATTACCCTATGAGGGTCAGCCCAGACTCTTGATTCTTTCGTCCTCACGCCGATGGATCGGACGTGCCGGTTCGGAGCCACCCGAGGGTCACCTCGTGATCCCGAGATTCACATACCGGAACGCGGCCAGTCCTCCCGTCAGCTACCCACGACTGAAGTCGTGGGCTTGTCCGTGGGACTCCCCTTCTGGCCGAAACTCGGCGGACGAGTGGTCGTCGCTCAGGTTCAGCGTCCCGGACTTCAGGGCGAGCTGACCGTCGCCCAACCCCGAGGGGCGTTTGCCCTCGGGTACAGTCAACAGCCGGATGCCGATGTTTTTCGCCGCGTTGTAGTCGCCATCGAGTTCGTACCCACACTCGTTGCAGGAAAACCAGCCGTCCGAATCCCGGTTCGTACTGGACTGGTGGCCGCACTTCGAACAGGTCTGCGACGAAAACGCCGGATTCACGTCCTCGACCCGGATGCCGTACTCGGCAGCCTTCCATTCGATCATGTCCTGCAACTCGCGGAACGCCCAGGTGTGCATCTGCCGTTTGATGCGGTCGTTTCCGTTGTCCATCCGCTCGCGGATATGGGTCAGTCGCTCGACGGCGATATACGAACAGTCGTGGGACCGGGCTTCTTCGACGAGCCGCCGAGAAATCGTGTGCAGGCGGTCCAGGACGAAGCGGTTTTCTCGGCCCGACAGTCGCGCAAGCGCCTGCTTTGCGGACCGAGTGCCTTTGTCCTGGAGGCTCCGGCGGACTCGGAAGGAGTGGTTCTGGCCCCACAACAGCTCGCCACCATCGTAGAACGTCCCTGTACTGGTCACGGCGACGTTCTTCAAGTTCAAATCGACGCCCAACACGCGGTCGCCGTCGCGCTCGTCTACCTCTTTCAACAGGACGATGTGGAGGTAAAAGGCGTCCAGGTCCTCGCGGTAGTGCAACGTCCCCATCCGTCGCTCGTACTCGTCGTCGTCCAGATACGACCGCTGGTAGTCCCCGAGGACGTACTCGACTTCGACCCGGCCGGTGACCGTCGCGAGCGTCGCCGAGCGGTCCTTGATCGTCAGCGTCCGCTTGTCGTAGATGGCGGACGGTTCGCCGAACGACGGAAGCGGGCGGCTTTTGCCCGCTTTCCAGTCGTCGACGGTGGACTTCATGGCCTCGACGGCCGCCGAGTAGGCCCGAACACACAGGTTCGCCGGGAGGTCGGTGCGGTCCCGGAGGTCGTAGTATACGCGGTCGTGTATCTTCGACTTGTTCAGGATGAGGTGGCCGTCGTCGTTGCGGCCGTTCTCGACCGTATAGGTGGCGGCGTCGTTGAACTGTTCGATGGTGGTATGGAGGTCGTCGCGCCGCTCGTCGGGCACGTCGAGTTTGACGGGAACGGTCCGCTTGACCTCCATCTACACATTCACATACGAAGCAGTCCATTATATACGTTGGGGAGTTGGTCGGCTGTTGCCGCCGGTTGTGGCACGGAGCGTACGCGCTTCCTCCCACGGCTAAAGCTGTGGGCTTCCGCGCTGTACCGCTGTGAGTT
>SKSS01000032.1 GCA_007122875.1 Salinarchaeum sp. | reverse complement strand
TTCACGGCTGAGGAATTCGACACGTTGTGAGGACGAATCGACCGATCGACGTGTGAAAACGGCACGTTCACGTAGCTCGCGTTGGAACCGTGAGGTGAGGAATCGATGAGCCAGGAGATTGCGGTAATCGGCAGTCCGGAGTTTACCACCGGCTTCAGGCTCGCTGGCGTCCGGCGTTTCGAGAACGTTCCCGACGACCAGAAGTCGGAGGACTTAGACGACGCGGTTCGACGGGTACTTTCCGACGACGACGTCGGCATCGCGGTGATGCACAACGACGACGTGGACTACCTCTCGCGGGACGTCCGCCGGGCGGTCGAGACGAGCGTCGAGCCGACGGTCGTCACGCTCGGCGGGGGCGCCGGTAGTGGCGGACTTCGCGAGCAGATCAAACGAGCGATCGGTATCGACCTGATGGACGAAAACTGAACATGAGCCAAGCACTAGACACAGAAGATGCGGCGACGGGCGTCATCGATCGCGTGAGCGGTCCCGTGGTAACGGCGCGGGACCTTCCCGCGCGAATGAACGACGTCGTCTACGTCGGAGAAGAGGGGCTGATGGGCGAGGTCATCGAGATCGAAGGTAACCTGAGCACGATTCAGGTGTACGAGGAGACCTCGAACGTCGCCCCTGGCGAACCCGTCGTCAACACGGGCGAGCCATTGACCGTGGACCTCGGGCCGGGCATGCTGGACACCATCTACGACGGAGTCCAGCGCCCGCTCGATGTCCTCGAAGCGAAGATGGGAACGCCGTTCCTGGACCGTGGAGTCGACGCTCCCGGGATCGACATGGAGAAGACCTGGGAGTTCACTCCCACCGTCGAGGAAGGAGACGAGGTCGCTTCCGGCGACATCGTTGGCACGGTTCCCGAAACCGAGAGCATCGAGCACCGGGTGCTCGTTCCGCCGGGATACGAGGGCGGTGCGGTCGTCTCTGCCGAGTCGGGTAACTTCACCGTCGAGGAGACGGTTGTCGAACTCGACTCGGGCGAGGAGATCAGGATGCACCAGGAGTGGCCGGTCAGGGAAGCCCGACCGTCCATCGAGAAGAAGTCTCCGACGGTCCCGCTCGTGAGCGGACAGCGCATCCAGGACGGACTGTTCCCGCTCGCTAAGGGCGGAACGGCGGCAATTCCCGGGCCGTTCGGCTCCGGAAAGACGGTTACCCAGCAACAGCTCGCGAAGTGGTCCGACGCCGACATCGTCGTCTACATCGGCTGCGGGGAACGCGGAAACGAGATGACCGAAGTGATCGAGGACTTCCCGGATCTGATCGACCCGACGACCGGGAAGCCGCTCATGGCCCGCACGTGCCTGATCGCGAACACCTCGAACATGCCGGTGGCAGCCCGTGAATCCTGCGTGTACACCGGGATCACGATCGCGGAGTACTACCGCGACATGGGATACGACGTCGCACTCATGGCCGACTCCACCTCACGGTGGGCAGAAGCGATGCGTGAGATTTCCTCGCGTCTCGAGGAGATGCCCGGCGAGGAGGGCTATCCCGCCTACCTCGCGGCACGACTCGCGCAATTCTACGAACGCGCAGGGCTGTTCGAGCTGTACAACGGGGAAGAAGGCTCTATCTCGGTGATCGGGGCGGTGAGTCCGCCGGGCGGGGACTTCTCCGAGCCGGTAACTCAGAACACGCTCAGGATCGTGAAGACCTTCTGGGCGCTCGACGCCGACCTCTCCGAACGACGGCACTTCCCCTCGATCAACTGGAACGATTCGTACTCGCTGTACCGCCAGCAGCTCGATCCGTGGTACAGAGAGAACGTCGACGAGAACTATCCGGAACTCCGTCAGTGGGCCGTCGACACGCTCGACGAGGAGGCCGAACTCCAGGAAATCGTTCAGCTCGTCGGTCAGGACGCGCTGCCGGAGGACCAGCAACTCACGCTCGACGTCGCGCGATACCTGCGCGAAGCGTGGCTCCAGCAGGACGCGTTCCACGACGTGGACACGTTCTGTGCGCCCGAGAAAACCTACCGGATCCTGGAAGCGATCAAGACGTACAACGACGAGGCCTTCGAGGCGCTCAACGCGGGCGTCCCCGTCGAGGAGATCACGTCGATCGACGCGGCACCGCGTCTCAATCGTATCGGGACGACCGAGGAGTACGAGGAATTCGTCTCCGAGATCGAAGACGACATCACCGAGGAACTCAGGGGGCTGTACTGACCATGAAAGAGTATCAAACGATAACGGAGATAAGCGGTCCGCTGGTGTTCGCGGAAGTTGACGAGCCGATCGGTTACAACGAGATCGTCGAGATCGAGACGCCCGACGGCCGAACGCTACGCGGCCAGGTGCTCGAGACGGCCGACGAGCTCGTCGTCATCCAGGTATTCGAGGGCACGACCGGCATCGACCGAAACTCGTCGGTTCGGTTCCTCGGCGAGACGATGAAGATGCCGATCACGGAGGACCTGCTCGGGCGGGTCCTCGACGGATCCGGTCAGCCGATCGACGGCGGTCCGGACATCGTCCCCGAGGAGCGGCGGGACATCGTCGGCGCGGCCATCAACCCGTATTCGCGAGAGTACCCGGAGGAGTTCATCCAGACGGGAGTCTCGGCCATCGACGGGATGAACACCCTCGTTCGGGGCCAGAAGCTGCCGATCTTCTCGGGATCGGGGCTGCCCCACAACGATCTCGCGCTCCAGATTGCCCGACAGGCGTCGGTGCCCGAGGAAGCGGACGAGGAGGGCGAGGGGGCGTCCGAGTTCGCGGTGATCTTCGGTGCGATGGGGATCACAGCCGAGGAGGCCAACGAGTTCATGGACGACTTCGAGCGCACGGGCGCGCTCGAGCGATCGGTCGTGTTCATGAACCTCGCGGACGACCCCGCCGTCGAGCGGACGATCACGCCGCGGCTGGCGCTGACCACCGCCGAATACCTCGCGTTCGATAAGGGCTATCACGTGCTGGTCATCCTGACGGACATGACCAACTACTGTGAGGCGCTGCGCGAGATCGGCGCGGCTCGCGAGGAGGTTCCCGGACGACGCGGGTATCCGGGGTACATGTACACCGACCTTGCACAGCTTTACGAACGCGCGGGCCGGATCGAAGGTAAAGAGGGATCGGTCACGCAGATTCCGATCCTGACGATGCCCTCCGACGACATCACCCACCCGATCCCCGACCTGACCGGGTACATCACGGAGGGCCAGATCCTCGTCGACCGCTCGCTCAACTCGCAGGGTGTAGAGCCGCCGATCAACGTCTCGCCCAGCCTCTCGCGGCTGATGGACGACGGGATCGGCGAGGGACTCACCCGCGCTGACCACAGCGACGTCGCTGCTCAGCTCTTCGCAACGTACGCGGCGGGGAAGGACAATCGCTCGCTGGAGCAGATCGTCGGGCGCGAGGCCCTCAGCGAACTGCAAAACATCCAGCTCGACTTCGCGGACCGCTTCGAGTCGGAGTTCGTCCAGCAGGGCTACGAGACGAACCGGACCATCGAGGAGACCCTGGATATCGGCTGGGACCTCCTCTCGATGCTGCCCGAGGAGACGCTCAACCGGATCGACGAGGAGTTCATCGAGGAACACTACCGCGAAGAGGTCGG
>SKSS01000053.1 GCA_007122875.1 Salinarchaeum sp. | reverse complement strand
GACATCGAGGGTCGCCAGCAGATCCTGCAGATCCACACCGAGGCCACGCCGCTGGCTCCGGACGTGAGCCTGCGCGAAATCGCCGAGATCACCGAGGGGTACGTCGGCTCGGACCTCGAATCGATCGGCCGCGAGGCCGCCATGGAGGCGCTTCGAGAGAACGACGACGCGGACATCGTCGAGATGCGTCATTTCCGGAAAGCGATCGAGAGCGTCAGGCCGACGATCACTGACGAGATCCTCGACTACTACGACCGGATCGAAGACCAGTTCAGAAGCGGCGCTCGTGCGCCCGAGTCCGGGCGACAGGATAGCCGGATCGGGTTCCAGTGAGCGCGGATCGGCGACGACGCCGCTGACCGGCGCTCGGTTCGTTTTCAGGACGTTCGATGTATTACTCGTGCGACTCGACCAGCGTCACGAGATCTCGCGCCAGTTCACCGCCAACGAACCGGACGTGGCCCGTTTCAGCGTCGTAGTCGATCACCCGTATTGCTTCCAGTTTGGGGAGATGGACGTGACGAAGTGCGATCCGAACGCGCTGTCGATGTTCGTCAGATGATCGCCCTCCGCCCTTATCCTGAACTCTGCCTGCGACACCGTCGACGAGCGCATCGTAGTCCAGCATCTTCTCGGATGCGCTGTTCAGGGAACTGATGACGGCGCGTCGGTGTTCGCTTGCTAGTGCCGACAGAACTCTGTCAGGGGGGATCGAACTCTCCCACTCCGAAGGACTGGAACGATCGTCGATCCCCTGACGGTCACGTTCCCCTCGCCCCCGATTCTCATCCATACACACGTAGTGATGTCCCAACTGCCTGGCTCTATTCCATGGTTCACAAGGGTTGCAGTCGATTCGCTCAGGCCTCTGGCTCGGGGGTGAGCAGTGTGTGCCTGACGAACGCACCGATGGCACGACGAAGCCGCTCTGTCACCGCCTGATCCGAAATATCCAGTTCATCCGCGAGTTCCTCGGTTGTACAGCCACGGGGAATGTCGTAGTATCCCATCCGAACGGCGAGCATGAGCGCCTCCCGTTGTGGCTCGCTCAAGCCGTACCACGGACCAGCACTTGGGTCCGAAGGATTGTACACCCGTATGAGTTCCAGGAAGATATGCGTATCTTTACAACAGGTTTGATACTGTGACATGGCTTCGCGGTGGGGGAATCGGATCTCGAAATCCCACCCCTCCGGGGTTCCCGTCGCACTCAGTATCTGTCCCTCGTGGTCCAGGATGCACTGAAAGAGATGATCCTGGCTCGCGTCCCAATCGAGCCTGAACAGGGTTCGATCGCCGAACACGTCCATCTCCGTTACGCTGTTGACGGTCGGATAGCGTTGGACGGTATCGAGAAACTCGTCTCCGACCGGCTCATAGACCCAGAAGAGGGGTACGGTAGCATCACCGCTCGGGACGAGCGTTTCGAGTTCGATGGCCGACGCCTCCTCGATACTGAGTATTCGCCCGAGTTCGAAATCATCGGGTGGGATCCGAATCTCCGTTATCACACTCATACTCGCTTATCGGACTAGATGCCCGGACCGTACAAAAGAGTGAGACATGGTGTACCATGCCCAATTATCGGTCCTCGGTGTGACCTTCCCCCCCATGAAAACGAGATAGAATTTACGATAATCTGGAGAGTAAACAATCAGATAACTCGCTACCTCACGTCGGGGATGAGTATCGGTAGCGTGGCACTGCTACTGCCGTCGGTCAGAAACCGTAGATTCCCAATCATCCGAATTGACGGGAGTAACATAGGAACCTCGGGAAGCCCACGACGTTAGTCGTAGGAGGATGTCACTTTCGTGACCATGGTACACCACCCCAGTCGATTATCCTCCTGCCGGACGAAGGGTTCTGCATGGCGACCGTCATGGAGTTCACGAGTCCGGCAGCGGAGTTCCCACTGGGAAGCGTCTTCGAGAACGTGCCGGGAGCGACGGTCGAGTTGGAGCGACTGATCCCCCACGAGACGCTGATCATTCCGTACTTCTGGGTCCGTGGCGGGAACACCGAGGACATCGAAGCCGCGTTCGAACCACACGTTGGCGTGACGGACATCCGAATGGTCGACAGCGTCGAAGACGAGTACCTGATGCGCGCAGAGTGGGAACAGGAGTACTTCGGCATCCTGAGTGCGCTGGCCAAGGCCAACGTCGTCGTGCTCTCCGGGACCGGAACGAAAGACGACTGGCGATTCGAGGTGCGTGGCGAAAGTCAGGACGCAATCGCGGAGTTTCGGGAAGACTGCCGGGAAAACGAGATTCCGATAACGATCACCGCCGTTCACGCAATGCTCCCAATTCAGGGAGAGGGCTACGAGTTGACCGAGACGCAACGCGAGGCGATGGTAGTAGCGTACGAACGTGGCTACTTCGACTCCCCGCGTACGGCGTCGCTCGAAGAGGTCGCTGAGGAACTCGGTATCACCCAGCAGTCGCTCTCGTCTCGACTTCGGCGTGGCCACCGACGCCTCATTCGAGCGACGCTCATCGGGTCGTCGTGATCGCTCCGGCAGGTGATTTAAACCTGCTGTATAATCAGTATCGCTGTTGAACCGGGCTGGCTCCTTAACGAGGGTACACATGGGCGCGAAGGTTGCCGGGATCGAAGTAGAAGCGGTCGAGTATGATCTGAGACCTGGGACCGTTCGTGCCCAGTTTGACCAAAAGAAGACTCCCGCAAGCACGGCGGTCATCGCCACACTCGCGGACGTGATGGATGTTGATCCAGTTGAACTGGATTCGCTCCACGCTACCGTTGATCCGGAGGCGTTGGATTCGCTCGTCCGCGTTCCTACCAACCAAGTATGCGGCGATACTCGCGTTACGTTCGTGCACGAGGACCACGCGATAACCGTGTACAGCTACGGTGTGGTCACGATCACACCGGAACACAGCCCAACACCGGAACTGTACGAGAACGATACGGAACGATGACATCCGAGAAGATGGCACTCACGTCGAGAGAGGAACTGAACGCGGAGCTAAAAGCGCTCCTTCTCGAGGCCTACGAGAATGGTCTCGACGTGGAAGGCGGATTCGAGTGTCGAAATGGGGTCGAGCATCCCGACTGGGACGTCGTCGTCACGGAAGTCGAAAAGAACGAACAGACGGAGTGACCGACGGCGAGCAATCCTGATCGGTAGCCGATTAGCTACCCGTTCCCACTCGATCTTGTAGCCTCGCTGAGGACAGGGCTGCCTGTCACCACGACGCGGTTTACGTACAATCGGAAGACGCGTACTACTCGACGAGGACGGCGTCGACCTGTCCGGTCTGTCCGGGGCGGGAGGTCACCCGGGCGCGGCCCTCGGAGGTGTCGATGATCGCGCCCTTGGTGATGATGTTCCGGCGCGCGTAGTTGGGGTTCGCTGGGTTCTCGACGACGGTCTCGATCTCGGCGGCGACGACCTCGCCTTCGATGGCGATCGTCGCCTTGTTCGTCGCCAGCGCGCGGACCTTCTCGTTGTTCCCGCGGGCGTTGACGATCCGGTAGCGCGGTTCGCCGACCGTCGTCTCCGTGGATCCGCGGCCCAGCTCGTGCTTTTTCTTGTTTCGCTTCGGTCGTCGTCGACCGCCGGTCCGGCGTCGAGT
>SKSS01000088.1 GCA_007122875.1 Salinarchaeum sp. | reverse complement strand
TACTGCGTCTCGTCGCCGTAGAGTCCGTACATCGCCATCGATTTGTACGTCGTCTCGGAGCCGATCGATCCCCGTTCGAACACCGTCACCGGGTCGGACGTTCGTTCGCTGAGGTGATAGGCGATGCTCGCTCCGACGATTCCCCCGCCAACGATCGCGTAGGATGTCTCTTCGGTCATGATCGGATTGTCGTCCACCAGCGTCTAATAGGTGGTCGTCTGGCACTCGGGAAACGGTGACAGTCCCCGATGCGGCCGCGTCACCGCGGAACCCCGCGACCGAGGTTCGTGACGTTTAAGTACCCAACGCCGGTAGGAACCACTGCGATACGCTGTAGGGGTATCGGGCCCCGAGTCCAGATGGGCGAGGATTAGACGGTCAAAGCACGCGCGTCGTGGTAGCCAAGCTGGCCCAAGGCGCATGGTTGCTAACCATGTGGCGCAAGCCTCCGGGGTTCGAATCCCCGCCGCGACGCTTCGCATCGATCTCCGACTCCGGGGTATCGCCCCGCAGTCGGATCCTTCCCGGCGGGACCGGCGGTCCCCCGGGTGCGACACAGACACCACACATGAGCGCGGAAGAATCACAGGAGGGCGACGAAGACCTCCGGTACTTCGTTCGCATCGGGCAGACGGACCTCGATGGGACGAAGTCGGTCGAGCGCGCCCTCTCCGAGATGAACGGAATCGGCCGACGGTCGGCGAGACTCATCGCCGACGACGTCGGTGTCGAGCGAACGGCCACCCTCGGCCTGCTCGACGAGGACGAGATCGACGGAATCGTCGCGGCCGTCGAAGGGTTCGCCGACCTGGCCCCCGAGTGGATGGCCAACCGTCGGAAGGACTTCTTCAGCGGCGAGACGACTCACGAGATCGGTAACGACCTCGAACTCACCCGCAGACAGGACATCAACCGCATGCAGATGGTCGAATCCTACCGGGGCATCCGTCACCGGGACGGCCAGAAAGTTCGGGGACAGCGAACCCGATCGACCGGCCGCTCCGAGGGGACGGTCGGGGTCAACGTCGAGGAGATCAAGGAAGAACGAGCCGAGGAAGAAGCGGCAGGTGACGAGTGATGGCGCTTCCCGGAACGAACACCAAGTTCTACGAGACGCCGAACCACCCGTTCCAGGGTGAACGGATCGCCCAGGAGGGGAACCTGCTGGACCGATACGGGCTACAGAACAAACAGGAACTCTGGCGGGTCGAAAGTGAGCTTCGCACGTTCCGACGCGAGGCTCGCGACCTGCTCGGCGAAGCCGGTGGCGACGCGGAAGCTGCCGAGGAAGCCGGTGCCGAGTTCGTCGCCCGACTCAAGCGTCTGGGCGTTCTCGGTGCCGACGACACGATCGACGACGTGCTGTCGCTCGACGTGACCGATCTGCTCGAACGCCGACTCCAGACCGTCGCCTACCGCAAAGGGCTGGCGAACACGCCCCAGCAGGCGCGTCAGTTCATCGGCCACGGCCACGTCGTCGTCGACGGCCGACGGGTACGGATCCCGTCGTACCGGGTCGAAGTCGACGAGGAGGGGACGATCGAGTTCGACGAGCGAAGCCCGCTCGCCGACGACTTGCATCCCGAACGAGCGGAGGGGAGCCAATGAGTAGTGACAGCAAGTGGGGAATCGCCCACGTACACGCATCGTTCAACAACACCATCCTGACGGTCACCGACCTCTCGGGTGCCGAGACGATTGCGAAGTCGTCCGGCGGTTCGGTGGTGAAACAGAACCGCGACGAGGCGTCCCCGTACGCGGCGATGCAGATGGCCGAGACCGTCGCCGAACAGGTCAAGGCCGCCGGCATCGACGGCGTCCACGTTCGCGTTCGCGGTCCGGGTGGAAACCTTCAGAAAACCCCTGGACCGGGCGCACAGGCGACGATCCGGGCGCTGGCTCGCGCCGGTCTGGAGATCGGCCGCATCGAGGACGTCACGCCGATCCCACACGACGGCGCCCGCGGTCCAAAGGGGATGGGCTGATAGCATGAACGAGGACGTCGAGGTCGAGTTCGTCGACCACACCGAACGCGAAGCGCGATTCGTCCTCCGTGGGGTGACCCCGGCGTTCGCCAACGGAGTCCGTCGCGCGATGCTCGCCGACGTACCGACGCTGGCGATCGACACGGTGCGGGTGATCGAGAACACGTCGGTCATGTTCGACGAGCAGATCGGGCTTCGGCTCGGGCTGGTGCCGCTGACGACGCCCCTCGGCGAGTTCGAGGACGGCGACAGCGTCACCCTCAGCCTCGACGTCGAAGGTCCGAACACGGCGTACTCGGGCGACCTCGTCTGTGAGGATCCGATGGTCGAACCGGCCGACCGGAACGTGCCGATCATCGACCTCAAGGAGGATCAGCGGTTGCAGATCGAGGCCGAAGCGGTGCTCAGTACGGGTCGCGACCACGCCAAACACCAGGGCGGCGTGGGCGTCGGCTACCGACACCTGCAGTGGGTCGAGGTCGTCGGCGACCGCGGCGAGTTCGACGACGACGAACCCGAGGTCCTGCGTGGCGTGATCGAAGAGCGGGCGGCCGAACACGCCGTCGCTACGGACGGTGAGGAACCCACCGACGGCCAGTTGGTCCCGACCGAGGCGTTCGATCACGACCTGACGGTTCGGTATCCCGGAAAGGAGGTCGTCGTCCACGACGTGCCGAACGCGTTCGTGTTCAACGTCGAGTCGGACGGCTCGATGCCGATTGCCGACCTCGTTGCGGCCAGCATCGACAGCATCGGCGACCGCGCCGGTGCACTCGAAGAAGCAGTCAGTCTATAGTATCGAATCCATGACCGTCACACCCCAGCTACGACCCTGCCCGCCCCGTTCAAGCGGACGCACCGCGCGACGCGAACGGATGGACGGGCGATCGGAGACCGCCGCCGGCCCCCTGCGGTCCCGGTCGGGTCGGACCGAAAGGGGTTTGAAGGGTCGCGCAATAGATTTGGATGCCCAGTCGGGCATCGCGTGCAGGGATAGCCAAGTCTGGCCAACGGCGCAGCGTTCAGGGCGCTGTCCCGTAGGGGTCCGCAGGTTCAAATCCTGCTCCCTGCATCAGTTTTCACACACCTTGGAGGGAGTTATGAGCAAGACGAACTCGAGGCTGCGTAGCCTCATCGCCGAGCTGAAAGCTGCCGGTCGCAACTCCGGCGGCGACGTCTGGCTTGACGTCGCTGATCGCCTGGAGAAGCCACGAAGCAGCCACGCCGAGGTCAACCTCGGCCGGATCGATCGCTACGCCCGTGAGGAGGAGACCATCGTCGTACCGGGGAAGGTCCTCGGTAGCGGCGCGCTCCGGAAGGGCGTCACCGTCGCCGCTGTCGACTTCTCGTCGACGGCGGAGACGAAGATCGAAGGCTCCGACGGTGAGGTCGTGCGGCTCGAACAGGTACTCGAACAGAACCCCGACGGATCGAACGTGCGGGTGATCGGATGAGCGTCGCCGAGTTCGACGCCGATCTGGTGGTCGACGGCCGGGATTGCATCCTCGGACGCGTCGCCAGTCAGGTCGCCGAGCGCGCACTGGAGGGCGAACGAATCGCGGTCGTCAACGCCGAGCAGATGGTCGTGACGGGCCGCAAAGAGGACGTGTTATCGACCTACGAGAAGCGCCAGCAACTGGGCTCCGACCGCGGACCGCACTACCCGAAGCGGCCGGACCGGATCGTCAAGCGGGCGATCCGCGGAATGCTACCGTATAAGCGCGAACGGGGCCGCGAGGCCTACGAGAACGTTCGGGTTTACGTCGGCAATCCGCTCGACGAAGAGCCCGAGCGACTCGACGACACGTCGCTGGATCGGCTATCGAACATCCGATTCGTCCACACGGGCGAGATTAGCGAACAGCTGGGGGCGAACGTCACATGGTAACGAACACGAGTGGAAAGAAGAAGACGGCCGTCGCTCGCGCCACCGTACGCGACGGCGTCGGCCGCGTGCGCATCAACGCCGTCCCGATCGAACTGATCGAACCGGAGATCGTTCGGCTGAAGATGATGGAGCCGTTCCGCGTCTGCGGCGACGAGGTACGAGACGACGTCGACGTCGACGTAGCGGTCGAGGGCGGTGGAACCAGCGGACAGGCGGATGCGACGCGAACCGCCATCGCGCGTGGATTGGTCGAACATACCGGCGACGCCGAACTCCGCGACGCGTTCATGGAGTTCGACCGGTCGCTGCTGGTCAACGACGTGCGCCAGCCCGAGCCGAAGAAGTGGGGTGGTCCGGGTGCGCGCGCTCGCTACCAGAAGTCCTACCGGTGATCGAACATGATGGTACCCGTCCGGTGTTTCACCTGTGGGACGGTCGTGGGTGAACACTGGGAGGAGTTCCGGGCGCGAGCGCTCGAAGGGGACGAAGACCCCGCCGAGGTGCTCGACGAGCTCGGGCTCGAACGGCACTGCTGTCGGCGAATGCTCGTCTCACACAGAGACCTCGTAGACATCGTCTCACCGTACCAATGAGTCAGCCACAGGGACGGTACAACCGGTACGAGAAGGCCCGAATCCTGGGCGCACGAGCGTTGCAGGTGTCGAATGGGGCACCAGTACTGATCGAGACCGATCAGACCGAGCCGATCCTGATCGCAGCAGAGGAGTACGACGAAGGCGTGTTGCCCTTCACGGTTCGCCGGGGGCGACGATGACGCTAATCACCGAGGTCGGGCTTCGCCAAGTGCTCGACTCCCGGGGAAACCCGACCGTCGAGGCCGACGTGCACACCGAAAGCGGCGGCTTCGGACGCGCGGCTGCCCCGAGCGGTGCGAGCACGGGCGCTCACGAAGCGGTCGAACGGCCGCCGTCGGAGGCGATCGCCGCGGCGCGAGACCACGCCGTCCCCCGGATCGAGGGACGGGAGTACGCGGGCGATCAACGGTCGGTCGACCGAACGCTTCGCGCTGCCGACGGCACCGAGAACTTCTCGGAGATCGGCGCGAACGCCGCGGTCGCCATCAGCATGGCGACCGCGAAGGCGGCCGCCGACGTGATCGGCGCGCCGCTCTTTCAGCACCTCGGTGGTACGTTCCGCGGCGACGACTTCCCGGTTCCGCTGGGAAACGTCGTCGGTGGCGGCGAACACGCGGTCGATGCGACCGACATCCAGGAGTTCCTCGCGGTCCCGATCGGCGCACCGAACGTCACTGACGCCGTCTTCGCCAACGCACGGGTTCACGCCGTCGTCGGGGAGCTTCTCGAAACACGCGGCCACGTCGCCGGAAAGGGCGACGAGGGTGCCTGGGCCCCGAGGATCGACGACGCAACCGCGTTCGAGATCGTCGACGAGGCGATCGAGACGGTCGCCGACGACGTGGGATTCGAGATCCGCATGGGTCTCGACGTCGCGGCGACGGAGCTGTACGACGCCGATTCCGACGAGTACGTCTACGGCGACCGCACCCGAACGCCGGACGAACAGATCGAGTACGTCGCCGAGTTGGTCGACGAGTACGAACTGGTGTACGTCGAAGATCCCCTCGACGAGGAGGACTTCGCCGGGTTCGCGGAGCTAACCGACGCCGTCGGAGATCGGACGGTGATCTGTGGCGACGATCTGTTCGTGACGGCCACAGACCGGATCGAGCGAGGAATCGAAGCGGGTGCTGCCAACAGCGTACTGATCAAGCCCAACCAGATCGGGACGCTCTCGGACGCGTTCGACGCGATCGAAATCGCGTCCCGAAACGGGTACGTGCCAGTCGTTTCCCACCGAAGCGGTGAGACGACCGACACGACGATCGCACACCTCGCCGTGGCGACCGACGCGCCGTACATCAAAACCGGCGCGGTCGGCGGCGAGCGAACCGCCAAACTCAACGAACTCATTCGGATCGAAACCGACGACGCATGACCGAAGACGAACAGGAAGGTCTCGACGCAGCCGAGGAGGAGATCGACGCCGACGCCCCCGCCGAAGCCGGCGCGGAGCCCGAGGTCGATCCCGACGAGGACGTCGGGGCCCAGACGGACGACGCACAGGACGACGAGATCGAGGATGAGCCGCCGGCACTCGACGAGGACGTGATGGAGGGCGACGAGGCGGATCTGCTCATCCCGGTCGAAGACTACCTGGGTGCCGGCGTTCACATCGGCACCCAGCAGAAGACCAAGGACATGGAGCGGTTCATCCACCGCGTGCGGACCGACGGGCTCTATGTCCTCGACGTGGGCAAGACCGACGAACGGATCCGCACGGCAGCGTCGTTCCTGTCGAACTACACCCCCGAGGGGATCCTCGTCACGTCGAGTCGCCAGTACGGTCGGTTCCCGGCGGAGAAGTTCGCCGAGGCGATCGGCGCTCGTGCCCGGACGGGACGGTTCATTCCGGGAACGCTCACCAACCCGAAGTACGCCGGCTACATCGAGCCGGACGTGGTGGTCGTCACGGACCCGATCGGGGACGCACAGGCCGTCACGGAGGCGATCACGGTCGGTATCCCCGTGATCGCGATGTGTGACTCGAACAACGGTACCGACAACGTCGACCTCGTAATCCCGACGAACAACAAGGGGCGGAAGGCGCTGTCGGTGGTCTACTGGCTGCTCGCCAACGAGACGCTGGATCGCCGCGGCGCGGAGCCCGCCTACTCCCTCGACGACTTCGAGGGCGGCATCTGAACGACGAGTTTCGTTTTCCAAGCGTTCATCATCGAGGATTCCGGGAGCAGCGAGCCGTGGCGTTTGCGGTCGTCGATCGGCGTTCTCGATTCGGAAGTTCTGTTACCCCCGCTTGCGCACGAACCACTATGACCACCTGTAGCGCCCCCGGAAAGGTCTACCTGTTCGGGGAACACGCGGTCGTCTACGGGGAGCCCGCCGTCCCGTGTGCGATCGAGCGTCGGGCGCGGGTCACCGCCGAGAAGCGATCGGACGCGGGCCTGCGCGTCAACGCGACCGACCTCTCGCTCGACGGGTTCACCGTCGAGTACGGCGACGGTGATGGGCCGCCGAACGTCGACGCCCCCCGGTCGCTCGTCGAGGACGGGATGAGCTACGTCGAGGAGGCCGTCACGCAAGCCCGTGACGCCGCCGGCGATCCGGAGGCCGGCTTCGAGGTGACCATCGAGAGCGACATTCCGCTCGGCGCGGGACTCGGATCGTCAGCGGCGGTGACGACCGCGTTGATCGACGCCGCGACCCGCGAACTCGGGACGCCGCTTGCGCCGCGCGAAATCGCTGATCGCGCGTTTCGAGCGGAGTACGAAGTACAGGACGGTCAGGCCTCCCGCGCGGATACCTTTTGTTCGGCGATGGGCGGCGCGGTCCGCGTCGAGGGCGACGACTGCCGGACGGTCGACGCTGCCGAACTGCCGTTCGTCATCGGGTTCGACGGTGGCGCGGGCGACACCGGCCAGTTGGTCGCGGGCGTTCGCCGGCTCCGCGAGGAGTACGGGTTCGCGGCCACCACCGTCGAGAGCATCGGCGCCCTCGTTCGGAGCGGCGAGCGGGCGCTCGCCGATCGAGACCTGTCGGAGTTGGGCCGGCTGATGGACGTCAACCACGGGTTGCTCTCGGCGCTTGGCGTCTCCAGTCGGACGCTCGACGACATGGTGTGGGCCGCGAGGGAGGGCGGGGCGCTCGGCGCGAAGCTCACCGGTGCCGGCGGCGGCGGTTGCATCGTCGCCCTCGACGAGGGCGATGGTGCACGAACCGCGCTGTCGTACGCACCGGCGTGTCAGGAAGCGTTTCGTGCCGAGTTGGCCACGGAGGGCGTCCGGGTGGAGGACCCATGACTGACGGTGATTCGAACGCGGCCGACGAAACTGCCGGACAGACGACGGTGCTGAAACTCGGGGGATCGGTGATCACCCAGAAGGACGCCCGGGAGACGATCGACGACGACGCACTCAATCGCGCGGTCGCGGCGGTAGCCGACGCGTCCCGGGACCGGCGACGAGGAGGAACGCACGACCGGCTGGTGATCGTCCACGGCGGCGGGAGCTTCGGCCACCCGAACGCGGTGGATCACGGCGTCTCGCGAACGGCCGGAACCGCCGACGCCGCCGCGACGATGGCGATTCACGGGGCGATGACGACGCTCGCGTACGCCGTCGTCGAACGCCTCCAGAACGCTGGCGTTCCGGCACTCCCCGTCCACCCGCTGTCGGTCGGCGCGCGAGACGGGACTGGCGGGCTATCGCTCCCGACGAACGTGGTCGAGACGATGCTCGGTGAAGGATTCGTCCCCATCCTCCACGGCGACGTGATCGCTCACGTCGGGGCAGGTACGACGATCGTCAGCGGTGACGAACTCGTCGTCGAACTCGCCGTGGGGCTCGATGCCGATCGGGTCGGACTCTGTTCGACGGTTCCAGGCGTGCTCGACGCGGAGGACGAGGTGATTGACCGGATCGACGACTACGACGCCGTCGAAGCCGTCCTCGGTGGAAGCGACGCGACCGACGTGACCGGCGGGATGGCAGCCAAGGTGCGGACGCTGCTCGATTTAGACGCACCGGCGTCGATCTTCGGTCCGGCGGAACTATCCGGGTTTCTGTCCGGGGAGTCGGTCGGCACCGTGATCGACGGGTGACGGAGTACGTGTCGTCGAACGGCCGAAAAAGGGCGAGGACCGTTCGGGAATCTATTTCGTCGATGGGCCCGCAGTCGGTGTATGTCCACACGCGAGACGTTCGAGCGCGAAATCGAATCCCTCCACGACTTTTTTGTTGGGTGGTACGCTGGCACCCTCGATCAGGACGCGATCGGGCGGCTGGAAACAGCACTGGGCTCGGAGTTCCAGATGGTCACTCCGGACGGGACGCGACACGATCGGGCGGCGGTGATCGCGGGGATACGTGAAGGATATGACCGTGACGAACCGGAGGTGTTCGATATCGACATCCGAAACGTCGAACTCATCGAGCGGTTCGACGAACATGCGCTGGTTCGATACGAAGAGTGGCAGACGACCACCGACGAGACGACGGGCAGAATCAGCACCGTTCTCTTCGGAGAGACGGCCGATTCACTCGTGTGGATCGATCTTCACGAAACGATGATCGAGTGAGGGACGATCAGGCGAGGGCACGAAACGATGGTGGAGGGGGCCGATTCGTTGAGGCTGACACGGGTAGGGGATAGGAGCGCAGGAGACGACTCGCCCCGTTAAAAGCGCGATGCAGACGGCGACGTACCCGACGAGCACGATGCGGATGACGAGGACGAAGAAGATGCAGTCGAGGATCTCCCGACGGATCCGGACGACGACGAGTTCGTCGACATGACCGGTGAGCAAACCGTCGAGGTGATCACCCGCGAAGGAGAGGACGGGGAACCGGCGTTCATCTTCGATCCGCCATTCGTGCGCATCGATGCTGGGACCACTGTCGTCTGGAGCAATCAGGACGGCGTCTTCCATACGATCACGTCGACCGACTCCCTCGATAGCCGCTCGGGCGGCGGGGACACCTTCGATGAAACGATCTCGTCGGAGGGCGACACCTTCGAGTGGACCGCTGAGGAGCCGGGACGACAGGAGTACTACTGCTCGCCCCACGCCGGCTTCATGTTTGGTTCGATCGATATCGTCTGAGATCGGGAACGCCTTCTCGTTCTGTTGGAATCTCGAACACTCCGCAAGTGGGTTCGGGCGGATTTGAACTACGCCGTCGATTCCTGCCGCTCACGACCGTGTTCGCGGCAGGAATATGGGTTCGGGCGGATTTGAACCACGCCCGAGAACCTGCGCTTCGCGCAGAACCTCGGTCTAGTTCAAATCCACGTCAACCATTTGCCAGCACAGGCTCCTCGCTCCGCTCGTCGCGTTGTGCTGGCAAAAGTGGGTTCGGGCGGATTTGAACCACCGACCTCGGCCTTGTAAGGGCCGCGTCATGAACCAACTAGACCACGAACCCTATCTCTGACAAGCCGACCGACCGGAATAACGCTTACCCTTTTCCGCGACGCATCCCATCCCGTGAGCCGGTACCGCCTCGCTGCACTCGTCGTCATCACACTCGCACTCGGTCTCGGGGTCGCCTGGAATCCCCTCGTCGCGGGCGAACACGACCGAGCGACGGTCACGATCGAAACCGAGAACGGAACCGAACTCGCGACCGTCGACGCCGAGGTCGCCGACACACCCTACCAGCGCTACGTCGGCCTGAGCGACCACGATGACCTCGACGAGGGCGAAGGAATGCTGTTCGTCTTCGACGACGAGGACGAGCGCACGTTCGTCATGCGGAACATGGACTTCCCGATCGACATCGTCTTCGCCGATGCCGACGGCGAGATCACGACGATCCACGAAGCCCCCGTCCCCGACGGTCCCGGCAGCCTCGACCGCTACCAGGGAACGGGCCAATGGGTGCTCGAAGTCCCGAAGGGGTTTGCAGCGGACCACGACATCGACGAGGGCGATCGCCTCCGAATCGAGTTCGAGTGACCGCCTGAGGACGCGGCCAATCCACAAACACCTTTGACCGGGCGACCGACGATCGGGATATGGACGAGCGGACCGCCGGACTCGCACGACAGGAGGGCTGGCACGCTGAGGGACGAGCCGCACGAGTTCACTACGACGGCGACGGCGATCGGTACGGCATCGAGTTCTACGCAGAGACCGATTCGGTCCTCTACTGGCGGGTACCCGGGGACGGGTCGACAGCCACGCCGGTCGCCCGAGACGAGGTGCCGGATCCCCTGCGCGATCGCATCCGAGCGGACCTCACCGAGGCCGGAATCGACCCCGAAATCGAAGCGAAATCGCTGTAGGCGGCAACCTACGGGGGGTTTCGATTCGTAGGAAACGCTTATTGCGGGAACCCGCTACACGCAAGTCAATGAGCAGTATCGACTGGGACAAAGACGATCCGTTCGAAGAGCAACGGGATAAGATCCCGAACCCGATGCTCCGGCTGTTTCGCGAGTACGGGCGAGATAACTGGTTCTCCGCGACCGTCGGGATCATCGGAAGCGTGCTGGCACGGATTCTCGACTTGCTGCCGCCGCTCATGTTGGGAATCGCCATCGACTCGGTGTTCATGGGCCAGGAGGCGTTCTACCTGCCCGGCGTCCCGTCGGCGTGGCTCCCGACGGACGAAACGGAGCAGTTCTTCCTCGTGGTGGGGATCATCGCCGGGTCGTTCGTCTTCGGCGCGCTCTTTCACTGGCTCCGAAACTGGGGGTTCAACGCCTTCGCCCAGGACATCCAACACGAGGTTCGGACCGACACGTACGACAAGATGCAGCGGCTGAACATGGAGTTCTTCGCCGACAAGCAGACCGGTGAGATGATGTCGGTGCTGTCGAACGACGTGAACCAGCTCGAACGGTTTCTCAACGACGGGATGAACTCGTTCTTCCGGCTGTCGGTAATGGTACTCGGCATCGGCGTGCTGCTGTTCTACCTCAACTGGCAGCTCGCGCTCGTCTCGCTCGCGCCCGTCCCGCTGATCGCCATCTTCACGTACTACTTCATCAAGCTCATCCAGCCCCGCTACGCCCAGGTCCGCTCCAGCGTCGGGAAGGTCAACTCCCGTCTCGAGAACAACCTCGGCGGTATTCAGGTGATCAAGTCGAGCAACACCGAGGGCTACGAGTCGGAGCGAGTCGACGATGTCTCCCAGAACTACTACGACACCAACTGGGGGGCGATCACCCTCAGGATCAAGTTCTTCCCCGGTCTCCAGTTGCTGTCGGGGATCGGCTTCGTGATCACCTTCCTCGTCGGCGGCTACTGGGTGTTCACCGAGACCGCCCCTGGACCGCTGACGGGATCGCTTAGCGTCGGCGTGTTCGTGACGTTCATCCTCTATACACAGCAACTCGTCTGGCCGATGGCACAGTTCGGTCAGATTATCAACATGTACCAGCGTGCTCGGGCGTCAGCCGCGCGTGCGTTCGGGTTGATGGACGAGACGGGCCGAATCGAGGAGGAGACCGACGCCGACGACCTCGTCGTGACCGACGCGCGCGTCGAGTACGACCGTGTCACCTTCGGCTACGAAGACGACGAGACGATCATCGAGGACGTGAGCTTCACCGTCGAGGGCGGGGAGACGACCGCACTCGTCGGCCCAACCGGTGCGGGGAAATCGACCGTCCTCAAACTGCTGTTGCGGATGTACGACGTCGACGACGGCGGAATCAGCATCGACGATCAGGATCTCCGGGATGTCACGCTTCCGAGCCTGCGTCAGTCGATCGCCTACGTCAGCCAGGAGACGTTCCTGTTCTACGGAACCGTCAAGGAGAACGTCACCTACGGCACCTTCGACGCGACCGACGAGGAGATCGTCGAGGCGGCCAAAGCCGCGGAGGCCCACGAGTTCATCACCAACCTCCCTGACGGCTACGACACGATGGTCGGCGAGCGCGGGGTGAAGCTCTCCGGCGGACAGCGTCAGCGCCTCTCGATCGCCCGCGCGATCCTCAAGGATCCGAAAATCCTCGTCCTCGACGAGGCAACCTCAGACGTGGACACCGAGACGGAGATGCTCATCCAGCGCAGCCTCGACGAACTCACGGCCGACCGCACCACGTTCGCCATCGCTCACCGTCTCTCGACGATCAGGGACGCCGATCAGATCGTCGTCTTAGAGGACGGGAAGATCGTCGAGCGCGGGACGCATGACGAACTGCTCGACGAGGCTGGGCTCTACGCACACCTCTGGGGCGTGCAGGCGGGCGAGATCGACGAACTCCCCGAGGAGTTCATCGAGAAGGCCGCACAGCGAACCGCTCGAACCGACGTCGACGACTGAACTCACTCGGCGGCCGGCCCGCCCGCAACCATCCGGCCGCACTCGTTTCCGACCGTCCGCGCCGCACGGAGCACGTCTTCGAGCCAGTCGTACACCTGGTTGCCGTAGACCGATCGGTGGAGGTGTTCGAGTCGCCCCGTCCGTTCGCTCGCGGGCATCGTCAGCGACCGGCTGACCGCGTCGGCCACCGCGTCGGCGTCGTTGGGATTGACCGTCACGGCCCAGTCGCCGAGTTCCTCGTGAGCGCCGGCGAGTTCGCTCAGTACGAGCACCCCGTCGTCGCTCGCCGCGACGTACTCCTTCGAGACGAGGTTCATGCCGTCTCTGACCGGCGTCACGAGCGCGAGATCGGTCCCCCGATACAACCCGGCCAACGCGGCCGGCGAGAGGGTTCCTGACAGCGAGATGATCGGCTGCCAGTCGTCGGTCGCGAACCGGTCATTGATCCGCTCGATCCGTTCGTCGACGCGCTCGCGGTAGCGTCTGTACGCAGGAATCCTGATCCGACTCTCCGAGAGCTTTCCGACGTAGGTGAACCGTCCGTGCCACTCGGGGTGGGTTCCGAGGAACCGCTCGATGCCGTCGAGCCGTTCGACGATCCCCTTCGTGTAGTCGAGTCGGTCGACGCCCACGGCGACGCGGACATCCTCCAGCCCGTGATCGGCCTCGAACGACCGCCAGAACGTCGTCGCGTCGTCGGACAGCGCGAGGGATCGGTGGCGTTCGGCGTCCGTTCCAAGCGGGAACGCCCGGACGGTCGTCGTCCCGCACCGATGGCGAACCCGGCCGGTCGCCCGGTCGACGCTGGCACCGAGCGCCTCCTCGACGCAATCGAGGAACCGCTCGCAGTACCGTTCGGTGTGGAATCCGAGTAGATCACAGCCAAGCAGCCCTGACAGTATCGTCTCCGCCTGGGGACAGGCCCGAAAGGCGTCCCACGATGGCCACGGAATGTGCCAGAAGCTGGCGATCGTCGCGTCGTTCGAGAGCCGACTGCGGACCATGCGCGGTGCCAGCGCCAGGTGGTAATCCTGAAACCAGATCACCGGCGACTCGCCATCGGCTTCGTCCGCCGCCGCATCGGCGAACGTCTCGTTCACCGCTCGATACTGCTCCCACTCACCGCTGTCGAACGACGCCCGAGCGACATCGGAGTGACAGAGCGGCCAGAGTGCGCGGTTGCTGTAGCCGTAATAGTAGCCGTCGATCGCGTCGTCGTCGAGCCAGACGCGGCGGAGATCGTACGCCGGATCGTCCGGCGGTACCTCGACTCGATCACCCGTCGTGACCTCCCGGTCGGCCTCGCCGTCACCCCACGCGACCCACGTCCCGCCGACGGTGCACATCACCGGATCGAGCGCCGCCGTGAGCCCACCGACCGCGGGCTCGGCGACGACCGAACGCGTGCCGTCATCATCATCGTACTCGTGGCTGTACGGCTGTCGGTTCGACACGACGACGAGGTCGTCGTCTCCCATCGTGCCCGCCACGCGTCTGATTGTCTCGGCCCCGGAACCCAGTTCCCCCGTCATACGGTTCGGCTGTCGCCTCCGTCCACTCCGAAACGCGCTGTTCGCTCCGCTCCGAAACGCGGCATCGATTCGCGCGATCCATGCTCGTCGTGCGGTCGTCCCGACTGTGCCGTCGAGTTGTCGTTCATCGTCGGCTCACGGATACCGTCTCGTCGCGGATAAGCCCCCCCACCGTTCAGATCTGTTCGACTGGAATAACCCTGCACTATGCTCCCACGGTGTGTGCGAGCGATGCCCGGACGTGAATGGGTTAAGCCACGATTATCCGATGACCTGAACCGTTCGTTCAGATCGATTCGTGCTCTCGATCCTCATCCTCACCGGGTGCCGGCGGGGTCCGATCGCTGTAGCCTTTCCGACCGATCGCCTCGTCGCCGACCATGTTGAGCACGGCCGTTCGAACGTCGCCGTCGTCCTGATACGTCTCCTCGAACGGTTCGAGAACCTCCCCGAGCGTCACCGTCTCGTCGGCCATGACGATTTCGCGGTCCCCGTACCGATCGATCACCTCGTCGTTCGTAAGTGGATAGTCCGCGGTGGCCAGTTCGTCGCCGAGATCGCCGAACTCGACACCTTGTTCGCGCGCTCGTGAGTCATCGTCCATTGTCGTTCCCCCGGCTGAATGACGCCCTCCACTCCCTTGAGTCCGCGGACGCGATCGACGCTGTGTGACCCCGCTGGACGGAGCGGGGAGTACAAGCCCCAGGGACACTTGTGCTCGCGCATGCGACTGACCGACGCCACGTGGACCGACGCCGCGGCCGTGGAGACGGATCTCGCCCTCTTGCCGGTCGGCAGCACCGAACAGCACGGCCCGCATGCCCCGCTCGGGACCGACGCGCTCGCAGCGGAAGCCGTCGCGGACGCCGGGGCGGACGCGTTCGACGGCGAGGTCGTCGTCGCCCCGACCGTTCCGATCGGCGTCGCCGAGGAACACCGCCACTTTCCCGGGACGATGTGGGTGCGCGAGGACACGTTCCGGGCGTACGTCCGCGACGCCGCCCGGAGCCTGGCGGCACACGGCTGGGATCGGATCGTCCTCGTGAACGGTCACGGCGGAAACGTGGACGCGCTGGCCGAGATCGCGGCCACGGTCTCGCGTCACGACGACGCCTACGCGGTCGCGTTCACCTGGTTCGACGCCGTCGGCGAGCACTCACGGGAGATGGGCCACGGGGGACCGCTGGAGACCGCGCTGATGCGGCACGTCTCGCCCGACCTCGTCCGGGAGGACCGGATCGAGGAGGCTCGGACGGGCGCGAGCGACCGGTGGGGCGAGTGGGTCTCCGGCGTCAACCTCGCACACGACAGCGCGTCGTTTACGGACAACGGCGTCGTCGGCGATCCCAGCGATGGGGACGCAGACCGGGGCGAGGAGTTGCTGGCGCTGGCTGCGGACGCGCTCGCCGACCTCCTCTACGCCGTCGCCGATCGGGATCTCGACGGGCCGGACGGACGGTGAGTCGGCCCGAGCCGTTCAGTCGTCGGCTTCGGCCGCCGTGCTCGCGTCTTCGTCGTCGCTCTCGGCGTCGTCGCCGCTGTCCGTCTCCAGGTCGGTCAGCGTGCTTCGGAGTTCTGGAACGAGACCGGTGAGATCACCGACGCGCTCGTGTGCCTCCTCGACATCGGCGACGAGGTCGTCGAGTTCTTCGATCGTCGCTTTCAGGTCGGCGGCGTCCTCGAAGGCGTCGGCCCGTTCGCCGACGGTGTACCACTTTTTCGCGTCACGGAGGTGATCGCGGGCGTCACCGGTGTCGAGCGCCGATCGGAGGCCGTTGAGGACGCCGAGGACGTTGTCGGCTTCGGTCGCCCACACGTCGTCCGCCTCCGGAAGCGCGCTGCGGGCCGCGTCGAGGTGCTCCTCGACATCCGCGCGCATCTCGTCGGCGGCCTCGCCGAAGAGGTCGTCGTCACCGAGGGTGGACTGTGACATATATCAACATACGACGTGATCACGGTTAAAAGGTCGCCGGAGGCTGAAAGTGAAACCCGTCAGTTTGAACGTTCTACGGCGTCTCAGGTGGACTCTGACCCTTGGCCACAGAACGGATCACGGACCCCAATCCGGACTGTGGAGTCGCCCACCCAGTCTCGTCCGTGTCGACCGTTTGACCAGCGATTCCCAAACACGTATCACTTTGTGCTGTGGGCCGCTGAGGGGCGTATGGACGCCGACCGGGGCATCGAACTTACGGAAACCGTCGTCGGTCATCACGAGCTGCTGACCGCTCTCCGGAAGCACGAACGTCTCACGAGTCAGCAGCTCGAACGAAGGCTCGACCAGTCACGAGCAACGACCAATCGCCATCTGGCAGCCGTCCGTGAGGCCGGTCTCAGTACGACGACGAACGGCGAACACGCGCTTACGGAGTTTGGAACGGTCGTCCTCGAGGAGGTAGAGAGCGTTTGTCACCAGCTGCACGTCGCAGCTCAGCTTCCGGAACTCGTCGAACAGCTCTACGCCTGTCCAGTGGCGTTTGACATTCGCCTGCTCGAAGGGTCGACTGTGACGATGGCGACGTCCGAAGAGCCGTACCGGATGCACGAGCGCTATCTCGAACTGTGGAACGACACAGAGCGTGTACGTGGCGTTCGGAGCATCGGTGCTGTCCCACCCGACATCGTCGAGGGGATCACACCACAGCTCCGCGGTGACGTCGAGGTAGAAAGCATTTGGACACCAACAGCAGCTGCGCAGTATCTCGAACGCTATCCGGAGGCTGCCTCACTGTGGCTGGAGGAGCCGAACGCACGAATGCGGATCACCCGTGAATCGATTCCCGTCCAGCTGGGGGTGTTCGATCACCGGCTTACGTTCACCGTTCACGACGAACGGACCGGCCATCCGCGTGCACTCGTTGATACGGCGAATCCAGAGGCACTCGAATGGGCTCGCGAACTCTATGCGCAGTACCTCGATCAGTCACAGCCGCTAGAGACGTGGATGGACACGGCAGAGCAACGGAACGTCGATTACGAATGACGTCGCTTCGCGCTACATCAGTTCCGGCATCTCGAAGTCGAACAGTCCCTCACGGATGTGTGCTGGCGCGTCCGTTTGCCCCCAGGCGAGCAGTTCGGCGGTGAGCTCCGGATCCGCGAAGTCGATATGGCGTGCGTCCTCGTTCCCCCAGTCGTAGACGTTTTTGGGGAGCCAGTCGACCTGTGTCAACTCGTCTAAGAGTGAGTGGGTCGCCTCGTCTCCCTCGACCTCTCCGTCGGCATAGGCAGCGAGTAGCTCGGAGAACCGTTCTAACAACGCATCCCTTTCGGGGGCGAACGGCGCGTCATCTCCCGGTCGGGTCTCCTGAAGCAAGTGATCGAATTCAGCCGTCTCCCCTGACGAGAGATACTTCAGGCAGGATCGTTGGACGTAGAGGTCGGGTAACACCGATTCGGCGAGTATGAGCTGCGTCCAGGCGTTCCACAGATCGAACTCACTCGTCGAGATGTAGGCGTTGCTTACGAGCAGATCCGCCGTTTTCAGCTGTCTTCGGTGGAGGTCGTCGATCGGCGTGAACCGATCGGCAGAAAAGTCGTCTTCCTCGAACGCCTCCAGGAGAAGGGTCATCGACCGGAACACCGATTCGAACGTGTGGATCAGGCCCTGCGAGTAGAGTGGGTCGACGAATCCGTAGGTGTGATTGGTCAGTAGATGCCGGTGGCCGGTCGACTTGGAGGCACTTCGTTGTAACCGGCCCGTTCGGATCCACGGCATCACCGGCTCAACTGGCTCGAGATGTCGATCGATGTCGGGATACGACGAAATGATTCCGTAGAACTCCTCCTCTGCAGTGAGCGTGTCGTCACGGGGGTGGGCGTCCCGGTCGAGCATGAGTCCGACGCTCGCTTTCGTTTCCTCCGAGCGCTCGAAGTTATCGAACGGGATGACCCACATCCAGCCACCATCGAAGACGTGATGGAGCGTCCCGTCGTGCAATTGGTTCGTTTGGTCGGGGAGATGCGCGTCGTCGATCAGATCGTCGAACGGGTCGAGTCCCTCGACGTGTGTGAAAATCGCCCGAGTGTTCGTCTCTAGATCCGGCGTCTCGTCTCGGTACCCCATCTTCTCGGCGAGAATTGAGTTACCACCCGTCGCATCGATGAAGAAGGTTCCCGTCGTCGTCCCCTGACTGGTGGTCACCGTCACGTCGTCGTCGTTGATCTCGACGTCAGTGATTGGCGTTTCGTCGACGTACTCCACGCCGTAGGTTTCAGCGGATTGAACCAGGTAGTGATCGATGTGTTCGCGGACGAGATGACTCTCTTTGTAAAAGGGCATCTCCGGGGGAACCAGTTGATGGACGTGCTCGCCACTGAGCGGATGCTCCCGTTCGTGGTACGCAAACCCCACCGAGTGTTTGACCCCGCAGGATCGGGTTATGTTATCGACGATCTTATTGGCGTCGCTGATGTGTCTTATCTCTGGAATATCGAAGTACTCGCCGACGATCCACATCCACACCGCACTCAGCGGTAACATCGCCTCGCCGATCGCAAACCGTGGATGTTTTTTCGCTTCGATCATCAGGACATCGAGGTCATTGTCAGCGAGGATCATCGAAGCAGCCGAGCCGGCTATGCCGCTCCCGCCGATGACTACATCATATCTGGACTTCACGGGTGATCACGTCGTGTCGTCTGTCGGATTGTAAATACTCTTTGAAAGTACTGTGCAACATATGAGACTCGCTCATACTGTGCGCAGCGTTCGCTCTACAAGTTCAGCTCACACCTAACATCAAATTACTGATATTTTTTAAGCCAACGGACGAGCGATGGTGTCCCCTCGTCCTGAACCGGGAGGACGGAAGTTCTCCCCTCGTCGGAAAACGGCCGGACTGACCGAGCAACCGTCCTCGAATCGGTTCGGTCACGTCTCGTCGACGGACTCGACGCGCATGAGTGGATAGCCGTCGTCCATCGCCATCCGTGCGATGACCTCGACGCCGTCGTGAACGATCGTCACCTCGACGTCGGCGAACCGGCCGGTGAACTCCACGTAGCCGTGGTCGGTCTCACAGGCTTCCGCCAGCACTTCCTCGCGGATGTCGACCGTCACGTCCCGGCAGGCTGGCTGATTCTCGATGCTCTCCTCGATAGCGCTGGCGAGGCTGGCCGCGCTCTCCGGGCTTACGGGCGTGCCGGCGAACTGGTGGTACAGCGATCCGAACTTCACGCCCGCCTCGAAGCAGGCTTCCTGGGCCGTCGTCGGTGGCTCGTCGGTCATGCGTCGAGCGTCGGGCGGGCCAGCAAAGGTGATTCCGGTCGTCGGAGCGCGGGAGTCGACGCACGGAACGTCTTTACGTGACGGGACCCTGCCGGGAGCATGGAGTACGATTCCCTTCTCGATCGCGCGATCGAGAACACGCCGGACATCACGACCGGGGACGACCGACTCGACGTACCGCCCGCGAACGCCCAGCCCGACGGTGCGTTCACCCGATTTACGAACCTCTCGTCGGTCGCCGACGCGCTCAACCGGGAGCCAGAGCACCTCCACCGGCACGTCCAGAAGGCGCTGGCGACGGCCGGGTCGCTCTCGGAGGGGCGGGGCCGGTACAACGGTCGGTTCACGGGCTCCGACCTCGACGCGGTCGTCGAGGAGTACGTCGACGAGTTCGTCCGCTGTGGCGAGTGTGGACTTCCGGACACCCGGCTGGTTCGCGAGGATCGCACGCCGATGCTGAAGTGTGACGCCTGTGGTGCCGTCCGCCCGGTCGCGAAGCGAACCGCTCGAAGCCGAACCCACCAGTCCCGCGAGGCGGTCGAGGAGGGCGAGACGTACGAGGTGAAGATCACGGGCACCGGCCGAAAGGGCGACGGCGTCGCCGAACGCGGCAAGTACACGATTTTCGTCTCAGGGGCGAAGGAAGGCGACGAACCGACGATCTACGTGGACAACGTGAGCGGCACGCTCGCGTTCGCCCGGATCGTGAACTGAGACTGGACACCGGATTCCGACCCCGTTTGGGGATTCGATTTTCGCATTTTACTCTCGTGCGGGTGGCGCGCGAGCGACCGCAGGGAGCGAGCGACGGAATCGGTTGGGAGGTGTGTGGCCCTCGGTGGTGTCGTGACTCGCGGTGCCTACATCGAACACCGATGCTGTGACGCGAACCCCCGCCGATGGTTCCCAGTGGACCAGAATATAACAGGAGATAACTGAAAAAATTTTTTCACCCATCTATTTAGGTTACTTCCATGTAGCTGGATATGTCCAGTGTATCGAATCCTGCCTCGAAAGTGTTTCGCGTGCCAGCCGACGGGATCGGTGGGGTTCGGGTGGGGAATACCCTCCCTGTCGGCCGGTCGCCAGGGGCAGGGCAGAGTACAACTCACGGGCGTACTGAGGGCCACACGCCTCCCCAGCCGATTCGTCGTCACGAGCCGTCCGGCTCGTTCCTCCTCATCCCTCGCACGACGGTCGGCCGCGACGCTCGCTGTCGCTCGCGTACGCGGCCCAGCGCGCGCCATGGCGTCGGTCGAGGGTGAACGTGTCACGCCGTCGAGTGAGATCGAGATCGAGCGCGTCCGGTCACGGTCGGAACCGCACCCTATTTGGGACGGCCGTCCCTGTCCCCAACTGAATGGACGATCCGGTGTTGCTCACGGGGGCGTCCGGGCGGGTCGCTGAGGCGATCCTCGCGGACCTCGGCGACGAGTACGACTGGCGACTGCTCGACCGCTATCCGCCCGAAGTCGACGTACCTGGCGAGACCGTCGTCGCGGACGTGACCGACCGCGAAGCCGTCCGCGAGGCCGTCGAGGGCGTCGGAGCCGTGATCCACCTGGCGGGCGATCCACGCCCCGAAGCCCCGTGGGAGAGCGTCCTCACGAACAACATCGATGGCACGCAGGTCGTCTTCGAAGCGGCCGTGGACGCCGGCGTCGAGCGGGTGGCGTTCGCCTCCTCGAACCACGCCGTCGGGGCGTTCGAGACCGACGAGCGAACGCCCGATCTCTACCGTGCCCACGACGACTTTCGACTTGACGGCACCGAACTTCCCCGGCCCGGAAACCTCTACGGCGTCTCGAAGGCCGCCGGCGAGACCCTCGGGCGCTACTACCACGACGCACACGGACTCTCGGTCGTCTGCGTCCGAATCGGCAACCTCACGAAGGGCCACCCACCCGAGGACTACGAACGCGGCCAGGCGATGTGGCTCTCCTACCGCGACTGTGCACATCTCTTCGAGCGCTGTCTGGAGGCCGAGTACGGCTACGAGGTCGTCTACGGCATCTCCGACAACGACCGAAAGTACTACTCGATCGAGCGGGCACGGGACGTGCTGGGATACGATCCGCGGGACAACTCCGCCGATCACGCGGAGTGACCGGGAACACGATCGGTACCAACCTACAACAGGGTCCACGTCGTGGGGCGAACGCGGGGGTTCCCATGGGTTTCAGACACGACGCTGACCGCCACCGACCGGGGAGGGAAACGCACGAATGACCGAGTGTTACTACCACGCCTCACACGAACAGTTCTCGCCGAGCGAGTTGCTGGCGTACGTCCAGCATGCCGAGGATCACGGCTTCGACGGCGTGCTGGCGTCGGATCACTTCCATCCGTGGAGCGAACGCCAGGGCGAATCGGGGCACGTCTGGTCCTGGTTGGGAGCCGCGATGGAGGCGACCTCGCTGCCGTTCGGGACGGTCAACGCGCCGGGCTATCGGTACCACCCGGCGGTCGTCGCACAGGCGGCCGCGACGCTCCGCTCGCTGTATCCGGAGCGGTTCTGGTTGTCGGTCGGGAGCGGCCAACTGCTCAACGAGGGGATCACGGGTGAGCGATGGCCGCCGAAGGACGAACGCAACGCCCGACTGGAGGAGTCCGCCGAGGTCATGAGCCGGTTGTGGGATGGCGAGGAGGTGACCCACCACGGGCGAATCACCGCGGAACGGGCGCGACTCTACAGCCGGCCCGACTCGCCCCCACCGTTGTACGGAGCTGCCCTGTCCGAAGCGACCGCCCGCTGGCTGGGCGAGCGTGAGTGGGTCGACGGGCTGATTACGATCGCCACGCCGGATCACGACGCCGTCGCCGGGCGCGTCGAGGCGTTTCGCGAGCACGCCCCGAAGAAGCCGATCGCGCTCAAGGTGCAACTGGCGTACGCCGAGGATGAGAAGACTGCGATCGACGGGGCGCACGACCAGTGGCGGACGAACTGCGTGCCGGGACCGGTGACACAGGAACTGCGAACGCCGGCGGAGTACGACGAGCTGGCCGAGGGGATCGACGATGAGCAGGTCGCAGAGAACGTGCGCGTCTCCGCAAATCCCGACGAGCACGTGACGTGGCTTCGCCGGGATCTCGACCTCGACGTCGATCGGGTCGTCCTGCACGACGTCTGCCGGAATCAAGGGGCGTTCATCGAGACGTTCGGGGATGACGTGCTTCCACACCTCGACCGTGAACGGGGCGGTGATCGGTGATGGCCCGGATCGCCGTCGTCTACGGGTCGAGCGAGGGACAGACCGCGACGATCGCCGAGCGGATTGGGGACGGACTCGACGAGCGCGGTCACGACGTGACGCTGATCCACGCGCGGCATCCGCCGGAGGGGTTCTCGTTCTCGGGGTACGACGCCGCCGTCGTCGGCGCGTCGATCCACGTCGGGAAACATCAGCGGTACGTCACCCGGTTCGTTCGAACACACGTCGACGACCTGAACCGAACGCCATCGGCGTTCTTCTCGGTGAGCCTCACGGCGGCCGAGTCGGATCCCGAAGCCCGCGAGACGGTACGGGAGATGCTCGAACGGTTCCTCGACGAAACGGGCTGGAACCCCGACCGAACGTTCGCCGTCGCGGGCGCGCTCAAGTATAGCCAGTACGGCCGCATCAAGCGGTTCGTGATGAAGCGGATCGCCAGCGCTGCCGGCGGAGACACCGACACGTCGCGAGATTACGAGTACACGAACTGGGACGATGTGGAGGCGTTCACGGAGGACGTGGCCGGGTTGGTCTGAGTGCGTGACTATCGATCGATTCGCATCCCAGCCGTCGACGATCGGCGGTCGAACCGGTCGCCTACCACTCGATTTCGTCTCGGAGTGCGCGCAGCAGGTCCTCCCGGGTGACGATCCCGACGAGTCGATCGTCGTCGAGGACGGGAACGCGGTTGATGTCGCGCTCCTCGTCGGCGAGGATCGAGAGGATCTCCTCGGCGGACGTGTCGGCCTGCACGGTCACCACGTCCTCGGTCATGAACTCGCGGATCGGCTTGCGGGCGTTCGAGACGAGGTCGGCTCCGATGTCGAGGTCGCCGAGCGACAGATCGACCGCGTAGGTGAGCGTCTCGCTGAACGGCGGGACGCCGATCGGGATCCAGACGACCCGATCCGGCGCGCGAAACAGCCGGACGAGATCCCCCTGGGTGACGATCCCGACGACGCGGTCGTCCCCGTCGACGACCGGGAAGCCGTTGAAGTCGACGCGAGCCAGCCGGTCGAGCACGTCGCTCACCCGATCGTCGGGATCGACCCTCTCTACGTCCCCCGTCATGATCTCTCGCGCTCTGAGTGTCATGGCTGGACGATGGCCGCCTCGAATGCTATGTGTTTTGGTCTGACGGGGTCGGGGGACTACCGTTCGGCGGTTCGGTGCGTCACCGTTCGACTGGTCCGGTGGACTCGCCGGATGCGTGCGGGACGGTCGGCGGCCCGCCCCGGTCCAATCAGGTATCCACCAATCCGGATCGATGGGAGCCGATCGTGAGTGAGACGACCATGTTCGAGCAATCGAGACGCCGAGGCGCAGAGCGGCGTTCTCAGGTCCGACCGCGTCCGCTCCGGCGGAGATACCGAATCAGAAACCACACTCCCACGACGGCGGCGATCGCCCCGATCGGCTGCTCGTGGAGCGAGAGGATCGAAGCCGCGACGAACAGCGATCCCGCGACGACTGCGTCGCCGGTCGCTCGCCGGTCACCTGCCTGTTCGAGCGGAGCGGTTCGGACGACGAGTTCGCCTCGCTCTAGCTGGCCGAACACGCGATCGAATCTCGTGGGGGCCCGGACCAAGGCGGGAACCGACGGCCCGAGATCCCCACGGAGTTCCTCGATCACGGCTCGAAGTTCGCGCTCGATGAATCCGTGATCGACGAGAAACGTCCTGGTAACCGCCAGGAAGTCGAACTCGGGATCGAGCGAGCGACAGACACCTTCCGCAACGGTGCCGACGCGGATGAGCAACATCACGTTCGGCGGAATACGGAACGGAAAGTCGTGAAGCATCTGCGTGAGTTCGGTGACGATCAATCGCCAGGTGACGTGGGGATGTCCTTCGAGGGTCTCGATCACGAGCGTGAGGACGGCTCGAACCTCCGTACGGTCGACCGACGGATCGAGGACGTCGAGGGCAATGAGCGTGTTTATCAGCTCATCGACATCCCGACGAACGAGCGCCCGATAGAGCGTGACGATCTCCGCTTGCACTGCCGGCGTGAGGCGCTGGCTCATCCCGAAGTCGTAGATGACGAGTCGACGGTCGTCGTCAACCGCGAGGTTACCGGGGTGAGGATCGGCGTGGAACACGCCGTCGACGAGCCCCATCTTCAGGTACGTCGTTGCGATCAGCGTCGCCATCTCGGCCGGTTCGACCCCCAGGTCGGCGAGACTCTCGGCGTCGGTGATCCTCACCCCAGCGACGTACTCCATCGCCAGGAGGCGCTCTGAGGTGTACTCCTCGTGAACCACCGGAACGACGACACGGTCGTCGTCGACGTTCGCGCCGATTTCGATCATCATCTCGGCTTCGCGCTCGAAGTCGAGTTCGTCGAGGATGATCTCCTCGAAGTCGTCGGCGACGTTTCGAAGCGAGTGCCGCTGGCGTTCGTCGACGAACGCCCCGATCAGCGGGACCAGCGCTCGGACGACGCGCAGGTCGCGCTCGATCATCGGTTTGATCCCGGGTCGACGAACCTTCAACGCCACGTGTTCGCCGGCGACGACGGCGGTGTAGACGAACGCCAACGATCCGCCAGCGACCGGTTCGAGCGTCGAGAGATCGATGTCGTCGCCGAGTTCCGCCTCGACGACTCGCTGGGGATCGCCACCGGCATCTTCCGGAACCTCGTCCTGCAGCGTCGAGAACTCCGCTGCGTATATCGGCGGCACGACATCCGGACGGGTCGAGAGCACCTGTCCGACCTTGATGAATGCAGGACCGAGGTCGAGCATCGCTGCCGTCATGCGCTCGGCGCGGCGACGATGATGCTCCTCGCTTCTCGACCGCGGCGGCCCGGCGATGAGAAACCGTCGGCGATCCAGAAGGGCGGCTAGCGCGAACGGAACCAATCGAATGAGAACGGTGAGATACCGGCGGAAGAATCCGATCATCCGCTGGAGGCGCATCGATCGCTGGTCGTGCCGTGCATGGACCCGTATTCGACCGTCCGGCACAAATACGTGACTCGTCTCGAACACCGATCCGGATCGCCGTCGAGGCCGTCTTCGCCGCTGTCACCACCGCTCTCGCTCGTAGGGTCCGTTTCGGACGTCGCGTCCATCACCGACCGGCGTCCGAGCAGCCGATGAGTCCCCCGACCGGTCGGTGGCGAACGGATCGACTGCATCCCCGTTGATTCCCACATTCTGAGGATGTCGCGAAGGTATTTGCCGTCTGGCGGCGGACTCTCAACTATCGTTCCTCATCACCGGAGCCGAGTACAGCGCACCGAGTACACGACCACCCAGAACGCCCATGGAAATCACTGACGCTGTCTCGACGGAGTATGTAACGTTCGATCCGGACGATCGGGTCTCGAAACTCGTCGGCACCTTCGACGACACGGAAGTCGACGGTGTCGTCGTACACGGCGACGAGTTCGAGGGTGTCGTCACCAGACGGCAACTCGCCAGTTCGCACCATCAGCCCAACGAAAAACTCAGTTCGATCGCGTGGAACGTCCCCTGGCTGGCCCCGGATCACGACATCCGTGAGGTCGCCCAACTCATGATCGACAGTGCCTCACAGCTCCTCCCAGTGTTCGAGGACGGAGAGTTGATCGGCGTCGTCACCGCCGATGGAATCCTTCGCGAGGTGCTCCCGTTTCTCGACGCGGTGACCGTTGGCGACGCCGCTAGCAGGGAGACGATCACCGTCGACCCGGACTCGAAGTTCGGCGAATCGGTCAATCGATTCCGCGAGCATCGGATCACGCACCTTCCGGTCGTCGAGGACGACACGGCCGTTGGCATCCTCAGCCTCTACGACATCACATCGCTACGGATTCGGGAGATGGCGCGGAGTCAGGGGGGTGACCCGGAGGCGACGGACTCGTTCGGCGGTCCACTCACCCAAAGCAGCGGCCGGACGCGCCGGGGTGGGTTCGGGGCCCGGGAGGGCGAACTCGCGCGGATGCTCGACCTCCCGGTCCGTGACGTGATGGTCTCGCCGGTTCGAACGATCGAGCCGGGCCGAACGCTCGACGCGGCCGTCGAGGAGATGTTCGAGATCGGTGCCTCGTCGCTCGTGGTCACCGAGAACGGGAGCCCTCATGGAATCGTGACCAAGACCGACGCCCTCGATTCGCTCACGTGGGAAGCAGGCGGCAACCGGGCCGTCCAGCTCTACGGCGTCGACTTGCTCGACGATATGAACTACGAGAAGGTCGTCGCGATGATCGAGAAGTTCGACGACAGAGATCACGGGATGAGCGTGCTCGACGCGAAGATTCACCTCCACGAACACGACGAGACGATGCGCGGCACGCCGCTCGTGCTTGCCCGAATCAGGCTTCACACCGATCGAGGGATGTACCTCGCGTCCGGCGAAGGATACGGCGCGTCGCACGCCCTCAACGAAGCCCGGGACAAACTGGAGCGACGGATTCGGGACCGGAAGACGCACGGCCGCAGTAAGAAGCCGCCGAGTGAGGAGTTCTGGGAGAAACGGTTCGGCTGGATTCTCGAAGAGTGATCGCCGTCCCCGGCATGGGCTGACCCTCACTCGTCCGAGCGATCAGTTGGGCGTTCGGACGGTTATCACGGGGACCGTCGCGTTCGGGACCACGCGTTGAGAGACGCTTCCCACGACCAGCCGTTGGAAGGTCGACTTGCTCTCGGTGCCCATGAGGAGGACATCGATGTCGCCGTCGTCGACGTAGTCGAGGATGACCTCATGAGCCGGTCCGTGCGTCACCGTTCCGGTCGCCTCGACGTCCGCGGCGGACGCTTCCTCGACGACCTCGTCGGTCGTTTGCCGTCCGTCAGCGTCGAACGCGTCCCTGATCTCCGGTGCGTCGGACTCGACGTCCACCGCGTACAGCGCGTGTAGTCGTGCGTTACAGGCCGCTGAGAGTGCAATCGCGTGGTTCGTGGCCCCATCCGATCCGGCCCATCCATCGGTCGCGAGACACACCTCGTCGATCGCCCCCGTCTCGTCAAGCGGCGAGGCCGTCGAACTCACCGAGAGGACTGGACAGCGTGCCTCGCGGATCACCTCCAGTGCGACGCTCCCGAGCAGAACCTGTTGAATCCCGGTCCGTCCGTGGGTTCCGACGACGAGCAGATCCGCATCAAGATCCTCCGCAGCCGACAGTATCTCGCTGGCCGGGCGTCCACGGCGGACGAGCCACTCGGACTCACACCCCGCTTCGGTAGCGCGGGTCGCGATCGATGTCGCGTCGTCTTCACACCGTTCCGCCTCGTCTCGCATCTCGGCCACCGACAGCGCCCGTACCGTCGCGTCAAACGCCCTCGCGAGCGCGATTCCCGACGTCGCGGCACGCTCGGCGACGTCGCTTCCGTCGGTCGCGATCAGAACCTCCTCGTACATGGTTCCTGGTACGGGGTAGAGCGTCTTGAACCCCGACGCCACATCGGTGAACGGAGACCATCGGTCTTGCGTGCCAGCCGGCAATCTCTGATTTCTGGGGGGCGGTGACGAGAGCAACGCTCTCGTTCGCACACAGAACGCGGGGCGTTCTGAGGATGGGCGTGAATCGGGTATCCTCGGTTACAGCGGTAGCAAGGCGAAAGCCCACCCCTTCAGGGGTGGGATAAAGCCGACAACTGGGAAGCAAACCACGGGTGTCGGCCCGCCCGATATTCCCACGTTTTACGATCATTCAGACAGACGTTACAACTGTAACCGTGGTCACGACGACCGTCACCACGACGTTCCATAACCCATCCCGCGAACGCCGTAGGGAGTGGCAACGCGCCACTCGCCTGTACCGCGACACCAAGCAATTCTGCATCGATGGGTGGGAAGCCGACGAGTTTGGGATGAGCGTGACCACGGCCAGCATCGACAATCCGCTCTACTCGGCCATCCAGAATCAGGCCATCCGCGAAGCCAAATCCGACTACAAGAAGGACGGGATCGTGGAATACCACACCAGCCAACCGTTCGCGGTCAACAACCAGAACTGGGAGATTGACCGTACTGAGAACGGCTCCGTCGTCGTCGGCTTCCCCTGTATCTCGGGGTGGTGGTATACGCCTATCGACGTGTACGACGACATAGCCGACGACGTGGCCCGGCTCGTGGACGGCGAAGCCGGCAAGTCCCGGTTGCAGGTGTACCGCCGGGGCGACGACTGGTTCTGTACGTTCACCGTCGAATCCGACGCCGAGACAGGTGATGAGACGGCGATTGGCGTGGATATCGGCCACAACCACCTGCTCGCCGCCGACGCCGAGAGTGGCGAGTCGATGCTGGTGTCCGGTCGTGAGGCGAAATACGTCCGGCGCAAATATCGTTCCCTACGCGAGTCGCTATCGGAAGCGGGTGCGCTTCGCGCACGGAACCGCGTGGGTAACAAAGAGGAGCGCCGGATTCGTGACCTCAATCACAACGCCTCCCGTCGCCTCATCGACTGGGCACAACAGTTCGAGAATCCCGTGGTAAAAATCGAAGACTTGGAAGGAATTAGAGAAGGGGGCGACTGGCGTGGCGTCCACTCGTGGCACTTCCACCAGTTGCAGCAGTTCATCATCTACAAAGCTGAACAAGCCGGGATTCGGGTCGAAGAAGTTGACCCGTTCGAGACGAGTCAACGCTGTTCGGCCTGCGGTGGCGAGGGCACACGAGATGGCGACCACTTTTGGTGTCCCGAGTGCGACCGTGGCCGCCACGCCGACCTAAACGCCGCTGAAAACATCCGACAACGGGAGGGCGAACCATGCACGGCGTAGCACCTCGGGTGCCGCGAACCGTGCGGCCTCGTGGACTGAACACTCCACCGCCTGCTTCGCAGACGCCCGGCGTGATCGGGGAGGAAGGCCGCTTTGACCCGGCTGTACGCGCTGAAAAGCACGTCCGGGGTCATAACTGGACGGCGACCGCTGACGCGGGACGCGAAAGCGTCCCTCACCGCCGAGGAAACGCGCAACCTGAATATCCCCTTCGGGGAATCCCACCCCTTTAGGGGTGGGAGGAGGTCAAAACAGACCGCAGAGCAGTACCGGAAGCTGACCGAGGGGCGGAGTGAGGAACAGCCACCGCAGGCGATGGGGATGTACCAGTGACGGCGGACGGGTGAACGGGCTCCGACCATGGGGCGGTCAGTCGTACGCCAACAGGAGGACGACCAGGTAGCAGAGCCACACCGCCGCCGCGTATGCCGTCCGTGGATCGTGAACCGGCGTCGGAGGACGGGCGAAGATCGCGTGAGAGACGAATATCGTTGCGACGGCACTCCCGGCGACGATTCCCGTTTGTACGGTGACCGACGTCAGAACGCCGACGAGCACCCCTCCCAGCAAACTCATTCCGATCACCGTCAGAATCGTGTCGTAGTAGTTCATGTTTGACCCTCCCCATTCGACGGTAGCACGCCTATTCGCGTAATTCGGGAGCATCGTTCCCGAAACGCGGGAATCTGTCGTCGCGGTTCGGTATGCAGTTCGAGACACCCGAACGTTAACGTCGGAAACTGTGGTCGTAGGGTGCGTGTCGGAGTACGAGATCGAGAGCCGTCCTGAGGCGGAGCCAGGCCTGGAGTGGCACGCGAGAGACATCGACGAGGTGTACTCGCGGCTAGGTACGTCGGCGGCCGGACTTTCCTCAGCGGACGTCCAGGAGCGCCTCGAACGGCACGGTCCGAATGAGGTCGAAACGGATGACGGAATCTCGCCGCTGGGGATTCTGATCGAACAGTACCGGTCGGCGCTGATCTGGGTGTTGCTCGTCGCCGCCGGCGTGATGGCGGCGGTCGGACACACTCTAGACGCCGGCGTCATCACCGGGATCGTCGTGTTCATCACGATTTTCGGCTTCGTCCAGGACTACCGGGGCGAGCGCAGCATCGCGGCGCTCGAAGAGCTATCGACGACCGAGGCGCTCGTCAGACGGGACGGTGAGAAGACCGAGATCGACGCGCGAACCGTCGTTCCCGGTGACGTGATCTTCGTCACGTCCGGCGACATCGTTCCAGCCGACGCGCGCCTCGTTGAGGAGACGAACCTGAGCGTCGACGAGGCAGCACTCACCGGCGAGAGCGTCGCGGTTTCGAAATCGACCGACGTGGTGGATCCGGAGTCCCCGATCGCGGACCGACGGAACATGCTGTACAAAGACACCGTCGTGAGACGTGGCTCCGGAACCGCCGTCGTCGTCGAAACCGGCTCCGAATCGGAGATTGGCCGAATCGCGACCGCGCTTGGGGAGGCCGAGGACCGCGAGACACCGTTTCAAGCCGAAATGAACCGTCTGGGAACGCTCATCGCGATCGGCGTCGTGGCCGTCGTCTCGCTCATCGCTCTCACCGAACTGGTGTTCGGGGACACGCCGCCGCTACAGGTCTTCCTCACGGCAGTGGGCATCGCGGTCTCGGCGGTTCCGGAGGGGCTTCCCGCCGTCGTCACGCTCTCGCTCGCGCTTGGGGCACGGCGGATGGCCGAACGCAACGCGCTCGTCCGTCGGTTGCCGGTCGTCGAGGGGCTGGGATCGGTCGACGTCATCTGCACCGACAAGACTGGGACGCTCACCGAGGCAGTGATGACGGTCCAGCGGATCGCCGCGAACGGCGAGACGTACGAGGTCACGGGCATCGGCCACGACACCGAGGGCGAGTTCCGCCGTAACGGTGAGCCGGTCGATCCGGACGCGGTGAGTGAGGTGCTCCGCTGTGGCATCCTGTGCAACGACGTCGACATCGGCCGACAGGAATCCGGCGATGGGCCGACGTATCTGGGCGATCCGACGGAGATCGCTCTCTTCGTCGCCGCTCGAAAGGCCGGCTTCGACCAGCGTGCGCTCGCCGAGGAGTACCCGCGCATCGGAACAGTGGAGTTCACCTCCGACCGAAAGCGAATGACGACGGTCCACGAGACGCCCGACGGCGATCGGGTCGCGTACACGAAGGGCGCACCGGAGACGATCCTCGAACGGTGCGATCGGGAACTGCGCGACGGCGACGTGGTTGAACTGACCGACGATCGCCGAACGGCGATCGAGGAGCGAATCGACTCGTTCGCGTCCGACGCGTTGCGAGTGATGGCGTTCGCTCGTCGGTCCGACGCCCCGGCTGAGGCGAGTGAGAACCTCGAATCGGAGCTGGTGTTTCTCGGTTTACAGGGGATGATCGATCCCCCCCGTCCGGAGGTTCCGGACGCGATCGCGGCCTGCAAGAACGCCGGTATCGACGTCGTCGTGGTCACGGGCGACAACGCCGTCACTGCGCGAGCGATCGGTGAGGAGATCGGCGTCGAGTCGCCACGCGTCGTGACGGGACCGGAACTCGAACGGATGAGCGACGACGAACTCGACGACGTCGTCGAGGAGGTCGACATCTTCGCTCGGACGTCACCCGAACACAAGACGCGGATTCTTCAGACGTTCCAGGGGCGTGGTCACACGGTGGCGATGACCGGTGACGGCGTCAACGACGCTCCGGCCGTGAAAAACGCGGACGTCGGCGTCGCGATGGGGATTCGCGGAACCGACGTCACCGAACAGGCCTCCGACATCGTCTTACTCGACGACAACTTCGCGACGATCCAGGAGGCCGTTCGGGGCGGTCGTCGCATCTTCGACAACGTACGCAAGTTCGTCAACTATCTACTGTCAGGTAACGGTGGCGAGGTGACGATGATCTTCACGGGCACCATGGCCGGTCTCGGTCTCGTGATCACGCCGATCCAGATCCTGTGGATCAACGTCGTCACCGACGGGATCCCGGCACTGTCGATGGGCGTCGATCCGGCCGCCGAGGACATCATGGATCGGGATCCACGACCGCCCGGCGAGGGTGTGATCACCACGCGGATCGTGGCCTCGATCGTCGGCATCGCGGCGTTCATGACGATCTGTTTGCTTCCGCTGTTCACCCTGAACTTCACGGGCAGCGTCGTTCCCGGAACGGATCTGACCGGCACGCTGTTCGGGTGGCGTCCGGGGTACGAAACGAGCCGGGAACTGGCCCAGACGATGGTATTCACCGGCTTCGTCGCCATGGAAATCGTCCGAATTCAGGCGATTCGGTTCCGGTATGGGCTCGGACTGTTTTCGAACCGATGGCTCGTCCTCGCCGTCGGCGTCGCGGTGACCCTGCAGTTGCTCGTCCTGTATACGCCGACCGGACAACTACTGTTCGGCGTCGAACCGCTCGCACTCGTCCACTGGGTTCAGATCGCGATCGCAACCGCCGTCTTCGCGCTCTTGATGGCGGCCTTCGCCACGGTTCAGGATCGATACTTCGACCGGTACTGAAGACGAATCGCCGTCGAGCCAGTCCGCCAGCCCGAACGGTTTTCCGCCCGGCCATCGAACGGCAGACCGTTCGGGGGTTCACCATGGATATCCTAACAGACAACCGGAAAGAGACGCTGTCGAAATCGGTCGAGAGCACGCTACGAACGTCGATCAAGGGGGCCGTCAGGGAAGGTATCGAGGAGGCCGAGCTGCAGCGACCGACACCGAGCCGAGCGCGGCGGATTCCGGGCGCTGCGCTGCTTGTCGCTGGCGGGGCCGCGATCGGGTACTTCTTCAACGAGCGGCTCTCGGTGGGCGAGTCGTCGGACGACGACTCGCCCGCGGAGTCGGCCGACGTGGCCACCGACGACGAAGAGGACACTGACGACGGAGGTGGCGGCTCGCGTCTGCTCCCGCTACTGCTGGTAGCGGGTGCGCTCTCCGCGATTGGCTACGCGTTGAAAGGCCGTTTCGGGTCGGCCGACGACGTCATCGGGGAAGCCGCGGAGCGAACGGAGACCATCGCAGGCGAGGCGGCCGATCGGGTCGAAGAGAGCGGCGAAGGGGTCGCCGTGGAGATTGAAGAGCGCGGACAGCAGGTCGCCGAGCGGATCGAAGAGGGAGCCGAGGACATCGCCGACGAGGTCGAAGAAACCGGAGAGGAAGCCGCCGAGGATGTCGAAGAGCGCGGTGAGGAAGCCGCCGACGAGATCGAAGAAACCGGCGAGGAGGTAACCGAAACGGCCGACGAGGCGATTGAAGACGAATCGGAAGACGGCGACGAAGACGACGAGGAGTAGCCACGAGTCGAGCGTCGCTCTGTTCGGGTCGACGTTTTGTTCGGGTCAAAGCTACCGCTCGCGTCGACGTGCCGTTCGAGATACCGGTCAGTAAGTAATCTGAACTAGTCGATGTGGCCTTCGCGCCGGAGCTGGTCCGCGTCGCGGCTCGTGTAGCGCCACTCGATGTTCGCCTTCTCGTCCTGCCAGTCCCAGGGTTCGACGAGAACGATGTCGTTCTCTTCGATCCAGGTCCGGTACTTCATCCGGCCGGGGATTCTCCCCATCCGGTTTTTGCCGTCCTCACACTGGACGCGAACGTGGTTCCCGCCGTTGTGCTCGGTTACGATTCCAAACAGTTCGTCGTCGTTGGGCATTCGGAGATTCCGTCGCCCGGTTTCTTCACTCACATCCGTTCAACGGAGTGAGCACGGTTACGTCTTTGGGGACGACTGGTAGCAAATGACACGGTAGGAGTGAATCGGTCAGATGCCACAGCACGGGATGGATCGAGCAGGACGCATCACTCACGCACGACTGGAGTCGGACGCACCAGACTGATACGCTCAGGCCCCCTATCCGGTGTTACGATGACTGGTGACTATCGACCGGCCGAGGAGTTCGAGATCGATCCGACCCGACCCGACAGTCCGATCCAACTTGGCGGAACCGACCACGTCACGCTGATCGGGAGCAACGCCGAGGAGACGATCGAGTTCTACCGCGATCTCCTCGGGATGCCGCTGGTGCTCAGACAGCCCAACCTCGACGATCCGGAGACCACCCACCTGTTTTTCGACACGGGCGACGGCCGAATCCTGACGTTCTTCGTCCGGGACGATCGCGCGTCCGATCCCACGCCGCTACGGCCACAACTCGGTGCCGTCCATCACCTTGCGTTCGACGTTGCGCCCGAACGGTTCGTCGAGACGAAGGAGGCGCTTGACGAGGTGGGCTACGGCTACAGCGAGTTCGATCGCGGAATCTTCCACTCGCTGTACACGCGAGATCACAACG
>SKSS01000099.1 GCA_007122875.1 Salinarchaeum sp. | reverse complement strand
TCACGAACGTGCCCGAGGCGACGATGGCGGCAGACGCTTCGCCGGGCCGACGCTGTCGTTTTCGCTCGGGGTGTTCGTCGCGCTTCTCGTCCTCGACGTCGCGGGAATGGTCGCGTCGGCGGTTTATCTCCCGATCGGCTGGTACGCCGTGCCGTTCGCGGTGGGCTTTCTCGCCGGGGTCGTCTCGCGCCACCGGCCGATTCTCGAGGCCGGGGCGGCCGGGATGCTCACCGCCGGCGTCGCGGCGCTGATCCAAGATCCGATCCTGACGATGCTCGGTCTCGGCGGCTACGTCGTCGTCGCCGCCGGGGCTGGCGGACTCGTCACCGGCGCGCTCGGCGCGTACTTCGGTAGCGACCTTCGTGATGGGTTGACCCGCGAACTCTAGTCGTTCAGCCGCCAGACGCCGTCCGTTCGACGAACGAGGCCGCCGTCGGCGAGCGTCGAGAGCGCGTCCTCGATCAGTGCGGGAGGAGCGTCGATCCGGCGAGCGAGCGCCTCGGTCGACGCCGGCCGGCCGACCAGCGCTCGAAGCAGCGCCATCGCCAACTGGTCGTCGACCTCGCCAGTCACGCTCTCGGCGATCAGGTCGTGAACGTCGGCGAGGCGGCCGTGGACCCACCGCTGCGCCAGCGAGAGTTCGTGTGCGAGTTCCTCGAACTGTCGTAGCGCGTCCGCGAGTTCGGACGGGTCGACCGACTGGGTGGTCGGCGCTTCGGCCTCGATAGAGAGATGTTGACAGGTGGTGACGTCGAGGCTCGCACTCGCGGGATAGGCGCTCTTCGTGCCGAATCCGTAGGGCGAGACCGTCACCTCCAGTCTGAGTTCCTCGGCGATGTGGAAGTACTTCCGGCGTCCGTTGTCGGTGTGACTCTCGATGAGGCCGGCCTCTTCGAGCGTCCGGAGGTGATCGATGACGGCTTTCGGACTGACGTCGAGTTGCTCGCTGATCTCGGTGACGTAGCAGGGCTTTCGAGAGAGTAGCCGGAGGATGCGTCGCCGGTTCTCGTTCCCGAGTATGTCGAGCAGGGCCGACGAGTCCATTCACTTGGAGGTAGCGTCCCGACGGCAAAAAGGGTGTCTGCTCGAACTGACGACGGTTCGATCCCGCCCGATCACTCACTATGGCGGCCCAGCGTGCTCGGGCGGGCCGTTCTCGTCCTCGTCATCCTCGTCGTCAGCGTCCTCATCCGACGTTTCCTCGTCATCCTCGTCGTCAGCGTCCTCATCCGACGTTTCCTCGTCGTCAGCGTCGTCACCCGGCGGACCGGCGTGTTCAGGGGGCCCCGGTTCATCATCGCTCTCGTCCGCGTCGTCCCCATCGTCTTCGTCCTCGTCCGAGTCGTTCTCGTCCGAGTCGTTCTCGTCCGAGTCGTTCTCGTCACTTGGAGGTCCAGCATGCTCGGGCGGGCCGGTCTGCTCTTCGTCTTCGCGCTCGTTATCTTCGTCACTCGCGTCGTCTTCGTCGTTCTCGCTGGATTCGTCTTCGTCGTTCTCGTTCCCATCATCCGGCGGACCGGCATGATCCGGTGGACCAGCTTGGTCTTCGTCTTCGTCCTCAGTGTCTGCGTCGTCACCCGGCGGACCGGCATGATCCGGTGGACCAGCTTGGTCTTCGTCTTCGTCCTCAGTGTCTGCGTCGTCATCCGGTGGACCGGCGTGGTCCGGTGGTCCGGTCGAGTCGCTCGACCCGGCATCACTTGGCGGGCCGACGGTGTGGGCGACCGGGGCATTTCCGAACGACATCCGGGCTTCGACGCGGTCGGTCTCGCGTCGGTCGTCGGTCACCGACGCGGGTGGGTTCACTGGGGTCGCACCCACGATGGCCGCCAGTTCGTCACCGGTGGCGTCCTCCGGTGCCCCCTGGAGGTCCTCGATTCCGGTCTCGTTCGCCTCGGAGCGCTCGGCGACGCTCACCGCACTCTCGACCGAGCGGTCGACGGCGGAGAGTTCACCCGCGATCGCACTCATCCGCGCGTGGTACTCCCGCTCGCTGATCGTGCCGTTCTCGCGGGCGTCGGCGAGCCGTCGCTGTTCGGCTTCGAGGCTATCGACGCGCTCGCTCAAGGAGGCCGCACGGCGCTCGACGTGATCGGACTGTTCGGTCCGATTGTCGGTCTGCTTGACCTCCTGCTCCCACATCCAGTTGTCGACCTCCTCGTCAGTCTCGGTCGACGACGATTGCATGAACGACGAAACCTGGCTTCCGAACGGCGTCTCGTTCGCCTCCTCATCCGTCTCGTTCGCGTCCACCCCTTCGTGCGCGCTCACACCACCAGCCGATGCGAACCCCACCACAGCGATACACGCCGCAAGGACGACGAGTGAGGCGAGGCACAGGGACCGGAGACTCATCGGTGATTTCCATTACCCCTCGATATAAAAAGCCCGACATTCGTTCTGACCGTTCGTGACCGTTTTTCGATCGGAAAGTCGGTTTAATCGGGTTCAAACCGAGCTTGAAGTCGCCGCCGTCTCCGTATTTCTGACCTTTCAGGACGATTCACCCGCCTCGCGAAGGCGCTGATTGGACGGCTATATAACTATTCGCCGAAGCCCTTATCTCTCGCCGGTTGTGACGTGTGAGCGCATACCATGTTCGAGGCGTTTTCGGACGGCTATTACCTCGGACGGCTCTACGTGGAGCCTCACGACGGCGACCGCGCGGTCATCCATCGCCGCCAGCACGAACTGGTCAACCGCCAGCTCTACGCGACCGACGAGGGGATCGAGCGGCTTGACGCCCCGCTCGTGATGAAACTCGACAATCGACACTTCCCGGTCCACGGCGACGAGCGCGTCCCCGAGGATACCCTTGTCGTCCCCGATTCCTACGTCGACGACGGAACCATCCGAAACCCGCCCTCCCTCCGCGAGGTGCTGTTGGCGAAGGCCGACTGGGCCGCACAGCTCATGCGGCTGACCGGACACGGACCTGACCCGGCCGCCGGAACGTAAGCGGCCCCGAACAGATCGGATGCCGTTCGGTAGGCGCTGATTGATCCCGTTCACGGCGGCCCGACGAGCGAGCGGAGCGAGCGAGACCATTGATGAGGTCGTGTGACGTTCGGTATCTCTCGCAATGTTGACTTCCCGCGTGTGTTCGAGAACGACCTCGTATGCCCACAGAATTAATCAGAATTCAATCAGTTATCCCCGACTGCGCCTGCCGGGATGGACGGCTGGACGACTCGTCGCCGATTCGACGGCGACACGAGCGGAATCGGTCGAGTTCTCACCGTCCACCACGGGTGCCACGTCCCGCCGCCGTCCGAACGACTGCGTTCGATAGACCGAGCACGATTCCCACCGGATGGGAACGGTGTATCGGTCGGCTTGAACCGATTCCCATCCGGTGGGAATCCGTTCCCGGACAATGGGAATCCATTCCCACCGGCTGGGAATGGATTCCCGGGCGGTTTGAACGACCCCCGACGCCACGGAGTGACAGATCCGTGCCATGGTCGATCCGCCTCGCTGGAGGTCCCGTGGCGGCAGTCGATCCGATCACCCCGATCACGCCCGGAACGTAAAAGGGTCCGCCGTTCGTGGCTCCGGTCGATGCTGGATGAGTTGCTCGGCCGCGCGGAGCTCAAAGACCGGATCGCCGAGCTTGAAGCGGAGACCGAGCGGCTGGAACGACGGCTAGAAGCGGAGTCCGAGCGGCGATCGGAGGCGGTTCGCGACCGACAGGAGGCACAGGAGCGCGTCAACCGGCAGGAAGACCGAATCGAACAGCTCGAAGATCGGGTCGAACGCCTGCGCGAACGCGACGACGCCGACGACCGCGCGTTTCGGAGCGTCTCCGACCACCGGGGGCGACGAATCGACGCCCTCCTCGCTCGCCTCCGGAGTGTCGAGGCTGGGGACGAGGAGCTACTGACCGCGATGGTCGACGACGAGGTTCCCGACCCGGTCGCGGAGACCCTGGGCGACCGCGTCGGGCTGGTCAGGCGGGCCGCGCCGTCTCTCGTCGTCCACGACGAACCGGGGGTGATCGCGGCGGCACTTTCCCCGCCGAACCCGCCGGAGCCGTTCGTCGCGTGGGACGACGGCTTTCGGATCGATCCCGGCTGGTTTCGTCCTGAGGGTCCCCACGCCGTCGCACTCGTCCGATCGGACCTGTTCGCACTCGGCGAGTACCGCGACGACGAACGCGTCTCCTTCGAGGGGTTCGAAAGCGACGTGATGGCCGATCACTCGAAGGGCGGCTTCTCGCAGGGGCGGTTCGAACGCCGGCGGGACGCACAGATCGACGAGCACCTCGATCGCTGTGCGGACGCGCTCGCCGAGCGCGACGCCGACCGACTGTACGTGCTGGGCGAACGGACCGTCCTCGACCGCTTCGAGGACGACGCGGCCGTGATCCGTGCCGTCGACGCGAGCGGGACGCCGGAGGAGGCGCTCGATCGGGCCGTTCGGGAGTTCTGGACGACGACGGTGTACGCGATCTGAGGGCCGATCGTCGCGTTCAAGACCGCACCCTGCGAACGCTCCGGCGTGTACGCGAACGGACACTACGGGGCCGCGTTGCTGTGCTACGCGCCGATCGGTGCGGGTGCGATCGTGCTCGACCGGCCGGGGCTGGCGATCATCGGTGCGGCCGGCGTCGTCGTCCTGGCGACCCTCCCCGACGTGGATCTCCGACTCCCGCTGGTGACCCACCGGGGCATCACCCACACGGTCTGGTTCGCGCTGGCGGTCGCGGCCGGAGCCGGGGTCGTCGGCTGGGCGGTCGCGCCGGCGTTCGACGGGCTGGGTATCGACCCGCTCATCGGCGGACTCTTCGGCGCGGTCGTGGGCGCGACCGCGATCGGTTCCCACCTGCTCGCCGACGCGCTCACGCCGGCCGGAATCAAACCGCTGTGGCCGCTCTCCGACCGCCACGTCACGTGGAACGTCACGCGCGCGGCGAACCCGGTGGCGAACTACCTGCTGCTCGTGATCGGGATCACGGCGTCGGTGGTCGCGCTGCTGGCCGGCCGCTCGATGTGATCACCTCGCTTCTGGCGCGATGATCCCCGTCAGTCCAACGCTCTCGGCGAGGAGCCACAGCACGAACAGCCCGTAGAGCGTGAGCATGGCCCACGCCTCCCGGTGGGAGAGATGCATATCCGTGCGGGCGAACGCGAAAAACGCGACCGTCGAGAACACGAGAAACGCCATCATCGGGGCGACGTGCGCGAAGTTCACGGCGAGCGTTCCCGCGATCAGGACGCCGATCGGGATCGCCACGAGCAGGTCGAAGACGTTGCTCCCGAGGACGTTCGCGAGGCTCACCGTCGGCCGTTCGGCGCGGGCGGCCGCCACGCTGACGAAGGCGTCGGGGAGGCTCGTGCCGGCGGCGACGACGGTCAGCCCCCAGAGGAACGCCGGCGTGCCGAACGACTCCCCGAGACCGACCGCAGCCCAGACGAGCGCCTCGACGCCGATGACGATCACGACGATCCCGGCGAGGAAGATCGCCCAGTTTCGAAGCTGGTCGATCTCGTCGCGGGGTTCGGCGTCGTGGTCGGTCACGTCGAGATACTGGACGAACAGATACAGCGCGTAGAGTCCGAGCGGAAAGAGCGCGAGCGTCCGCGTGACCGTCCCGCCGACCTCTGCGCCGTCCCACGGATAGTAGACGACCGCGAGCGAGAACGTCAACAGCAGGGCCGCCACCGAGAGCATGTAGAACAGCGCCTCCTTGTAGACGATCGCTCGCGAGGCCGGCAGCCCGCCGTTGACGAGCGCGGCGATGCCGGGGATGACGAGCAGATTGAACACGGCAGAGCCGACGATCGCGCCGACGCCGAGTTCGAACTCGCCGTAGCGGAAGGTGGCAACGAGCACGCTGACGAGTTCGGGCATGCTGGAGCCCACGGCCGCGATGATCGCCCCCTGGACGACGGCCGGAAAACCGTAGGCGAGCGCGAGCCGGTTCGCTGCTGTCTCCAGTCGAGTGCTCCCGACCCAGACGACGGCCGTCCCGACCGCGGCTACCGCGAGCAACCACACGACCGAAAGCATTGCCGGGGGTCCGTCCGCTCGGGGCAAAAGGATGCCGGGGTGAGACGAACGTGCTCGGTGACCGGCTCACCTCGGCGTCTCGGTTCCCCACTTCTCCAGTGCAACGGCGAGTTCGGGAACCGCGTCGGCGCGATCTTCGATCGGCTCGCCCGCGGCGGCGGCGTCGACGGCCGCGCGGAACGCCCGTGCGCCCGCGCCGGTTCCGTCCGGGTGGCCGTGGATGCCCCCGCCGGCCTGGACGGCGATCTCGGTCCCGGTGTGATCGAGCAACGCCGGCATCAGTCCGGGGTGAAGCCCGCCCGAGGCGACCGGGAGCACCCCTCGAAGACCGTGGCAGTCGCCGGTGAGCCACTCGTTGATCCCGAGGGTGTCCTCGTTCGCCAGCTTTCCGAGACCGACCGTCCCGGTGTGGAGGTGGTCGACGCCAGCTAACCGCGAGAACTGCGCGAGACAGCGCATCGAGACGCCGTGGGTCGGCAGGCGGTCGAACGCCGCGTGCATCGCCCGGTGGGCGTGGATCGCCAATCCGAGGTCCTCACAGTGCTCGCGAACCGTCTGGACCGACGACCACCCGGCGGTGATCACGTCCACCATGACGAACCGCCCGCCGTGGTCGGCAACGAGTTCCGCCCGCCGGATCATCTCGTCGGTCTCGGCGGTGACGTTGATCAGGTAGCCCTTGCGCTCGCCGGTCGCCTCCTCGGCGCGGTCGCGCTCTTCGAGCGACCGGACGAGCCGATCCTCGAACGGGTTGAACCCCTGATCGGTGAGGTTCTCGTCGTCTTTCAGGAGGTCGATTCCGCCGTGCCACGCCTGTCGGCCCACCTCGACGTGGGCGTCGGTCGGCAGGCCGACCTTGGGTTTCGGAACCGTCGCCGTCACCGGACGGTCGTCAGCGTCGAGCAACTCGCGTTTTACGTCGACGCCATACTGTGGGCCGGGGAACCCTTCGACGATCGTGGCCGGCCACTCGCAGTCGTCGAGGCGGATTCGGTCGACGGCTTTCATCCCCATGATGTTCCCGGCGATACACGAGAGGATCTGTGCGAGACTCCCCGCCTCGAACAGCTCTGCGGGGTAGGCAACGTCGACGAGATACGCCTCCTCGCCGCCACGGCCGCGCGGATCGATCGGTTCGAGACCGAACGCGAGCGCGCTCAGACGCTCGACGTCGGCGTCGACGTCCAGCGCGGCCCACGTCCCGTTCGAACTCTCCGAGGCCACCCGGGAGGCTGCGGCTTCGGGGGACATCCCATCGGCCGGTTCGAGGTAGAACCGACAGCGGAGGTCGTCGTCGGCCGGCGCGTACGTGGTGTCGATGAAGTCGTCGTACTCGATTCCGGTCATTACGACCGCGATGATTCACCCCGAAGGAACTTAGCGGTTTGGAGAATTCCCCAGCGCTTATCGTCGCCACCGTTGCCCATCGACCATGCCGGCCATTCAGATCGCCGATCTCACCAAGCGATACGGCGATATCACCGCGAACGACGGCGTCACCTTCGACGTTGAATCCGGCGAGATATTCGGCTACCTCGGGCCGAACGGCGCGGGGAAGACCACGACCATTCGCCTGTTGCTCGGACTCATCAACCCGACATCGGGCACGGCGAACGTGCTCGGAGCGGACATTCGGGACCGACGGGCGCTCACCGCGACGAAAGCCGACGTCGGGTACCTGCCGGACGATCTGGGGTTCGAGGAACGACTGACCGGCCGGCAGGCGCTCGAGTACTTCGCGCGGATGCGCGGCGACGAGCGACGGGACGAGCTGCTGGAGCTGTTCAATCCGCCGCTCGATCGGCGCATCGAGACGTACTCACACGGAAACAAACGGATGCTCGGCATCGTCCAGGCGTTCATGCACGATCCGGATCTCGTCATCATGGACGAGCCGACGGCCGGATTGGACCCGCTCAAGCAGGACCGCCTGTACGCGTTCCTCGAAGAGGAGGCCGGCACGGGGACGACCGTCTTCTTCTCATCACACGTCCTCAGCGAGGTACAGCGGATCTGTGATCGGGTCGGGATCATTCGGGAGGGGGCGCTGGTCGCGCTCGAAGACATCGACGTGCTGCTCACCCAGAGCGGCAAGGACGTGTGGGTTCACCTGGCCGAACCGGTCGACGAGGAGCGGTTTGTCACCCCGGCGATGATCGACGTTGAGATCGTCGACCGCACCGCCCGGTTCACCTACACCGGCGAGTACAACGCGCTCTTAGCACACCTCGTCCAGTTCGACATCGAGAACATCGAGATCGGCGATCCACAGCTCGACGACATCTTCAAACACTACTACGGGGACGACGACCCGGCGGAGGATCACGGGGACGACGGCCCGGCGGGGGAGCGATGACGGCGATCCTTCGAAACGAGTCTGCCAAACTGCTTCGCGGTGCGCTGCTTCTGACCGGGCTGTTTGCCCTGCTCTCGGCGTTCTTTCTCGCCGTCTTTCCGGGCTTCGCCGAGGAGGCGGCGATCATCGAGGAGGCGTTTCCGCCCCTGCTCGTCGGGTTGTTGGGGTTCGAAGAACTCCACACGATCGAGGGATTCGTTGGCGGCTACCTGTACTCGATTATCTGGGTGCTGCTCACGGGGATCTACTTCGCGTACGTCAGCGCCGGGCTGATCGTCGAGGACATCAGGACGCGGCGGATGGATCTCACGCTCTCGAATCCGGTCTCGCGCGAGTCGGTCGTCCTCCAGAAGGTCGCCGCGCTGTGGGTTCCGCTGGTCGCGCTGAACGTCGCGCTCTTCGCCGTGCTGTTCGTCGGCGTGACCGTCATCGGCGAGACGCTCGATCCGGTCACCCTCGCGATGGTCCACCTGCTCTCGATTCCCTACTTGCTCGTCTGTGCCGGGATCGGACTCGTCCTCTCGGTCACTCTCGATCGCGTAGAGACCGCCCAGACCGCCGCGCTGGGTTTCGTGTTCCTCCTGTGGCTCGTCGAGGGCGTGTCCACGCTCGATCCGGATGTCGAGTGGATCGGCGCGCTGACGCCGAGACGCTACTTCGATCCGTCGGCGATTCTCGTCCACGAGGAGTACGCACTCGGCGACGCCGGAATCCTCCTGGGAGCGTTTCTCGTCCTGCTGGGGATCGCCACCGTCGTCTTCGTCCGGAGGGACATCTGAGATGCGCTCGAAACGCCACCCGTTCGACGGGAACGCCGACCGAACCGGGATCGAAGACGGTCGTCGAACGCGTCACCGCACCCCCGTAACCGGGGGCGGGAACCGGAGGGCGATCCGATGACCGCCATCCTCCGGATCGAGTCCAGAAAGCGGGTCCGTGGATCGGTCGTCCTGATCGCCGTGTTCGTCATGTTTTCGGCGCTCTACTTCTCGATGTTTCCGAGCGTTCAGGAGGAGATGGAGGTGTTCGAGGAGGCGTTCCCGGCGTTCATGTTCGAACTGTTCGGGATCGAGGCGTTACACACGATCGAGGGGTTCATCGCCGCCGAGATCTACTCCTTCTTCTGGGTCGTCCTCGTCGGTATTTACTTCGCGTACGTCGCCGCCGGCATGATCGCGGGCGATGTCGACGATCGAACGATGGACCTCACGCTCTCGAATCCGGTCTCGCGGGAGTCGGTCGTCCTCCAGAAGATCGCCGCGCTGTGGGTCCCGCTGGTCGCGTTGAACGTCACGGTCCCGGTCATCGTCTACGTCGGCGCGCTCGCCATCGGCGAGTCGTTCAACCCGGTCGCGCTCGCGCTGGTCCACCTGCTCTCGATTCCCTACTTACTCGTGTGCGCCGGGATCGGACTCGTCCTCTCGGTCACCATCGACCGCGCTCGAACCGCCCGTGCAGCGGCCCTGGGACTCGTGTTCCTCCTGTGGCTGGTTGAGGGCGTCTCCAGGCTGGACGAGGACTTCGAGTGGATCGGTGGGCTGACCCCGAGTCGGTACTACAACGAGACCGAGATCCTCGTTCACGAGGAGTACGCCTTCCTCGACGCCGGAATCCTCCTGGTGACGTTTCTCGTCCTGCTGGGGATCGCCGTCGTCGCCTTCACCCGCCGGGACATCTGACTGCCGGCGTTGGCTCCCCACCGATCGTCGTGCTGTTCGCCGAGCGCTCGACGGGACAGGTGCCGACGAGTGCGGATCGATCGAAACCGGTTTGTCTGTCGTCATGAAACTCGTCTCCGTGCAGATCGACTGTTCCGCCGCCGAGCGGTTCCTCGCGTACGTCGACGGTGACGGTTCCATCTCATCGGTCTGGAATCACCCTGGATACGAGGTCGTTCGAGCGCACGCGACGCTGTTGGGTCGGGAATTGACTGCGGACGACGTTTCCGGGGCGGTCGCCGGCGAGGAGACGGGATTTTCGGGCGTAGAGTGCCTGGCTGAGAACCGGGACGAAATCGTCCGACTCCTCGATCACGTCCGGGCGAACGAGTCCGCGTGGACCGACCTGATCGACCGACACCTCCGGCGCGTCACCCCGGACGCGGACACCTCCGACGTGACGATCCACCTCGGAGTGGGCTATGACGTCGGCATCGGTATCGCGGACGGAGCGTACCTCAACGTGAACGAGCCACTGTTCTACGGGCGGCCACGTCAGTTGCTCTATACCGCCATCCACGAGAGTTCCCACGTCGTCTACGAACGAGCGCACGGCGCGATTGCCAGCCTCGGACCCGATCCGCTCGCATCCGCCGACCAGCGGGACGTCTGGAATACGGTGGTCCACACCGAGGCGTACGCGACGTACGCGCCCCTCGAACTCCGCCGATCCGACGGCAACGTCGGGGAATGTGATCACCCAATCTGTGAGGATTACGGCGTCCTCGCGGACGAGTCGCGAATGCGAGCGCTCGTCGAGGAGTACGATTCGTTCCGCGAGCGGCTCCGCCGGGAGTCGGTGCCGCGAAAGACGCTGTTCGCTCGGCTGTTCGGCGGGTCGCGACTTCCCTACCGGGTCGGGTGTGCGCTCGTCACGGAACTCGAACGAACGGAAGGGATGGCGGCCGTTCGAGAGGCGTTTCACGCCGATCCTGCGACGTTTCCCGAGGAATATGGCTGGGCGCTAAACAGGTACCGGACGGACGACGGGTTGGATTCCTCCCACGGCTAACGCCGTGGGCTTCCTTCTCGTATCTCTGTGAGTGTCGCACTGCACGTCCGTTTTCCCGCGAACGTTCCCGAACGATCGAGGTTTCAGCTGAGCCGCACAGTACTTATTGACCCCAACGTCGTCGTCTCTCCGATGATCCCAACTCGACGGAGGGTGCTCGAACTCACAGGGGCAATCGCGACCGGGACCGTCGTCGGATCGGCGGGTTGTACCTCCGTCGACGCCCAGGAAACGGAACTCGACGATCTCCCGGAGTACAGCCGGTGGCTCACGCTCACCGACGGACGACTCGAGTTCGCGTTCGTCGATTGGGCGACCATCGGCGAGGATGTCGAGGAGGAACTCGAGGAGGCGGATCCGGACGAGGAGATCCCAGCGGAGTTCGAGGACGATCCGATGATCGCGCCCGTCTCCGAGGGGCTGACCTCGACGTACTTCTTCGTGGGACTCACCCTCGCCCAGTTCAGACTCGGCCGCCTGCTTGATGAGGATGCGTTCGAATCGACCGTCGAAGGGCTGCTCCGGGTCGACGGCACGTTCGTCGCGACCGGCACCATCGACACCGGAGAGATCGCCGAGCAACTCACCGCCGAGCCTGAAGCCGGGTTCATCAGGCAGATGGAGCGGACGGACGCGATCGGCGAGTACGACATCTACACGTCGGTCGAAAGCGACCCCGAAGCGGCCATCGGCGTCGGTGCCGACGCGGTCGTGGTCGTCGACAGCGAGGAGACCGACGCCGATGACCCGGACCCGCTGACGGCGCTCGAAACGACCGTCGAGGTGTCTGAAGGTGACGCCGAGGGGACCGCAGACGAATCCGAGTCGTTTGCGTGGCTCCTCGAAACCGCCGGAATCGGCGATGTCGCGGTCGGTCAGTATGGCGGCCCGTTCGACCCCGAGGAACTCGTTCACCCAGCGCTCGATGGGTTCGAGGACGCCGAGGGGTTCGTCTCGTCGCTCACGGTCGAGGACGAGGAGACGGCCATCGGCGAGTTCGCGGCGATCGTTGACGACCCGGACGAGGCGGTTCCCGTGGACGCACTCGGTGCCTCCGCGGACGAGCGGTCGGTCGACGTCGATGACGACCGCGTCACCGCGACCGCCACCTGGCGGGACGACGAGGTGACGACCGGCTAGGTATGTTGCTCGATCACCTGGATCAGCCGTTGTTCGGGTTGCAGTCCGACCACGCGCTCGGCTGGCTCGCCGTCGACGAACAACACGAGCGTCGGGAGGCTCCGAACGCCGTGGTTCGCGGCCAGCGCTCGCTGGGCGTCGGTGTCGACCTTCGCGACGGCGGCGTCCGTTCGCGCCGCGACCGAGGCGACGATCGGTGCGAGCTGCTGACACGGTCCGCACCAGTCGGCGTAGAAGTCGACCAGCACGACCTCGTGGGCGGACAGGAACTCGTCGAACGCCGCCTGTGACGTGATCTCGACCGGCTCGTCGGGCGTTTCCGGCTGTTCCGCCTGCTTCATCAGTTCCTCACGTCGTTGTTGACGAATCCGTTCGAGTTCGTCGTCGGGATCGCTCATGGGTCCGACTAGGGCGACGGCAGTAAAAGACGTTGAGGTAACGGCGCGGTGGCTCACACGTACTCAAGGCGGAAGCCCACGACTTCAGTCGTGGGTCGACGACCCGTTCAACGCCACTTCGATAACCGTCTCGATCGCCTCGATCTGTGTGTCGACCGGCATCGAGGGGGGAACGCTCCCGCCGGCCAGCGCCTCCCCATCCGTCGCTTTTCGGGCCGCCGCTTCCGGGGTGAGCGGCAGGTGGACGAACCCGACCGGCGGCTCGGGGGTTCGTCCGCTCGCGGCTCCCACACCCGCGTACAGCGCCCGATTGCAGCAGTGTGTTCCGGCGG
>SKSS01000021.1 GCA_007122875.1 Salinarchaeum sp. | reverse complement strand
GGCGCTTTCTGCGGACTGATGACCACTGACTGCACGGAGTGCGGTGCGCCCGCGGTCTCGGTTCCGATTCCCGGCGACCTCCGAGAGCACGCCCCTGGAGACGCCCCGGCGATGGCCGTCTGCACCTCGTGTCTCTCGGTTCAGCCGCTCGGAGCGCACCCGGAGAACTCGGGGGATCTCTCGCGGATCAGCCCGGAATTTCCCGACGATCCCGACGTCGCCGCAGCGCTCGCGCTCCTGTTGGCGACGATCGACTCCATCGCGATCTATCACGACGAAGTGGTCGCCTCGGTCGAACGCCTCGAACGGGCCGGCGTCGATCCGCTCTCCGCGCTGGATCGGCTGGCTCGCGATCCCGATCTCGATCCGGCGACCGATCTCCGCCGCCGCGGTCTGCAACTCGAACAGTTGCTCGAATAATCACACCACATACAAATTATTTTTATACCTGAACCCACCCTCCGGTGGGTGGCCCGACCAGTGATCGAAAGTCACCACAGTCAGTACGACTGGTGGGGGAGGGAGTATCGGGGATGGTGGGGACGATTGGGGAGGCTGTTCGGGGCCGTCCGGGGCCGGGTCGCTTCACCGAAACGCGTCTGTGAGCGATCTGGCTCGGTTTCGGTACCGTCGGTAGGTTCGCTCGCTCCACTCGACAGGATCGTCGTCGGTGCTCCCGACGACGCCGACGAGTTGTCCTCGATCGTCGTAGACGCTGATGTCGATACGCATCCCGCCGTCCCGTTCGATCAGAAAGAGCGCATATGGGGGAACGTCACAGACGAACGGGTGGTAGTTTCCGGATGCGACCATTTCGCGGCGTTCTTCGTGACGTTGTTCGACGAACAGCTTCGCAACGTCGGTCCCGTAGATCGGTTCGTAGACGATGTCGTCGTCGAGCACGTTCTCGTAGAGCGTCTGTCGCGGCCGATCGTACGCCACCGTCGGGACGAGCGCTCGAATGCGGTCCGCGGCGTCGATCATCTCGATCCACTCCTCGATCATCTCGAAGCGTGCCGGAGGACGGCTGTGACGAACCTGGCAGCGATCCAGTATCGAGAGTGGCAACGGTTCCGGCTCGTCCGTCCTGAGTTCGTCGAAAATCGCCTGTGCGTCCGCGATGGCGTCGGCCCGGCTTCTGAACTCGTCGAACGCACGGTACAGCAATCGACCACTTTCGGTCGGAGCGAAGGCACCGTCGGTCCGTTCGACCAGGCCGGCGGCCTCGAGATCGCGGATCGCTCGATCGACCGTCGATCGGGAGACGCCCACCTCTTCGACCAACGCTCGCTTGTCCTGCGGATCGTCGAGCAGCGCTGCGAGCACCGGTCCTCGATTGCACAGCAGCAGGGTGACATCGTTGGGGGGCATACGATTGTCACCGTTCGTGGGTTCAGACACCGGTCGAGTACCGCAGCAGTCCTGCCACGCCGCCGAACGCGTCGTGGAGCTGTTCACCCTTCTCGAAATCGGTCGAGATGAATTTCGTCTCCGTCCCTCGCTGCTCGGCGATCCCGATCAGGTGATCGATGACGTCCTCGCGGTCGTCTTCGTCGGCCTCAACGGTGGCACCACAAGCCGTACACTCGTGGTCGGGGGTCGGGTTTCGTCGATCGACCACGAGGTGGTCAACGTTCCCGCACTCCGGACAGGTAGCGGAGATCACGTCCTCGCGGAGGTCCTCGCTGAGCAACAGCGTGTCGACCGACCCCATCACCAGGTTCTCGCGAGTCGGTCCGAAGCCGTACGTCGCGAGGTCGCCGCCGTGGAGTTCCTCGAAGAACTGCTGCATGACGGCCTTATCCTTCATCACCTCGGCGTCGGCCAGCGCGTCCTCCGCGGCGTCGACAAGGTCGTACAGCCCCGATTCGTCGGTGTAGGAGACGTCGAACTTCCCGAGGACGAGATCCTGAATCTCGTGGTGGAGGTAGCCACCGTCGAGGAACTCGTCCTTGGTCGGCGACGGCCCACCGACGAGGACGCCGTCAAGGTCGTGGCGTTTCGGAACGAACAGTTCGTCGGCCATCCCCGCGACCTCCTGGTAGAACTTATCGATCGCTTCGAGGCGGAGACGGTGGAACCGTTGGGCCGACTGCCCACCCTTGCGCTGCTTTCCCGGAACGAGCGACGACGCGCTCTTTACGGGTTCGACGCGTTTCCCGCGCAGCCACCCGACGTTGGCCTCCCGTCGATCCAGCACGACGAGTCCGTACAGACCCTTGTCGGCCAGCATCTCCTCCAGCGGCTCGGTGAGAAACGCCGAGTCACAGTGATAGCGGAAGGATTCGATCGGCTGGGGCGGATCTTCGAGCACCTTCGTGATCATGTCGGTCTGACCGCCACCGGTGTTGATCGCCCCCGAAAAAAGCACCATGCCGTTCTCGGGCGGGTTGTCGTAGTAGCGTAGCCGGTCTTTGATGCTCGTCAGGGCATCCTGGACGTTTGTGCGGGTCTGCTTTGACTTGATGTTGCTCGCTTCGCTGTGCTCTTGGGTGACGTGCTGGACCACGTCGCTGAGCCGGCGGTCCGGGGGAACGTAGATCGTCACGAGCTGGGTGCCCGATCCCTCGTACTCTGTGAGTTCCTCGATCACCTTCCTGAACTCGTATTTCCGTCGATCGGACCCCTCGAACTCCTGGTCCTGACTACTCATTGGGCCACCCTAGTAGCGCCCGTCCCAAGTAGCTGTTGGAGGCGCGTCTCGCGGTGTTCCAGTAGCTGTTGGAGGCACGTCTCGCGGTGTTCCAGTAGCTGTTGGAGGCGCGTCTCGCAGTGCTCGGTGTGTGCATCGGTCGTTCGGGAATCGATGTCGCTTGTCCGGATGTCGATGACGAATTGCTCGTCGATTGTCTCCGATTGCTCAACGCTCGTTGTCGGTTCCGTTCCGCGTTGAGTACTCCGCCATAACGTATACCGGCATGGACGGTGGGGGAAGAAAACGCATGTCTCCGAACTTCACGGATGACGACGAGGGCAAGCGAGTAGTCAACGCCGACGGCGAGGAAATCGGCATGATCACGGGCGTCGAGCACGGAACCGCTCACGTCGACCCCGACCCGGGAATCACCGACAGCGTTCGATCCAAACTCGGCTGGGGCGACGCCGACGAGGACACCTACGCACTGGACGACGACAACGTCGATTCGATCACCGACGACGAGGTCCGACTCCAGCGAATGTGAGTCGGTGTGCAGACCGACAGCGTAACGTTCACCCTGTTTTCGATTCGATTGGCGAGCGATGGCCGAATCGGGAACGTACGCGCTACTGATCGAGGTCGAACCGTCGAAGACGATCCAGGTCGGGGCGCTCGGGGAGGTTTCGTTTGATCGCAGGTGGTACGCCTACGTCGGGAGCGCGTTCGGCCCCGGCGGTCTCTCGCGCGTCGACCGACACCGGTCGATCGCCGCGGGCACTCACGACGTCCGTCACTGGCACGTCGATTATCTGCTCGGAGCCGAGGGTACTCACCTTCGCGACGTGATCACCTGGCCCGGCCGCGACATCGAGTGCGAACTCGCAGAACGGGTTGACGGCAAGTTCGTCGACAGATTCGGCGCATCCGACTGTGACTGCACAGCACACCTGATCGGACGGACTGATCGGGCGGTGCTCGAACGGTCGCTAGCCGAAGCAGGCGAGCGGTGAGTACTGGAGTTCGATCTCACCGGCGTCAGTACGGTACTCGGCCCGTCACGTTTTTATTCTCGCCGTGCGCCATCTCGGGTAGTTGACGATGTCGGGGCACACGGTCTATGCGGTCGCAAGCGGCAAGGGCGGGGTCGGCAAGACGACGACGGCGATCGCCCTCGCGGCGGCGTTCGCCGACGACGGCGAGCGTACGATCGTCGTCGACGCCGATCTTGGAATGGCGAACGTCGATGCGTTCCTTGAAATCGAGCCCGGACCCACGACGCTTCACGACGTCCTCTCCGGGTCGGCCGATCCATCGGAGGCGATCGTCGAGAGTGCTGATGGATTCGACGTGCTGCCGAGCGGAGCCGCTCTCGACGGATACGCCAACATCGACATCGAAGAACTCGGTGATGCCGTGTCCGACCTTGCCGACTCGTACGACCGTGTGCTACTCGACGTCGGCGGGGGACTCTCCCACGAGTCCGTTCTCGCGGTCGGACTCGCCGACATCGTCCTCCTCGTGTCGACGCCCGACGTTGCCGCCGTTCGGGACACGAAAAAGACCCGAGAGATCGCCGAACGCGTCGACCGTCCGGTCGGCGGCGTCGTCGTCACACGAACCGGCATCTCCACGAAGTGGGACCCCGACGAGATCGCGGACGAACTCGAATCGGACCTTCTGGCGTCGATCCCGGACGATCCGACTGTCGACGAGGCGCTCCTCGCGGGATCGTCGATCGTTCACCACTCGCCCGACGCCCCTGCTGCACGCGCGTATCGCGAACTCGCGGCCACGCTCGCGGGTGGCAGCGTATCGCGCGAATCGGCACCATCTTCAGCCGCCCCTGACGAGGAGGACATCTCGCCCCCGGAGATCGACATCGAACTTCCCGATCCGGACGAGATCGGCGGGCCCGAAGGCGGGATCACGAACGCCGACGGAACCGACGACGGGGCTGCGAGCGCCGATGAGGACGATGGGGTCGAACCGTCGTCCGACGACGAATCGTCCGAGATCACGATCGACCTTCCGGATCCAACCCGCGACGACGATGGACGGTCGGATTCGGGCGGCGAACCTCCCGTGATCGATCTTGATCTCCCCGACTCCGACGACGAGGGCGACGACCCGAACGTCGACGGTGCGGATGGCGATTCGAACGTCGGCGGTGAGGATGGCGATTCGAACGTCGACGATGCGCCGTCGGAGATCACACTCGACCTTCCCGACCCCGATGAGACGAACAGCGAATCGGAGTTGGACGACTCCCTGCCCGAAATCGAACTCGAACTACCGAATCCCGACGAATCCACCGACATAGTCGAACCGGACGATCCTGCCGAGGTCGGCTTAGTGTCTTCGACCCCGGACGCCGAAAGCGGATCGGCGTCCGACGACTCGCCGCCGGAGATCGACCTGAGCCTTCCGGATCCCACGGATGAGAGCGAGCAGCCGTCAAACGAAGACGAGCGCGGTCGGTCCTATCCCAACCCGGAGGCGTTTCTCGCGGTGGCGGAGGGATCGAGTGACCCACCGACCGTTGCCACCGCAGCCGACGATCACGTTCCGTTCTGTGAGGACGCGGACGGTCGGTTGCTCGACCGTCTGTTCGGGTGAGCGATCGAGAACAGGGGAGCTTTTTTCACTGGCGTGAGTACATCGACGCAGCATGTCACTGAGTTCGACCGCTGAAACGCGGCGTGGGTTCGGCATCTCGACCCGTGAGTTGGCGGCGGTCTCGGGAGCGGCGGGGCTGGTCGTCGCCAACGTTCTCCTGATGGCCGCGTTCGCGCTCACCCCGCTCGCGGTCGTCAACCGCTATCTGTTCGCCGTCCCGATCATCGGCGTGCTCGTGTACGGTGCCGCGCTGTTCGTCGGCGAGCGAATCGCCGAGCGGGGTGTGATGGGCGGGAACGTCCTCTACGCGGTCGTCGGGATGGGGGTGTTACAGTTCGCGTTTGCGCTGTTCGGGGCCGGAGTGCTCTCGTGGGTTCCGCCGGCGAGTCAGGTCACGGTGCTGGCGATAACGGGGATCGGAACGGCAGCGTTGATCGTTCTCGTCGCTGCGTACGTATTCGCCCGGTCGATCGACTTCGATCACTGGGGTCGATACGGTAATTTCGCGTTCCTCGGCGGGATTCTGTTGGTCGCCGTCGGGACGCTCGCGACGCCCGTCCTGCTCGTCGCGTTCGTCTTCATCTTCGTCGGATTCGTGCTCCGGTTGGGCTGGGAGATCTGGCGCATCCGCGAGACCGATCGTTCGGCCTCGCTGGCCGCCATCGGCATGTACGTCGCCATCATGGGTGTGTTCGTTCACGTCCTCCAGGTCGCCGTCCGGATGTGGATGCAAGATTGAGGGAGACACAACCAACGGGGCAGTGATCGGCTGTTGGTCTACCGGCGGGGCAGTGATCGGCTGTCGGTTCGCGTCGGACGGATTCGGTTGCTCGCTGCCTGAGTCGTCCGCGATGCCGTCCGGTGGACACATTCTTGGGAGGTATATAATCGACTGGCCGAACGTGTTCGCGGCCGTTCTCTCGAATGGGGAATCGCCGAGGGCCGTTTAGGGTGGGGCAAGGAAGGTCCACCTGTATCCACGGGTTCGTCACGAACCCGGTGAGACCCTATGGCACAACGACAACCCACGGCAGACGGTGACGGGGAGGACGACGGGTTCTGGCTCGCGGAACTCGGCGTCGACCGGCGAGACTTCATGAAAGCTGGCGCGGCCACGGGTATCGTAGGTTCGATGGCCGGCTGTACGGACCTGCTCAATGGCGAACCCGAACCCGCCGCGGAGGCTCCCGGCGATGTCGATCACTCGGTCCCGCCGGGTGAACACGACGAGTACTACGCCTTTCTCTCCGGCGGCCACTCGGGCGAGGTTCGCGTCTACGGCGTCCCCTCGATGCGGAACCTGATGCGGATCCCGGTGTTCAATATCGAGGGGGCCCGTGGGTGGGGCTACGACGACGAGAGCCGCGAGATTCTCGAGGAAGGTGGCGGCTACACCTGGGGGGACGCCCACCACCCCCGACCGAGCCAGACCGACAACGAGTACGACGGTCGCTGGCTGTTCATCAACGACAAGGCGAACGGCCGGCTGGCGCGGATCAGCCTGAAGTACTTCGAGACGGATGCGATCGTCGACCTGCCGAACCAGCAGGGAACCCACGGCTCCTGTGCGCTGCTTCCCGACACGAAGTACATCTTCGGCGTCGGCGAGTTCCGGGTGCCGATGCCCAACGACGGCCGCGACCTCGACGATCCTGACGAGTACACGTCCGTGCTGTCCGCCGTCGATCCCGAGACGATGAATCCCGTCTTCGACGTGAAAGTCGACGGGAACATGGACAACGGCGACTCCGGCAAGGAGGGCCGCTGGTTCTTCGCGACCGACTACAACAGCGAAGGTGGGATCAACGAGGAGGAGATGACCCGGTCGGACACCGATTACCTGAAGGCGTTCGACCTTCCGGCAATCGAGGAAGCCGTCGAGAACGGCGAGTACGAGGAGGTCAACGACATCCCGGTCGTCGACGGAACGAAGGATAGCCCGCTCAACGACGGGGACAACCCGATCGTCCGCTACATCGACGTCCCGACGAACCCCCACGGCTCGAGCGTCGATCCGGACGGCAACTACGTGATCGCCTCCGGAAAGCTCGACAACACCTGTACGGTCATCGAGATCGACCGACTTGACGAGGTCGACGATCCGAACGACGCGATCGTCGCACAGCCAGAAGTCGGAATGGGACCGCTTCACACCCGCTACGACGGGCGTGGTCACGCGTACACGTCGCTGTTCGTCGACTCACAGGTCGTTAAGTGGGACATTGAGCAGGCGATCGAAGCCGAGGACCGAACGGACGATGCGGTCATCGAGAAGATCGATGTCCACTACAACCCCGGTCACCTGATCGCCTCCCAGTCGTTCACGTCCGATCCGCGCGGTGACTGGCTCATCTCGCTGAACAAGCTCTCGATGGATCGGTTCCTTCCGGTCGGCCCGGTTCACCCGGTCAACGACCAGTTGATCTACATCGGCGACGACGACGAGGGAATGCAGCTGGTGAAGGATACGCCGACGTATCCCGAGCCCCACGACGCAGCGATCGTCCACAAGGACAACATCGAACCCGAGCAGGTGTACGATCCCGACGATCTCGAACTGGATCCCGTCGGTCCGCAGGACACCGAGGTCGTCCGCGAGGACGGCCGGGTTCACATCAAGATGTACAACCAGCGCAACGAGTTCGGGTTCGAGGACGTGACCGTCCAGGAGGGTGACGAGGTCACGATCACCACCACGAACATCGAGACGAGCCAGAACATCGTCCACTCACTGGCGATCCCGCAGTACGACATCAACGTCAAGACCGCCCCACAGGAGACTCGCGAGGTGACGTTCACTGCCGACAAGCCGGGCGTCTACTGGATGTACTGTGCGTACTTCTGTAGCGCACTACACTTGGAGATGCGCTCGCGCTTGCTCGTCGAACCGGAGGACTGAACCGAGATGGATCGACTCGCGCGGCTCACGGCATCCGCCGTTCACGAATCCGCGTCTCTCGTCCCACGGGGACTCAGAGAGGCGCGGTTCACCGAACTCCGCCGTGCGCTCCCGCTGGTAGCGGCTGCGCTCTTGCTCGTCGCGCTTGCGCTGCCGATGTGGCGGATCACGCTGGCCGCGCCGCAGTACCCGGGTCGGGTACTTCCGGTCGAACTGTACGCCTATCCACGGCTTGGCGGCGAGTACGAGGAGGTGCAGTTGCTCAACCAGTACGTGGGGTTCTACTACCCCGACCCGGTGTATTTCGACCCCAACTACGAGGTCCACGAGAACGCGGTCGCCGCCCCCGAGTGGGTGCTCGGTCCGGTTGCGTTCGTCGCCGTCGCGGCTGCGGGCGTGTTCGTCGCGCTCGCGCCAACGGTTCGGAAGCTCAAACTCGGGTTGACGTGTCAGCTTCTCGGAACACTAACCGTCTTCGGCGGCATGTTCGCTGTCATTCAGTACCGACTGTACCAGGCCGGTCATTCGCTTGACCCGGGCGCGCCCCTCCGGGGCGTCGATGGGTTCACGCCACCGTTGCTCGGTAGCTACGAGATCGCCAACATCAGCGGGTTCGCCTGGTTCGGGCCGGGGGGCTACCTCACGGCACTCGCGATCGGGCTGCTGGTCATCGCCTACCTGTGTCGGGATTCGGAGGCGACCGTCGGCGAGATTCCCGACCTCGTGCGCGAACGGGTCGATCGGTTCCGATCGAACGACGAAGACGGCCGATCAGGCCGTGGGAACGACCACCAGCGAATCACCGGAGGAGGAAGATAGCATGAACGAGAGTTGGTTCGCCGGCGCGGCCGTCGTGGTGCTCGTGCTGGCGCTCGCGGGTGCGGTCGTCGCCGGAGCGGACGACGCTGGCGACGAAGATGTGTCCGGGTGGACACCGGACGTGCCGGACGTCCACGACGTCGAGGAGCCGACCGAACCGGGCGTCGCCACCGTAAACGGCGAGACCTACGACTCGGCACAGGAGGCGCTCAACGCGGCCGAACCGGGTGAGACGGTCGTCCTCGACGGCCGCTTCGACGAGCGCGTCGTCGTCTCGACTCCTGATGTACGGATTGTCGGCGCGGACGGGACCGACAGCGCCCTGATCGACGGCGGCGGCGAGGACACCGTCCTCTGGATCGACGCGGACAACGTGACCGTCGAGGGCGTCTGGCTCCGTGAGTCCGGGTACGAGCGATCGACCGAGGACGCCGGCGTGTTCGTCAACGGGACCGACGCGACGCTGTCGGAGCTCCGGATCACCGAGAGCACGTTCGGCGTCTGGATCGACGGCGTCTCCGGCACCACGATCGAGAACGCGAGCATCGCCGGTCGTGAGGACGTGTATCCGGTCGTCCAGCGGGGCAACGGCATCCACGTCTGGAACGCCGAGGATGTCGTGCTTCGTGACAACCACATCACGACCGTTCGCGACGGGATCTACTACACACATTCGGCGGACGTGCTCACCGAGAACAACGTCATGTGGGACCTGCGCTACGGCGTCCACTACATGTACTCGAACGATAACGTCCTCTCGGGGAACGTCGCGTTCGACAACGACGTTGGCTTCGCGCTGATGGTCTCTCAGAACCTCACCGTCGAAGAGAACGTCGCGATCGACAATCGCGGACAGAGCAGTCACGGCATCCTCGTCAAGGACATCGATCGGAGCGAGATCCGCGACAACGTCCTCGTCGACAACGGCAACGGCCTCTACGTCTACAACTCGAACGAGAACGAGATCGTCGACAACCTCGTGCTGGAAAACGACCTCGGAATCCACATCACGGCGGGCAGCAGCGGCGAGACCGTCGTCGGAAACAGCTTCATCGAGAACGACGAGGCGGCGTTCGCCACGTCGAACTCGCAGGTGGCGTGGAACGACACCGAACGCGGCAACTACTGGTCGGAGGCTCGAACCTCGGACCTCGACGGCGACGGGACCAGCGAGATCCGCCACCAGCCCGCCGGCGCGGTCGAACGGTTGGTTCACGACCGACCGCAGGCCGCGACGTTCGCCGAGAGCCCGGCGTTCGATGCGGTCCGGATGGCCGAAAGCTCGTTTCCGGTGATCGAATCGCCCGGAATCGTCGATCACCGGCCGCTCGCGGAGCCGCCACACGACGAATGGAGGGAGTACCATGAAGATCACGATCACTGACGTACACAAGCGCTACGGCGACGTGACGGCGCTCGACGGTCCCTCCTTCGAGGTGCCGGCGGGATCGACGTTCGGCGTCCTCGGGACAAACGGTGCGGGAAAAACGACGCTGTTCGAGTTGCTGGTGGGCCACGACACCCCCGACCACGGGCGAATCGAAGTCGGCGGGATCGACGTCGAGCAGGCAGGTCACCGCGTCCGCGAACGGGTGGGCTTTCTGCCCGAGCACGTCGGCTTTCCCCCGTCGATGACCGGCCGCGAGGTGCTCGACGTGCAGGGACGCGTCCGGGGACTCGGCGACCGTGCCATCCGGATCGACGAGGTGCTCGACCTCGTCGGACTTCCCGACGACGCCGACCGCCCCGTCTCGGGCTACTCGAACGGGATGCGCCGCCGACTCGGTCTCGCCGCGGCGTTGCTCCCCAATCCGCCCGTGCTGGTACTCGACGAGCCGACCGCGGGGCTCGATCCCCGCGGTGTGGGGACGTTCCACCGAATCGTCGGGCGGATCGACCGCGAGAGCGAGACGACGGTGGTGCTCTCCTCGCACGTCCTCTCGGAGGTCGAACGCCTCTGTGACGAGGTCGCGATCCTCCACGATGGGAGCCTCTGTGCGACTGGCTCGGTGGACGACCTGTGTACGGAGACGGGTGCCGGCGTCACGGTTCGCCTCCAGCCCGCGGACCGCGAGCAGTTGATCGACGACGTGCAGGGCTTCGGCATGGTCGATGCGGACGGCGAGACGATCGAGGTCACCTGCGCTCGGGACGACACGTTCGACCTCGTAACGGCGCTCGATTCCGACCTCGTCGAGCGGTTCGAAGTTCGGGAGCCGGGATTGGACGCGGTGTTCCATCGAGCGGTCACGGATGCGGAGGTGAACTCATGACCCACGACGCCAGCGACGAGCAGCGAATCCCCGACGACGGTCGCGCCCAGCCCGATGGTGGCTACGCGACCGTCGCCGGGACGGCGGCCCCCGATGGGGAGCGTGCCGGACCGCGACAGGTGTTCGCGGTCGCCGTAACCGAGTACCGTCTCGCGGTTCGAAGCCGGTGGGCGCTCGCATTGACGGCGCTGTTCGCCGCGTTCGCGCTCGGGTTGACGACGTTCAGCGGTGCGAGCGTGAGCCCGGAGGGGTTCGAGCGGACGGTCGCCAGTCTCGCGGTGCTCGCGGTCTATCTCGTCCCGCTGGCCGCGCTGGCGTTCGGCTACGACGCCATCGTCGGCAACGAGGAGATCGGGTGGCTCCACGCGCTGTTCGCGCTTCCGGTCGCCCGTCGATGGGTCGTCATCGGAACCTACCTCGGGCGAGCGATCGTGTTGGCGAGTGCGGTCGTCATCGGGTTCGGGATCGCCGGCGTCTTCCTGCTTCGCGAGTTTGGCTTCGCGGGGTTCGAAGTCTACGTCGGGTTCCTGCTCTCGACGATCGGACTGGCGCTGGTCTTTCTCGCGATCGGCGTCCTGCTCTCGACGGTCGCCGCCGAGAAGACCCACGCGCTCGGATTGGCGCTGCTCGCCTGGGCGTGGTTCGTCCTCGTCCATGATCTGCTCGCACTCGGCGTGACCGCGGCGTTCCCGCTGCCGGACTGGGCCGTCTCGCTGCTGGTGCTGGCCAATCCGGCGGGGATCTTCCGCGCGCTCGTGCTCGGGGCGCTGGGTGCCGGTGGTGACGCTGGATTCGCCGCGATCCTGACGGAAGCCGGACTGTCCGCGCCCGTCCTCACCGTCGCGCTCGTCGCGTGGATCGCCCTTCCGATCGCACTCGCCGCCTCGCTGATTCGCCGTCGACGGCTGTGACCGTCGTGATACCGATGAAAGATGAACCACGTCAACCGACCCCGTCCTGTGACCGCCCCACGGTGTCCGTGTCCCGCCGCCGTTTCCTGATCGGAACGGCGACCGCCGGCGTGATCGCACTCGCCGGTTGCGCGGACGACGCGGCCGACGCGGAAGCACCCGACCCCGTCGACCTGACCGACGGGCAGGCGTGTGATGTCTGTGGGATGGTGATCGCCGACCACTACGGGCCGAACGGCCAGATCTTCTATGCGGGCGATCGGCCGGCGGATCGAGACGGTCCCGCGTGGTTCGACAGCCTTCACGAAGCGTACGAGTTCCACCTCGATCACGTCGATCGCGGCTGGGAACCGCTCGCCGTCTACGTCACCGACTACTCGTCGGTCGACTACACGATCGAGGAGTACGATGGCGAACGGTACGTCTCGACACACCCTGAGGCGGACGCGTTCGTGGACGCCGAACGAGCGACGTTCGTCGCGGGAAGCGCCGTCAACGGGGCGATGGGACCGGATCTCGTGCCCTTCACGGACGAAGAGGAGGCCGCCGCCTTCGCCGACGAACACGGTGGCGAACTGATCGACCACGACGAGATCGACAGGGAGCTACTGGCGGCGTTGCGGGATGCAGCGGCTCACGAGTGACGTTCGACACGTGAGGCGTGAACGTGGTGGGGCGGTTTAGCGACCGGTCGGCGTCACGTCGTCGCCGACCGCCTGTTTGACCTGGTGTGCCGCCGTGGCGGCGAGTCCCCGTGCAACCTCGTCGCGGTGGTCGGCGTCGAGCGGGTTCTCGTCGTCGAGCGCGTCGAGGTCAGGGGTGAAACCCGCGCTGACGGCGTGACCGATCGGCGGCCGGACGGCCACGGTCGCCTCCGGACCGTTCATCCCCGCTGAGATCTCCGCGCCGACGACGTACTCGTCCGGCAGATACTCGCGGGTCCGGG
>SKSS01000045.1 GCA_007122875.1 Salinarchaeum sp. | reverse complement strand
AGCACAATGCCCACGTGCGACCACTGTAATGCGCACGTTTCCGATCAGTTTGCGCGCGTCTTCGGGGACGACCGTGGTCGGATCCACGCGTGCCCCAACTGCTCGGCGAACGCCGGAATCGCCGAGGTAACCCGAGATCGCGCTCGATCGGCGTGACGCACCGACGACGGCACGGTACCGCAATCACCACGCGACGCCGTCTTCGATTCGTTCTGAACACCCACAACATCGACGAGCGGCGCTCGTCGGCCAGGGTCGCACTCTTCGCTCACTCGTTAACACTCGTTCGCTGTAGTGCTCCGTCTGGGATTTGAACCCAGGTCATCGGCTCGAAAGGCCGAAATGATTGGCCGGACTACACCAACGGAGCGCTATCGGCAGTCGATCCGATGCGACGCTCACCTATAAATCCATCCGATTCCGATCGTGGACGGTGGTGCGTGACACGCCACCTCTTCTCACCCGATCGATTCCCCCATTCGACCACAAACCGGTCTTTCTCGCGGTGATCGGTAGCGAACGAACCGTCCGTATCGGCCTATTTCCCCTCGAACTCCGGCTCCTCGTCGTTCATGAACGCCATCGCGCCCGTCATGAGGTCCTCGGTGTTCATCAACTGGCCGAACGCCTGCGCCTCGGCTTCGAGACCCGCGTCGATGTCGCCACGGCCGGCGAGCATCGCTCGCTTGGTGTACTTCTGGGCGATCGGCGGGCCGCCTGCGAGGTCAGCCGCGAGTTCCTCGGCACGCTCTCTCAGTTCACCCGCGGGGACGACCTCGTTAAGGAAGCCGTACTCGGCCATCGTCTCCGCCTCGTAGCGCTCGGCAGTGAAGATGATCTCCTTCGCCCGGCCCTCACCGACGACGTTCGAGAGCCGCTGGGTCCCGCCCCATCCCGGCAGGAGTCCGAGATTGAACTCCGGCTGACCGAGTTCGGAGCGGTCGCTGGCGATCCGCAGATCCGCACACGTTGCGAGTTCCATCCCACCGCCGAGACAGTAGCCGTCGATTGCGGCGACGACGGGAAGATCACAGGTCTCCAGCTTACCGAACGTACGCTGACCCGTCCGCGAGAGTTCGACACCGGTTAGCGAATCGCCAGCGAGTCCGGATGTCGCCTGTACGTCCGCCCCGGCGGAGAACGCACGGTCGCCGGCTCCTGAGAGGAGGATCGCCCGCACGTCGTCGTCGGCTTCGAGGAGGTCGATCGCCTCGGCGAGTTCGTCCAGTACGTCACCCGTGATCGTGTTCATCCGGTGGGGACGGTCGATCGTCAGGTGGCCGACCATCGCGTCGGCGTCGACCGCCACGTCGAGCGAGTCGAACTCGTAGCGCTCGCCCGCCTCGGAATCGTCGTCCGTCTCCCCGCGGAACGATCCCGTCTCGACGAACGCTCGGAGGTGATCGGACGCCTCGTAACGGGCGTGGCCCGTCCGCTCGTGGGCGTCGTCGAGGACGGAGACGAGATCAGCGAGTCCGGCGTCCTCGGCCATCGTGGCGGGACCGTCGGGAAAGCCCGCGCCGAGCATCGTGGCCTCGTCGATCGCGTCGGGATCGGCGACGCCCTCACCGACCAGCCGCGCGACCTCGTCGGCCATGACCGCGACCAGCCGCTCACGAACGACCTCGGAGACAGCGTCAGCGGGGATGTCGACGCCGCCGTTCTCGTAGTCGTAGAACCCGACACCCGTCTTTCGGCCGAACTCCTCGTTCTCGACCTTCTCGACCATCAGCGGGCAGGGTTCGTAGGCGTCGCCGAGCACGTCGTGCATGTACTCCAGGACGTGATAGCCCACGTCGATGCCGACCTGATCGGCGAGTTCGAAGCTCCCCATCGGGAGACCCATGTCGAACTTGGTCGTCGAATCGACCTCCTCGACGGTCGCTTCGCCATCGTGGACCAGCCACGCGGCCTCGTTCATCAGCGGGATGAGAATGCGGTTGACGATGAACCCGGGGCTGTCCTTGTGAACCCGGACGGGGCTCTTGCCGAAGTCCTCCGCGAGCGCTTCGATCACGTCGAGGACCTCGTCGTCGGTATGTGCCCCCGAGATGACCTCGACGAGCGGCATCCGAACGGGCGGGTTGAAAAAGTGCATCCCGCAGAAGCGCTCGGGGCGGTCGGTCGCCTCCGAGAGCTCGGTGACCGAGAGGCTGGAGGTGTTCGTCGCGAGGATCGCCTCGTCGGGAACGTGTTCGACGACCTCGTCGTACACGTCGCGTTTGATCGCCATCTTCTCGGGAACAGCCTCGATGACCACGTCCGTTCCGTCGACGGCCGTGCTCAGATCGACCAGCGGCGTCACCCGTTCGAGCGCGGCGTCGGACTCCTCGGCGTCGATTCGGCCCTGCTCTTCGAGTTTACCGAGGCTCCACTCGATGTCGTCGTAGCCCGACTGGACGACCTCCTCGTTGATGTCTCGCATCCGAACGTCGTAGCCCGCAAGCGCCGCGACCTCCGCGATACCGTGGCCCATGTTTCCCGCTCCGAGAACGGTTACGGTGTTGATGTCCTCCAGTTCCATACCAGCATCCTACACCGGACGGCGTTTCAACGTTTCCCCTCGTCACTGGAGAAACTTTTTTCCAGTTTATTTCGGATTACGAAGGGCTTTACCGGTGAGCGTGGAACGTCTTCACATGGACTTTGCCCTTACCGACGAACAGGAGGCGATCCGCGACGAGGTTCGCCGATTCGCCGAAAACGAGATCGCGCCGGTCGCCACCGAGCACGACCGCGAGGAGAGCTATCCGTACGAGGTGATGGAGAAGGCTGCGGAGATGGGCCTGACCGCGTCCCACGTACCGATCGAGTACGGCGGGGCCGGCTACTCGCCGCTGGAGGCGGCGATCATCACCGAAGAGCTGTTCGCCGTCGATCCCGGGATCGGGCTGTCGATCACCAGCGCGGCGTTCGGCGCTGACGCGATCATGGAGTTCGGTACCGAGGAGCAAAAAGAGGAGTACCTCGAACCGCTGGGAACCGGTGAGGCCGTAATGGGGACGGCGATCAGCGAACCCGACGTGGGCTCCGATGTCTCGTCGGTGGCGACGACCGCCGAAAAGGACGGCGACGAGTGGGTGATCAACGGCACCAAGATGTGGATCACCAACGGCTCGGTCGGCGACTACTTCGTCGTCATGTGTCTGACCGATCCCGAGATCGAGGACCGGTACTCGGGGTTCTCACAGATCCTCATTGAGTCCGACCGTGACGGGTTCAGCGCCGAGAAGATCACCGGCAAACTCGGGATCCGGGCCTCGGACACCGCCGAACTCATCTTCGACGACGTGCGCGTCCCCGAGGAGAACCTGATCGGCACCCGCGGAATGGGCTTTCTCCAGCTCATGCAGTTTTTCGACGAGACCCGAACGATGGTGGCCGCACAGGGCGTCGGCATCGCCAAAGGGGCGTGCGAGCGCGCCCTGGAGTACGCCCAGGAGCGCGAGCAGTTCGGCCGCTCGATCTCTGAGTTCCAGGCAATCCAGCACAAGCTCGCGGAGATGCACACCCAGACCGAAGCCGCACGCAACCTCACGTACAAGTCGGCCTGGAGCATCCAGAACGACGACCAGCAACTGACGGCCCTCGCGTCGATGGCGAAGGAGTTCGCCTCGCGAGTCGCCGTCGAGACCGCCGACGAGGCCGTCCAGATCCACGGCGGGGCCGGCTACGTCGACGACTTCGACGTCGAACGGCTCTACCGTGACGCGAAGATCACCCAGATCTACGAGGGAACCACTGAAATCCAGAAGAACATCATCGCGCGCGAACTCCTCGGAAAGGGCTTCTGAGCGGGCCTCCGAACGAACGCCGCTCCGGTGTGGAGGGCGATTCGCCACCCTCCCTCTCGACGTATCGTCGCCGTGCTAGTCCTCGTATCGCCGAACCCGCGCCTTCTCGACGAACTGGTAAAAGCCGATTCCGATGAACATGCTCAGGCCGCCGATGATGATGAGGTTGCCGGCGAGATAGCCCTCCGGACGGACCACCCACAGGACGAGGCCAGCGGGAACCAGGAGGTACGCCAGTAACACCAACGCAATCGAGACGGTCGCCCCAATCGGTCGACCTCGCGTGGGACGAGGATAGTAGTCGTCCATGTGTTCGCTCGTGTTTCACCTGGGACCTACAGTTGCTTTATCTTGTCGCCCGTGGCCGGAACGCTGTCGGAACCCATCGCGAGTCACCGCACCGCGTTCACTAACGTCGACAGCGATCCCGGCTCCTCAAGCCGGTCGATGGCGTCCTCAACGGTCGCCACGGCGTCGTCGGGAAGTACCGTCCCGGCACACTCCCGGAACTTGGCGTCGAGACGCTCGTCCGGAACCGGATTGCTCGGACTGCCCGGCGCGCGGCGTTCCTCCTCGACGTACTCCGCCCCGTCGGTCGTCTCGACTACTACCCGCGCACCGTAGCCTGCGAACTGCCCGCCGAAGATCTCCGGTTCGAAGTCGCGCTCGACCAGCGCGATCACTTCGCGAGTCTTCGGGGCCGTGACGTACTCGTCGGTGAACTCGTGGACCCCGACGGTCCGCTCGCGGACGACCGCGGCGAGACAGAACTCGATCGAGAACTTCGCCTGTAGTTCGTCGTCGGGATCGGCGTGGATCAGCATCTCGGAGGCCGCTTCGTCGAGTGTAACGACCACGCGCTCGATGTCAGTCGGCGTCAGATCCTCGTCCTCGACGATTCGTCGGGTCGCCTCCATCGCGGCGTGGGTGATCACGCCCGAGGGATAGGGTTTGAAGCCGATGTCCTCGACGCCCCACGTCTCGCCGAGTCCGTCGGTGATCGCGCCGGGATCGTAGCTGCCGTCCGGCGTCATGACGGTCCCATAGCCCATCTCGCCGCCGAGAATCGATCCGTCGGCCGTGAATCCGCTGTCGGCGAGCATCGCCGCCCGAAGGCCCGTCTGCGCGGCGTGTCCGGGGTGGAGTGGTTTGGTCATCGAGCCGAAGTTCTTCTTCAACGCCGATGATCCCGATGCGGCCACCCCGAACGCACGCCGAATCGCGTCCTCGTCGGCGTCTAGGACCGACGCCGCGGCCGCGGCCGCGCCGAACGTCCCGATCGTTCCCGTGCTGTGCCAGCCGTGGTCGTAGTGGGCGGGATACGTCGCGTGGCCGATCCGGTACGCGGTTTCGACGCCAGCGAGGTAGCCGGTCAGCACCACCCGCCCGTCCGCGTCGGCGACCTCCGCGGCCGCGAGTGCCGCCGGGAAGACGGCTCCGGTCGGGTGTATCACGATCGACTCGAACGTGTCGTCGTAGTCGACCGCGTGGCCGAACGTTCCGTTCGCCAGCGCCGCGCCGGCGGGACTTGCGGTCCCCCGACCGAGGACCGTCGCGCCGTCTCCCGGCGCGGCCAGGTCGACGTACTCGGCGATCCGGTCGCCGGTCTCGTGGGCCGATCCGTAGAGTGCGACGCCCACGAAGTCGTAGATCGCGCGTTTGCCGTGTTCGATCGCCGAGGCCGGTACGTCGTCGAGCCCGAGGTCGGCGACGAACGCCGCCAACCGCTCGGTCTCGTCGGTCCGTGAGGGGTCGGTCTCGTCCATGCGTGCAAGCCCCTGGGATAGCGGTTAGTTCTACCGCCCCCGGAAGGTGCGGCCGGATGTAGAGGGGGAATCCAGCATCCTCGACCGGTTCGCCCACCTTCAAGGCCGAGCGTGCGGTCGAGGGTCCATGTCCCGTGTCACCGAGTATGCCGACGGAATACGGCTCCACCGCGACCTCCACGTCCCACACGGTTCGGAGACGATCGCGGCGAACCGATACGAGCCGATCGACGCCGACGGGCCGTCTCCCGCGATCGTAATCGCCACCCCGTACCGCAAGGACGATCGAATCACGTTCGGAAGCTGGGATCCGTCGATTCGGTACCTCGCTCGGGCCGGCTACGAGGTGATCGTGATGGATCTCCTCGGAACCGGGAAATCGACCGGAACGCGAGCGCCGTTCGACGGCACGGAGGGCGAAGAGGTCGCGTCCGTGATCGAGTGGCTCGACGACCGGGAGTGGACGACTGGCGACGTTGGAACCTACGGCCTCTCGTACGGCGCGTGGACCCAGTATCTCGCCGCAGCGGAGAACCCGGACGCGCTCGGCGCGATCGTTCCGGTTGCGGTCGTGCCATCGGTGTACGAGAGTTCGGTCACCGGCGGCGTGTTCAACCTCCTCAAACGAGCGCCGTGGGCGACCTACATGCGGGCGCTGCGTGCGCTTCCGCCGAGCTACCGCGACGAGGAGGGACGGTGGGTGGAGCGCTGGCACGAACGCCTCGACGAGCTGTCCGAGGCGGAGCCGTGGCTGTTCCGATTTCTCGCCCACGAGACGAAAGACGGGTTCTGGGCCGATCGGGAGGTGACGCCGGACGAAATCCGCGTTCCGACGCTCGCTGCGTGCGGCTACCGGGACGTTCACACCGGACCGATGGTCGAGTTCGTCGACGGGATCGACGCGCCGACGCGACTGCTTCTCGGTCCGTGGCGACACACGTACCCCCACAAGGGACGCGAGACGGCGGTCGACTTCCGCCGGCGTGCGGTCGAGTGGTTCGACCAGCACCTCCGGGGCGAGGAGACCGACGCACTCGACCGTCCGGCGGTGACGTACTGGACCGAGCGCGACGGTGGATGGACGCCCGGCGGCGGTGTCTGGCGCGCTGCCGACCGGTGGCCACCGTGTGACGGCAGCACGACGTTCGCGCTCGGGCCGACCGGAGTGACCCCCGAGGAGGAACTGGAAGGGAGCCTCGAACGGACCTACGAGCCCGATTACACGGTGGGGATCGAGTCGCTCGATCGGATCGGGAGCGTGGTCAACGAGGGGGTGCCGACGAACGCCGACGACGCGCGATCGCTCACCTTCGAGAGTGCACCGCTCGCTCGCGCGTACGAACTAACTGGAACACCCACGGCGTCGATTCGACTGCAGACGACGGCGCCGGATCCCGTTCTCGCGGTTCGGATCCTCGACGTGAACCCGGACGGCATCGCCCGATCGGTCAGCGGCGGGTACCTGCGGGCGAGCCACCGTGAGGGACACGTCGATCCGAAACCGCTGTCGTCCGCGGAGGAGTACCGGATCGACCTCGAACTGAAGCCGAGATCACACGTGTTCGAGACCGGACACCGGATCGGGGTCGCACTCTCTGCGGGTCACTTCCCGCGGACGCTGCCGCCACGCGGACGGGGATCGTTCGTCGTGCGTTCCGATCCGGACGAGCCCTCCACGGTTCGGCTCTCCGGGCGCGAACACGACGGTGAGGTGACGTTCGACGACATAGTGTCACCGTCCGAACCGGACGATTCCGTGCCGACGGCGTCCTCGTTCGTCGCGGACGCCACGGACGGCTGGCGGACGAGCCGGCGGCACAGCGATGGGATCGGCACGATCGAGACGTGGCGCGAGTACACGATGACCCTCCCGCACGGGCCGCGCATGACGTGGGAGAACGAGGTCGAGGCCACGGTACGGGCCGACGACCCGGCGAGTGCGTCGATGAGCTATCGGGTCGAGACGGCGCTCGATCACGGAACCGAGCGGGTCGTCGCGCGGGTGGAATCACACGTTGCTCGCGATCGGGCCGTAATCGACACTGAAGTGACCGTCGACGGGACGACCGTGTACGAGGACGGTCGACGGTATTCGTCGTGGTGAGTCGAGCGGGGCTCAGTCGTCGTCGGAAATGACGAGGTCGTCCTCGTCACGTACCGCGAGGCTCGCGAGACGATCGTTGTCGTAGACGCCGATGCCCTCGCGTCGGCCCACCACGTAGCCGTCGTGTTCCGCGGTAACCGTCGTCTCGTGTGCCCCCGCGGGCGTGACGATGTCCGCGATGGGATCACCCTCCTCGAAGACGTCGCCCGCTTCGAGGTGGAAACGGACGAATCCAGGACGATCCGTTCGTGGACCGGACGCACGTCGAACGCGATAGTCGACGGGGGGTTCGGGGGCGGCATCGTTCTCGACTGGGTCGCCGTCGAGCATGTCGAGGGCGCGCATGACGTTTCGAACGCCGATCACGCCCGCCTTCCGATGCTGTTCCTCGACGACGCTGTGACTCCCGAGTTCCGGGGTGAACGCTGGAATCCCGACGCGGTCCATGACGGTGCTGGTCGTCGATCGGTCGAGTCCGACGTCTCCCTTCTCCTCTGGCGGATAGGTCGTCACGAGCGGCAGACCGAACGCCTCCGCCAGCCGATCGATCTCGTCGGAGAGCTCGCGTGCCTCGGCCTCCGTCCGCTGGTCGCCGTACCGAACGCGATTGCGGATGATAAACGGCATCGAGTTCACGCCGGCCGTGTGGAGGTCGACGAGTGCGTCTGCGTGTTCGTCGATCAGGTCGAACAGCGCCGCGTCGATCTGCTCCTGTAACCGTGGTGGTCGCCCGCCGTCGCCGTCGGTCGGGAAGTAGCGGTTCGGGTCGTCCTCGTGGTAGTACGACTCGCGGGCGTTGCGCCGAAGCCCGGCCGGGTTGACGTTCGGGATCACGACGACCGTCCCCCGAAGCTCCTCGACCAGCGACTCGTCGACGGCGTCCTGTGCGACGGCGATCCCGGTTGCCTCGTCGCCGTGGATGCCACCGTGGACCCACAGCGTCGGGCCATCGTCCGCCCCGTTGGCGACAATCACAGGGACTCGTTCCTCGATTCCAGTCGGAAGGTCGGCGACTGCCAGCGATCCTCTGTCCAGTTCGCCCGGTTCCGCACGTGCAGTACCAATGTGCATGGAGATGCGGGTGTCGAGCGCTGTAAAAACCTTTCGAGGAGACAGTAAGCGTCTGCACGGTGATCTTGCACCTCCGCGAACGGTGGTTCTGCCACAATATTCAATAGCTTCTCATAATGGAGAAACACATTCGAAATCGAGTTTCGGTCCTGTTCGTGAGCGATTCCGGCTGACAGTGCTCACATCCGTCATTTCCTCCGTTTTTCGTGCGCACTCTCCCATGTGTTTTTTGGGGCTGATCGCGGTATCACCGCAACCTTTTAGTGTGCCTGCGCTATTTTCCCATTGTATGCCACGGGATACCAGCCCAGTCGATCGACGAGCATTCCTGAAGAAGGCCACCGCCGCGGGTGGTGCCGCCGCACTCGCTGCCAATGCAGGCTGCATTGGTGACGACGAGGATACGGACCTCGACGACGAGGACGATGCGGGCGACCCGCTGCCGTCGTTCGAGTACTTCAACAATCCGGAAGACTACAACCCGGCCCGCCACGACCTGATCAACATCATCGCCCAGAACATCCAGGAAGTCGGTCTCGACGTCGAAGTCGAGGTGCTGGAGTGGGCGACGCTGCTGTCGGCGGTCGTCGACGAGTACGACTTCGGGATGTCGACGTGGAGTCAGTTCCCCGGTGTGGATCCGGCGCTGAACATCACGTCGCGGTACACGTCCGATCACGCCGACGAGCCGGGGACCGGCAACTACCACGGCTATCAGGACGAGCGGATGGACGAACTCATCGACATCCAGAACGAGACGCTGGACTTCGACGAGCGCGTCGACGCAATCCACGAGATCCAGGACATGGTCGCCGAGGAGATCCCGATGCATCCGATCCTGATGGAGATGGAGCTGATGCCGCACCGGAACGATCAGCTCGACGGGTGGGTCGACCACATCGAGGGCTACCACCGGCTGACCAACTACGTGAACATCGAGGTGCTCGACGACAACCCGGACAACCAGCTGCGCGGGTACTGGACGGAGGCGCTCGAAAACATGAACGTCTGGGACCACGCGGGTCTGAGCAAGCACCAGCACCTCCAGTCGGCGCTCCAAGAGCGCGTCATGTGGATGGATCCGGACCTCGAACACGACGAGGAGCTCAGCTTCGCGCACACCATCGAGCGCCCGGACGACGAAACGATCGTCCTCGAATGTCACGACGGCACGTGGAGCGATGGCGAGGAGAAGAACGCCGAAGACGTCGCGTTCACCTATCAGGTGCTCATCGACCAGACGCCGTCCCAGAACAGCACGACGGCGAGCTTCGTAGAGAGCTCCGAACTGATCGACGACGACACCGTCGAGATCGGTCTCAACGAACCGCTCGGTCTCTCCGCGGAGGCGCTGATCCTGTACCCGATGTACGTCGCGCCACAGCACGTCTGGGAGGGCGTCGATCCGGTCGAGGACGAACTCGTCGAGGATCCCGTCACCGGCGGCATGATGACGGTCGACTACTGGGACGTCGGCCAGGAGATCCAGCTGGTCGCCCGCGACGACTTCCGCCTCGACTTCGAGATCGAAGGCATCTTCTGGCAGATCATCCCGGAGACGGCGACGATCTGGGAGAACTTCGAGCGCGGGGACATCAACTACATCACGTTCGCGCAGCCGTCGCGCGAACTGTACGAGGCCGACCAGGAGATGGACGAAATGTCCATCGCCGAGGTCGAGGGCAGCGGCTGGACGCACATGAACATCAACATGCGCGAGCCGCCACTTGATGAGCAGGCCGTCCGCCAGGCGATCGCCCACTCGATCCCGAAAGACACGCTCAGCGAGGAGGTCTACTACGACTACTACCCGGCGGCGCACTCGTACATCAACCCGTCGTACGGCGATCTGCACAACCCGGACGTCAAGCAGTACGACCAGTCGCTGGAGTCTGCACAGGAGACCCTACAGGACGCCGGCTTCGTCATCACCGACGACGGCGCACACTACCCCGCCGAGTGACGGAATAGCGGGGCCACCACCCAAATATTTAAGAAATACAGTACCCAAATACCAAGGACAATGTCAAAAATAAATTTCGCCGTCCGGAGGACGTTCCAGCTCGTCCTGACACTGTGGGCCATCGCGACGCTGCTGTTCGCGATGTTCCGGTTGATGCCGGGTGACCCGACGACGTACATCATCGCGGAGACGATGGAGCCGGAGGTCCAGGAGGCGCTCATCGCCCGTTACGGGCTCGATCAACCGATGCACATCCAGTACTGGGAGTTTCTGGTGGGCATCGTCACACTCGACTTGGGCATCTCGTTTCACTCGTCTCGGGAGGTTCGCGGTATCATCGCGATATATCTCCCGAACACGATCGTCCTGATGATCACGGCGCTGGTGGTCGCGTACGTCTTCGGCGTCATCCTCGGAACGATCGCCGCGTGGAACCGTGGTGAGGGCAGCGAGAAGAGCGCGGTCTTTCTGGCGTTGCTCCAGCAGAGTACCCCGTCGTTCTGGACGGGCCTCATCGTCCTCTGGATCTTCGGGGCGTACCTGGACGTGATTCCGATGAGCGGGATGACGAGCCGGGACTTCCGCCCGGAGAGCTTCTTCCACATGATCACGTCGCTCGACTTCCTTTGGCATCTGATGGCGCCGGCGTTGGTGTTGGCGTTCTACATGATGGGCTACCCGCTGTTGCTCATGCGGAACAACATGCTCGAAGTGCTGTCGGAGGACTTCATCGACGTGTGCCGGGCGAAGGGGCTAAAAGAGCGGACCGTGATGTACAAACACGCCGCACGGAACGCGCTGTTGCCGGTCGTCACGGCCGGTGCGATCGCGATCGGCTACTCCGTCGGTGGCGCGATCCTGATCGAGACCGTGTTCAGCTGGCCCGGGATCGGACGCGAGATGGTTCGTGCTGTGCTCCGTCGGGACTATCCGGTTGCACAGGGGACGTTCGTGATGCTCGCCGCCGCCGTGGTCATCATGAACTTCGTGGCCGACCTGCTGTACAGCTGGCTCGACCCACGAGTGACCTACGACTGAGGAAAGACACATGAGCCAACAAGACCAATCCGCGAACATCTTCAGCAATCTCGAAGAGTACGGGGACGCAGACGACGTGGATGAACGGCAGCGACAGATCCGGCTGTGGAAGGAGTCGCTGGGCGAACAGTGGGAACTGCTCACCGACGACCGGATGGTGATCTTCGGGATGATCACGATCGCGGTTTTCGGCGTGGTCGCAATCATCGCCCCGCTTCTCGCACCGTACGGGCCGACCGAGCGAGATACGATGGCCATGCTCCGGTGGGAAGATCCCTACTGGATGGGCGGTGCGGGCGATCACATCCTGGGGACCACCGCCGAGGGCTACGACATCCTCAGTCAGGTGATCTATGGCACACGACCCGCGTTGATCGTCGGACTCACGGCCGCGGTGTTCTGTGCCGGCGTCGGGACGTCGGTCGCGCTAGTTGCGGGCTACTACGGCGGCCGCGTCGACGACTTCCTGATGCGGATCGTCGACATCGCCTACGGGCTGCCGCTGTTGCCGACCGTCATTCTGATGGTCGCGATGCTCGGCCCGAGTTTCGTCAACGTGATCATCGCGGTCGTCCTGGTCATGTGGCGGGCTCCTGCGCGCGTGATCCGCTCGCAGGTCCTGTCGCTGCGGGAGCGACCGTTCGTACAGGCTGCACAGATCACGGGAGCGAGCGATTGGCGAATCATCACCAGACACATCGCCCCGAACGTGTTGCCGCTTACGTTCCTCTACGGAGCGTTCGCGATCGCGTGGGGCATTCTCACCGAAGCCGGCGTGTCGTTCATCGGTCTCGGTGACCCGTCTCAGGTGTCCTGGGGAACGATGCTCCAGGGAGCACACACGAACAACGCACTCACCCACGGAACGTGGTGGTGGTTCATTCCGCCAGGGATCTGCATTACGCTGGTCGTGATTAGCGGGTTCCTGATCGGACGCGGTTACGAAGAGGTGACCAACCCTGCGCTGCGGAACGAACGATAACCCATGACAGTACTCGAAGTTAACGATCTCGAAGTCTACTACGAGATGGAAGGCGAGGACGTTCGGGCAGTCGATGGAATCAGCTTCGAACTCGAAGAGGGAGAGAACCTCGGTATCGTCGGTGAATCGGGCTGTGGGAAGTCGACGTTAGCGAAGGCGATCCTCGGGATTCTCCCGAGAAACGGCTACATCAACGACGGCGAGATCCTCTTTCAGGGCAACGATCTGAACGCGATGTCCGGCGAGGAGCGTCGACAGCACATGTGGGAGGAGATTTCGATGATCCCACAGTCGGCGATGAACGGTCTCGATCCCGTGTACACGGTTCGTGATCAGATTATCGAGGCGATCGAAGCCCACCGTGACGGGGTGAAGAAGGCGGACGCAAACCAGACGGTCGACGAGTTGTTCGACCTCGTTGGTCTCGATCCCGCCCGCGCGGACGACTACCCGCACCAGTTCTCCGGCGGGATGCGCCAGCGTGCGATGATCGCGATGAGTCTGGCGCTTGACCCAGCGGTGATTCTGGCGGACGAGCCGACGACGGCGCTGGACGTGATCATGCAGGATCAGATCCTCAAGCGGATCAGCCAGATCCAAGACGAGATCAACTCCTCGATGATCGTCATCACCCACGACGT
>SKSS01000063.1 GCA_007122875.1 Salinarchaeum sp. | reverse complement strand
TCGTCGGTTCTGGAGTACGTCGCCACGTACCGGCCGTCCGGGCTCCACTCGATCGGGGTCGGCCCGAACAGCGAGGCCACGTCCGGGCCGTCGGGACACAGGGTTCGCGTGCTTCCCGTGGGTCGATCGTGGAGGTGGAGCCGGTCGTCGCGGTGGACGGCGAGCGTCTGGCCGTCCGGCCGCCAGGCCACTGTCCCGTGGTCAGCTACGTCCGAGAGGAGCGGTGTTCGCGTGTCGGCGTCGACATCCACCAGTTCGACGGTTCCGTCGGCGACGATCGCGGTTTCGTCGGGGTGGTTCGGTCGCCAGTCGAATCCGGCCACGTCACCGTCATCCGGTCCGATACCTGGGTGCCGGTCGTCAGTCGGTCCGCCGATGGCCGCTGAGACGAACTCCTGCGTGCCGTCCGAAAACCGCAGGAAGCCGACCCGGCTTCCGTCGTCGTTCCACTCCGGAGCCGTCACCTGCGCGAGGTCGAGCGCGTCGTCGACGGTGAACGTCCCGGTCATCGCTGCTTGTGAAGCCGGTTGCGGTCGTAGTAGAGGTCGACGTGCTCGTCGTGGACCTCGAAGTCGACCTCGTTTCGCGTTCCCATCATCGTCGGCGTCTCGAACTCGTAGCCCGGCTGTTCGGGGTCCTTGGGGAGGAGTATCATCGAGGTCTCGCCAAGCGCGTGTGATGCGGTGAGCTGGAGGGTTCCGGCGTGCTGTTCGACGGTCGCCGTCGTGATCCCACGATACGACTCGTACTCGCCGGTTAGCTCCTCGAAGCGCTTCGTTCGCGCGAAGTACGGAACGACCTCGTAGGGGTCCTCACCGTCCAGAATCGCCAGCACGCCCTTCGCCACCGTCGGCGGCGTCGGCGCGGGCGTCGTGTTCGCACCCATCGCAATTGCGTACTCGCCGTCCTCGGTGAAGCCGATGTACGACGAGGAGACGCCGAGCGAGCCGCCGTGACCGATCACCGTCCGGTCGAGAAAGTCGGTTCGGCTCCAGCCGTAGCCGTACACCCGATCGCCGTCGGGCATGTGCCCCTCGTGGGCCTGCGCGAGCGTCTCCTCCTCGATGAGGCGAGTGCCGTCGAACTCGCCGCCGTTTTTCTGCATCCGGAGATAGCGCGTCAGTTCCTCGACGGAGGCGATCAGCCCCCCGGCCGGGTAGCTCACCGGCCGATGGGGAAACGGCGTGGCCTCCGCCTCGCCGTCGTTCAGCGCGTGTGGGGTCATCGCGTCGTCGCCGTCGAGCGCGTCGGGATCGAACGTCGATCGCTCCATCCCGAGCGGGTCGAGAATCTCCGTCTCGACGAACTCGTCGAACGGCGTTCCGGAGGCGGCTTCCACGACATCTCCGATGAGGTTGTACCCGGAGTTGCAGTACATGAACCGTTCGCCAGCCGGACCCGCAATCTCGTCCTGTGCGCCGTTGAGGTGTCGGTAGAAGTCCTCGCGGTCGCCGAGCGGGACGCCGTACTCCGCGACGTTGGTCAGCCGGTAGAGCAACACCGTACTCGTCGCCAGCGACGGCAGGCCCGAGGAGTGTGTCAGCAGGTCGTGGATGGTGATCGGCCCGTCCGCACCCTCCAGTTCGACCTCGTCTACGTGGTCGGTCACGGGGTCGTCGACCGACAGCGCACCGCGCTCGGCGAGCATGAGAATCGACAGCCCCGCGAACGACTTCGTACACGAGGCGACCCCGTAGAGCGTTTCGGGCGTCGCTGGCTGGTTCGTCTCCAGTTCGCGCGACCCGAAGCCGCTCGTGTAGGCCACCTCGTCGTTCTCGACGATGGCGATGCTCGCTCCCGGAACGTTCGCGTCGGTCATCCAGTCGCCGATGAAGCGTTCGATCTCCCGTTCGGTCTCCGCGTCGAGTGAACCCATAGCGGCTTCACCGACCGGCGAACCATGAATGCACCTCAACCGGAAACGAGGGGGCGACGGTGAAGATCCGCCCTGCTGGGTCGGAACGTCTTTGACGCCGGGGACCCCACTCGTTCGTGATGAAGGTGTTCGGGTCGAGTGGCACCCGCGGAGTCGCAAACGAGGAGTTGACGCCGTCGTTCGTGTTGAACGTTGCCGCCGCCGCGGGAACGGTCTGGCGGGCCGACCGGGTCGCGGTCGCACGCGACACCCGAACCACCGGAAAGATGCTGGCCGACGCCGCCACCAGCGGGCTGGCGAGCGTCGGCACCGACGTGGACCGACTCGGCGTCCTCCCGACGCCCGGCGCACAGGCCTACGCCGCCCGCGAGGGCGTCCCCGCCGTGATGATCACGGCCTCACACAACCCGCCGCGGTACAACGGGGTGAAGCTCATCGGTGACGACGGCGTCGAACTCTCCGTCGCGGACCTCGAACGGATCGAGGAGACGATGCTGGCGGAGTCGGCCGAGCGGGTTCAGTGGGACGAGGTCGGATCGTCCCGAACCGTCGAGGGAACGCGAGCGGACTACGTCGAGGGGCTGCTCTCGGCGGTCGACCGTGATCGAATCGCCGACGCGGAACTCACGGTCGCGCTCGACCCCGGCCACGGCGCGGGAACGCTCACCAGCCCCGAGTTCTTCCGCCGGCTCGGCTGTCGCGTGGTGGGGATCAACGACGATCCCGACGGCCGATTCCCCGGTCGGGACCCGGAGCCGGTTCCCGCCAATCTCGACGACCTCGGGAGACTCGTCCGGGCGACCGACGCGGACGTGGGAATCGCCCACGACGGCGACGCCGACCGCGCGATCTTCTACGACGAGACGGGCGAGTACGTCGAGGGTGACGCCACACTGGCCGCGCTTGCGGCCGCCGAACTCGACCGCGGGGACGCGACCGTCTCCGCGGTCAACGTCTCCCAGCGACTCGTCGACGTGGCGGCCGATGTCGGCGCGAGCCTCGAACTCACACCGATCGGCAGCACGAACATCATCACCCGGATCAAGGAGCTTCATGCCGCGGGCGAGTCCGTCCCGATCGCCGGCGAGGGAAACGGCGGGATCTTCTTTCCCGACCGGCTGCTCGCCCGCGACGGGGCGTACACCGCCGCGCGGTTTCTCGAACTCGTCGCCGACCGTCCCGTCAGCGACCTCGTGGCACCGTACGACGGCTATCACAACGTCCGCGTGAACCTCGAGTACGAGAGTGACGCACAGCGGGAGGCGATGGTCGCCGCTGCGGAGTCCCACGCCGACGACGCCGGCGCGGATCTGACGACGATCGACGGCTATCGGCTCGATTACGGCGACGCCTGGGTGCTCGCCCGCCCGAGCGGCACCGAACCGCTGGTGCGGATCTACGCCGAGGCACGCGACCGCGAGCGAGCCGAGGCGCTCGCCGCCGAGGCGCGCGAGCGCCTCCTGGCCGCCCGCGAGGACGCGTAATACCGATCTCTACGCGAAGTTCTGGGTCGCGTACACCACCGCAGTTTCCTCGTCCACGTAGACGCCGATTCCCTCGGTCGTCCACGACGGCTTGACGATGTTCTCACGGTGGCCGGGCGAGTTCATCCAGCCGTCGACGATCCGCTCTGCGATTTCGGCGTGGTCCTCCGCCACCCGACACTGCTGCATCGAGATGTTCTCGGCACAGGGTGGGGTGTCGTAGTCCCCGCGACGGTACCGGTCCGCGACGGTTCGCCCCTCCGGTGTCTCGTGCTCGAAGAAGTCCCGGTGAGCCATGTCGCGGCTGTGTTCGCGCGCGATCCCCGACAGGTGGTGATCGAACGAGAGCGTCGAGAGACCGTGGCGTCGCCGTCGGTCGTTAATCGCGTCGTGAATCGCCCGTTCGATTTGCTCAGGGTGCGAGACGGTGACGCCCAGCCGTTCGACGATGATGGCCGTCACGGAGACGCTTCCGCCGGGTCCGGGGACGACACCGACGCCGCCGTCGGTCCAGTCGGCCTCGTCCGAGCGGATCGAGACGGTCCAGTAGTCGGCGATTTCGGCCGCGATATCCCGTGGCGTCGTCGACTCGGGAGCGTACCGGGCGACGTTCGCCCACGAACTCCCGATGAGCGGGCCGACGCCCGCACAGCGGTCGGTGAGGGATGTCCCGCCGGGTGTCTCCGTCTCGACGAACGATTCCTGCGCCATCTCGAAGCTGTGCGCTCGTGCGATATCGGCGAGCGCCCGGTCGAAGGTGGGGCACGGCGGTGTCAGGTGACGCTGCACGAGTTCGTCGAAGAGCGCGCGTTCGACGGCGCGGGACGACACGTCCGGACGCAGATCGAGCGGGGTGGGTTGCGCCCGGACGGAGACCCGCGCGCCACACTCGAAGCAGGTCTCGGCCGGCCGTATTCCCGTCCCGCACTCGACGCAGCGCCACTCGCTTCCGATCCGGGCGACGAGTCCCCCGCAGCCGTCGTGGTACGTGGCCGTGGCTCGTTCGCCGCACGCGCGACACTCGTAGGCAGTCGTCAGCACCGCGGGCGTCGGTTTGGATTCCATCACGTTCGGTAGCCGACGGTTTCGGTGCCACCGTCGTAGTGTTTGCCCCGGTCGGCGGGTCGGATTTGTCGTCAGTCGAGGACGAATCTGCAGATTCCGTACGCTGAAATAGCGTACTTCAGAGTACGCTATTTCAAAGTACGCTATTTTAGAATAGTGTACGTTGAAGTACGTAATCCACACCCTTTTCGTTCTCGCCGATAAGACGAGTGCATGGATCGATTTGTCGATCGAGAGCGGGAACTCGCTCGACTCCGGAGCTTGTACCGGTCGGATCGAGCCGAGTTGGCGATAATCTATGGTCGACGGCGGCTCGGGAAGACGGAACTGGTCATCCAGTCGCTCGCGGGTCGATCTGACGCGGTCGTTTATCAGGCACGGCAGAAGACGCGAGCGCTCCAGATCGAGCAGTTCGTCGACATTGCTGCCGAACTCACTCCCGGGATCACGAGCATTCGCCGGGAATGGGAGCCGCTGTTGCAGTATCTCGCCGACCGAAATGTAATCGTCGTCCTCGACGAGTTCCCGTATCTCATCGAGGAGGATTCGAGCCTCCCGTCGGTGCTGCAGGCGATGGTTGATCACGAGTTGTCGGACTCGACAGCGACGTTCGTGCTGGTCGGATCGTCGATTAGCATGATGGAGGAGGCGGCGTTGCTCGGAACCAGTCCGTTGTACGGACGTGCATCGGAGAAGCTCGACGTTCGGCAGCTTCCGTTCGCTGCTGCGATGGAGTTCTTCGACGACGAGTACACTCCTGATGAACGGATACTGCTCTGGTCGATCTTCGGCGGAACGCCGTACTATCTCGAAGTCGCAGCGAAGGCAGACTCGATCGAGGAAGCGGTCTATCGGTCGGTGCTCTCGAGAGACGCACCGCTCCGCGACGATCCCGACTACGTGTTGCGGATGGAACTAACCGAGCCAACGCGGTACTTCTCGACGCTCGAAGCGATCGCTGGCGGGGCCACGACGCGAAACGAGATCGCGGGAGCGACCAGTATCGATCGACAGCAACTATCGAAGTATTTGAGCCGTCTCGAACGGCTCCGATTGATCGAGCGGCAGGTCCCGATCACCGAACGGAAGGAACGGTCCCGTCGAGGACGGTACCGTCTTCGGGATCCACTCTTTCGGTTCTGGTTTCGGTTCGTCTACGGGTCGGGAACACGCTACGACGAGTTCGGTCCTAGTGCCGTCGAGGAACTCGTCGAGCCGGAACTGGCCGACTTCGCGAGCAGTGAGTTCGAGCGGCTCTGCCAGCGGGCACTTCGATCACTGTATCCCAAGGAGACGATCGCGGAGGTCGGTCAGTGGTGGTACCGCGAGCACGAGATTGACGTTGTCGGCATGACGACCGGGCGGACGCTGATCGTTGGTGAGTGTAAGTTCCGGAACTCACCTGTCGGGTACGACGCGTTGGCTTCGCTCGAACGGCACGCCAACGAACTTCGGTGGACGCCCAGCGACGGTGCCGAGCGGGCGGTCGAACACGCCCTCTTCGCTCGAACCGGATTCACGGACGCAGTTCGTGAGGAAGCCGTAGCCCGCGACGACCTCCGTCTGTTCTGTGTCGACGACGTTCTCGCCGCGCTGTCCCACCGTACCGATTGACGCCACGAACCTTCGATCGCGTACCGGTTCATCCGCTCGGCGCTCACCTTCAAGAGCGCCGCCGCCATCGTCGGACGGATGTCTCGAACGATCCTGGTGGCGACCGACGGCTGCCGTCCAACCGCCCGGTGAACACGCTTATCCCCCGGTCGACCATAGCGAGCGGCAGATGTCCCACACGCTGGAGACCGTTCTGTTCGACCTCGACGGGACGCTGTGTGAGTACGAACGGCCGAGCTCGGAGGCGCTGTCGGCCGCGTTCGATCGGATCGGACGGGAGCCGCTCTTCGAGATGGAGGACTTCTACGCCCGGTACACCGAGTTTCTTCGGGAGAGCGAGAGTGGGGTCGAACTCTTCGAACGGACGTTCACGGCACTCGCACGGGATCTGGGCGAGGAACCCGAGTTGGGTGGCGAACTCGCCCGTGCGTTCTGTGCAGAGCGCGAGCCGTGGGCGGTTCGGCCGGTCGAAGGCGCGTCGTCGGTCGTCGAGGCGCTGGCGTCTGAGTATCGAATCGGGCTGGTGACGAACGGCCACCCCGACATCCAGCGTCGAAAGCTCGATCGGATCGGACTCGCCGACGCGTTCGAGACCCAGGTGTTCGCGGGGTACGAGACGGCCGCGAAGCCCGACCCCGAGCCGTTCCGGCGGGCGCTGGCCGATCTCGACGCCACGCCGACCGGCGCGGTCTACGTCGGCGACATTCCGCAGGTCGACGTGCCGGGCGCGCAGGCCGCCGGCCTGCGTGCGGCGTGGATGCGGTCGGATCGACCCCTCGGGGACGCAGAACCTGACTATGTGCTCGATTCACTTGCCGCACTCCGGACGCCGCCGTGGTGAGGCGTTCGTTCGGTCGTTCGCTCACTCACTCGCAACATGATTCGACCCGTCCGACACCCCTAACACCGTTCACCACGCACCCCCGAGCATGTACGTCGGACGATTCGTCGTCGTCGGTGCCGGTGTGGGTGCCTACCGCGTCTCCTCGCGGTCGTTCCCGAATCGGAAGGTCGTCGATCGGGATGGGACGCTCTCGGTCGTTCCCACCGATGACGCCCCCGAGACGGACAATCCCTACGTCTCCTACAACTGCGTCCGGGCGACCGTGGACGGGTCGGCGGCCGTAATCGGCAACGGCTCGCACGTCGATCCGATCGTCGAAAAACTCGATCTGGGCTATCCGCCGCGGGACGCCCTCGCGACGGGGCTGCTGGCGATGGACTACGAGAAAGACGACTACGATACGCCCCGGATCGCGGGCGTCGTCGGGACCGACGCGGCCCACGTCGGGACGGTTCGTCGGGACGCCCTGCACGTCCAGTCCGCCGCCGACCCACGGCTCGTGGCGACCTACGAGCGGGACGATCCGGAACCGATCGGATTCGCGGCGACGACCGCCGAGGAGGCTGCCCGCGAGGCGTACGACCTCGACTTTGAGCACGCGGTCTGTGCGGCCGGGATCACGGTCGGGGAGGACGGGGTCGAGATGGCCGTCGTCAACGGGTAGCTCCAGCATCCCGTCGGGTAGCACTAAAGTACCGCCCGCTCCTGTCCAGCGGCATGCAGATCGGTTTGCTCTCGGACGTCCACTCGAACCTGATCGCCCTGGAGGCCGTTCTCGACGACATGCCGCCGGTCGACGGACTGCTGTGTGCTGGCGACGTGGTGGGATACAACCCGTGGCCGGGCGAGTGCGTCGACCTCCTCCGCGAGCGAGCGGTTCCGACGGTGATGGGCAACCACGACCGCGCGGTCGTCACCGAGACGCCCTTTCGGTTCAACGAGATGGCCAAAGCCGGGGTCGAACACGCGGTCGCCGAACTCGACGAGCGCCAGCGCGAGTGGCTCGCGGAGCTGCCGGACGAACGGCTGGCCCACGACGGGCGGGTGAAGGTCGTCCACGGCCATCCGGCCGATCCGGATCGGTACACCTACCCGCGGGATTTCGCGGCCGGACTGCTGGATGACGAGGAACTGCTCGTCCTCGGCCACACGCACGTCCAGCACCACGCCGTCTTCGAATCGGGGATCGTCGTCAACCCCGGCAGTGTCGGCCAGCCACGCGACGGCGACCCGGACGCGGCGTATGCGATCGTGGATCTCGACGCGCTGACCGTCGAGGAACGTCGAGTTCCCTACGACGTGGAAGCAGTCGTCGCGGCCGTCGAGGAGACGGCACTGCCGGCGAGGATCGGCACCCGGCTTCGGAAGGGCCAGTGACGCCGGAAAGGTGTATATAATTCATTCGATCGTTCACGCCCGAATCGATCGTTCCCACCCGGTGGGAATCGTTCCCGCTCGGCGGGAATGGATTCCCACGGTGCGGGAATCATGTGTTCGGGGGAGTGACGCCATCCAGACGGTACCACGGTGGCTTCCCGAACAGTATCAGTACCGTCCCAACCCGTTCGCCGTCCACCAACGCCCGGCCCGACTCCTCGACGACGAGCGGTCCGGTTCCTCGACGACGCCTGGGATGATTCTTCGACGGCGCCCGGTCACAATCGTTATGGCTCCGCCGACCTGATTTTCGTGGAATGCTGTCCTGGAGGTGGATTCCTGTCGGCGGCGGGAGACGTCTGATACTGGCACTGGGGCTGTTCTACCTCCTCCTCGCGGTCGTGACGGCGATCGTACCGACCTCCCACGATGACTCCATCGTCGGGATTCTCACCGTTTTCGGCTTCATCAGCGCCTCCGGTGTCGTCCTCCTTGTCGGCGGCTATCGCTTGCCCCACACCGAGGTCTCTCCGCGCTTTTACGCCGACATCGCGAGGTGGTGTCTCACCGGAATCGGGGTGATGGTCGCGATTCTCACGCTGTATCACGTCCAGCCCGACACGGGCCTGTCCGAGCCGGAGCGATCGCTTCCCATCCTCACGGGATTCAGCTGCGTCGCCGGGTTCGGCGTCGGGATGTACGACGCCCGAGCGAAGACGCAGACGGAGAAGCTCGAACGGCAGAACCGACTGCTGGAGCGGACACAGACGCAGCTCGAGGAGTCGAACGAACGGCTCGAACAGTTCGCCTACGCCGCCTCCCACGACCTCCGAGAGCCGCTTCGGATGGTGTCGAGCTACCTCCAGCTTATCGAACGCCGATACGGCGACGACCTCGACGAGGACGGCGAGGAGTTCCTCGACTACGCGATCGACGGCTCCGACCGGATGCGAAGGATGATCGACGGCCTGCTCGACTACTCCAGGGTGGACACACAGGGCGAGCCGTTCGAGCCAGTCGCGCTCGATGCGGTGCTCGCCGACGTCTGTACGGATCTCGAAGTGCAGATCGTCGACACCCGCGCCGAGATCGAATTCGGCGCGCTACCGCGCGTCGAGGGCGACGCCGACCAGTTGCGCCAACTGTTCCAGAACCTCGTCGCGAACGCGATCGAGTACAGCGGCGACGAGCCACCACAAATCGAGATCGACGCCGAACGGAACGGCGAGAACTGGATCGTCTCGGTTCGTGATCGGGGGATCGGGATCGATCCCGCAGAGCAAGAGCGTATCTTCGAGGTGTTCCAGCGGCTTCACGGCCGTGACGAGCATCCGGGGGCGGGAATCGGACTCGCACTCTGTGAGCGCATCGTCGAGCGGCACGGCGGGGAGATCTGGGTCGAGTCCGAGCGCGGCTCTGGATCGACGTTTTCGGTGACGCTGCCGGCGGCGGACGAGCGGCCCCTTCGGACGACGCACTGATCGTCGCGGTCGATGGCCAACTCAACCGGGCGACGGAGGGCACCCTGTGGTTGACCTACGGACGGTGCCCGGGAATCGGCGGTTCTGGACTGGCTGCCGCCAGATACTCCCGCCCGTAGTACAGCACGATGAACAGCGGTAGCCCGATCAGGACAGCCAACTCCCCGAGACCCATGACCGCCGTGGCGGCGTCGGTCTCCAGCACCGGCGTCGTGTTGATCGTCGCGTGAAACAGCATCACGAACAGCAGTCCGCCCCGCGTGCTGTTGTAGATCCACGCCATCACGATCGAAAACAGGGGCAAGCCGATCAGGAGTGCGATCGCCTCCCCGCTCTCGTAGCCGGCCCCGGTCCCGCCGAACAACAGGGGGACGTGCCAGAGCCACCAGACGACCCCGACGATCACGGCGGCGAACAGCGCCGACCGTCGCTCCTGAAGGCGCGGTTGGAGGAACCCCCGCCAGCCGAACTCCTCCAGTGCGCCGGCGACGAACAACGTGACGGCGAACGCGACGATGATCTCGGTGGTGTCGACGAGCGTGACCGGTTCGCCGATAAGCCAGCCGATCGTCACCGCCGTTTGTGTGAGCGCGAACGGGGCCGCGAACGCGAGCCCGTACCATCGCAACTTGACGCCACGGTTCGGGACGACCTGTGCGGCCCACGCGCGAACGTCCCCTCCGGACGCCTTCGTCACGACCGTCGCGCCGATCAACGGTCCCCAAGCCCCGACGACCTGGATCCACCGCGTCCCGCCGTAGCCGAGCGCGATCCCCACGGCCCAGATGGTCCACGTCCACGCGAACGTCAGCACGAGAAACGCCGCGATCTGGTGGCGCTGGATCGCTGACCGATGTGACGGCCGGAGAAGATCGCTCATAGCCACTCTGCCGTCGAGATATATATAACCGTTGTCATTCCGCCCAGAATGCAGGTTGCCGGCGTACTCCACTCGATTTCGAGCGGCGCGTCGTTCGTCGGGGCCCACGGCGACGATCGGCAGCGACGGGAAAACGACGTTCCGGGAACGCGTCCCGGTCCGACGTTGTGAACGCGACGCGCTCAGTCGCTCTGGATCCGCGGGGCCAGCATGAACGTCACGTCTCCCTGGCCCTCAGCGATCTCGAAGTGAATCTTGATGGGGAACTCCTCGCCGAGTTCGATGACGACCTCCGCGTCGAGCGGCACCGCCCGGTTCATGTCGCTGAGGTAGTCGAGGCTGAACAGCGAGTGGGCGTCGCCGGCCGAGAGGTCGATCAGATCCTCGCGATCGAGGGTGAGGTGAACGTCGTCGGTGTCACCCTCCGCTTCGACGTAGAACGTCTCCTCGTCGGTGTTGACGCCGAGCGCGATGTGGTCGGAGACCATGTCCGCGGCCTTCACCGCGCGGTCGACGTCCCGTCCCTCGACGACGACCTCCGCGGGCAGGTCGAGATCCGGAATATCCGGCTCCTGGCGGATCGAGTCCGGGTCGATCAGCGCCAGGGTGTACTCGAGTCCGTCGATCCGGATCTGGAGTTTTCGGGTCTCCTCGTCGAGATCGAGTTCGATGAGCTGGCCGGCGTCGGCCATCCCCGCGATGTCGTCGAGTCGCGAGAGGTCGACACCGATGACCCCGCCGTCGGTCTCGTACGATTCGAACGCACTCGATTCGAGCGTCAGATCGACCATCCCGACGTTGGCCGGATCGACCGCGCTGATCTGGATCCCGTCGTCGGTCAGGTGGATCTTACACTCCTCGACGAGCACGCCGACCGAATCCAGCGCCGCCCGGAGCGTGTCCGCGCTCACGATCGCCTTGAACATCGTACCGACCCCTACGTCCTCTTTATTGAAAAACCTCTGGTTTATATGGGGTTTATATACTGTAGAGTATATAAAGGGTGGCGACGGGGGCGGGCGGCGTCGGTTTTCGGGTGCGTCCGAACCGGTGATGATTTCGAGTGCGTCCGCGCCTGTGCCATCCCGCGCGCGTCGGAACGGTGACTTATTGAGGACTCGGCTCACAGTTCCGTCGATGGGAGTCCTCGAGGACAAGGCTCGCGCCCGCCTGTTCTACAAGTACCTCTCGAAGGTCTACGACCGGATCAATCCGTACATCTGGAACGAGGAGATGCGCGCCGAGGCGATGGAGCTGATCGAGATCGCGCCGGACGACCGCGTCCTCGACGTGGGCTGTGGCACCGGCTTCGCGACCGAGGCGCTGATCGAGCGCTCCGACGATGTCCACGCCCTCGACCAGAGCGTCCACCAGATGGAGAAGGCCTGGGCAAAACTCGGCAAGCACGATCCGGTCAGTTTCTATCGTGGGGACGCCGAGCGGCTTCCGTTCGGCGACGACACCTTCGACGCCACCTGGTCGTCGGGATCGATCGAGTACTGGCCCAACCCCGTCGAGGGGCTTCGTGAGATCCGCCGGGTCACGAAACCCGGCCGCGAGGTGCTGATCGTCGGCCCGAACTACCCCCGGCGATGGGTGTTCCAGAAACTCGCCGACGCGATCATGCTGTTCTACGACGAGGACGAGGCCGACCGGATGTTCGAGGAAGCGGGCTTCGAGGCGATTCGCCACCGGACGATGGGACCGTCCTACGACCCGGACGTGGCCATCGTCACCGTTGCGCGAGTTCCGGAGAACGCCGACGACTGATCCGGTTGCTCTCCTCCCGCGACGGTAACGCGGGACTCACGCCAGTTCGTCTCGGGCGGCCGCCAGACCGGCGTCCACGTCCGCGTCGAATCCGACCTCCGTCAGTGACTCGCCGACGGCCCGAACCCCACGAAGCACCTGCTCCGACGAGAGTTCGCCCATATTCGACACCCGAAAGATCTCGCCGCCGAGGTGTGCCTGTCCGCCGGAAATGCCCACGCCACGGGCGCTGACGGTCTCGAAGAACGCGTCGGGATCCTCGCGGACAGGGTCGGGGAGCGCGATCGCCGTCACCGTATTCGATCGCGTCGTCGCGTCGTCGACCCGCGGAAACCCCGCAAGGCCCATCGAATCGAACGCCGCCCGGAACGCGGCTGCCTGTCGTCGGTGTCTCGCGATGCGCGCCGACATTCCCTCCTCGCGGATGCGGTCGACCGCGAGCGCCAGCGAGCGCACGAGCGGGACCGCGCTCGTAAAGGGCGTCTGATCGTCCTCAACCTTCGTGAGGTGTTTGTCCAGGTCGGCGTAGAACGGCCCGCGATCGCCGTCGACGGCGGCGATCGCCCGCTCGGTCAGGTAGACGGCGCTCACGCCCGGCGGCGCGGCGAGGGCCTTCTGGGCGTCGGTCACTGCGGCGTCGACGTTCCAGTCGTCGAGACGGAACTCGTCGCCGCCGAGGCTCGTCACCCCGTCGACGACGAACAGTGCGTCGTGGGCCGCAGCGATCTCGCCGACGGCCGCCACGGGGTTCAACAGGCCCGTACTCGTCTCGTTGTGGACCATCGTCACGAGCGCGGTGTCGTCGGTGACGGCGTCTGCCACCGCATCGAGGTCGATCGGCTCACCCCACTCGCTCTCGACGGCCGTCACCGTCGCGTAGCGCTCGGCGATTCGGCGGAACCGGCGTCCGAACTTGCCGTTGACGAGCGTCACCACCTCGTCGTCCGGGCCGGCGAGGTTCGAGACGAGCGCCTCCATCCCCATCGTCGCCGTTCCGTT
>SKSS01000060.1 GCA_007122875.1 Salinarchaeum sp. | reverse complement strand
CGTTCTTCGACTCGATGTTGGTGAGTTCGGTGACGCTCTCTTTGTTGTGATCGAAGTCGCCCGAGAACGCCTCCGGATACCGCTCCATGAGGATGTTCCCGGTCTTTTTGACGTAGGCCGGCTTGATGGTCATGTCGCCACGTTGTCCGCCGTCACCCTAAAAGGATTCGTTTGTCGACGGAGTCGATCGGACCCCGGTGGGAGACCGATTCGCCGTCCTCGGATCGTCGATCGTCACCCGTCGATTCGATCGCGCCAGCCGGTCTCCCGCTCGACCGTCTCCATCGCTTCTTTCGTTCGCGGCCCACCACACTTCTCGACGACCTCGTGAAAGTAGCGAAGCCGATCGAGCATGGTTGCCTCGTCGTACGCGTCCACGTCGAGTCGGGACGCGGCGACGGTGGCCTCGATCACGGCGGCGAACGCCCGATCGACGGTGAACGGCCGCCGGTCGACGATGGCTCCCTCGACCGGTTGCAGTTTCCACTCCTCCCACCGCGTCTCTCCCTCCGTGCCTCCATCGACCCGATCGGCCGTTACCCGAACCCACGCGTCGGCACCCGGCAACACGGGCGTCTCCTCCTCACGGATCGTGAGAGTGGCATCGGCGAACTCCCGTGGGTCGCTCGTGAACTGGACGACGCCACCGCCCTCGCGGTGGAAGTTCCGCCGGGTTCGAGTGTTGCCCCAGGTTCGGGCCCGAATCGGCGTTCGCTCCCCGACGTCGATCTCCTCGTCGGGAGCGAACAACCCCAGTGCAGCGACGTTCCACAGCCCGTTCGGTCCGAGCGTCGTCACGACGGACTCGGTGACGCCTCGGAGTTTGACGGGCCATCCCTCCCGAATAACCTCTGTCGATGGTGACTCCGGGGACGAGTCGTCGCTCACACGGACACCTCCCCGGACTCCAGCGCGACGAACAGCCCGCCGGCCACCAGATCGGCGGTCGTCCCAGGGTTTAGCCCCTCGGCAACGAGTTCGTCGGCGAGCGTTTCGACGGCGTTCGGCCCTCGCTCGCGCGCTTCGCGCGCTCGCTCGGTCACTGACCGGGCGATCTCCTCGCCCTGGGTCGTGGCGAGTAACGTGTCCGGTTCGTCCGCGAGCAGCCACAGAAACGCCCGTGCCGCGCGATCGGTGAGTGGGCCGTCGTCGTCAGTGATCCGGTCGGCCGTGGCGAACGTCCGCTCGAATCCGCCGGTCCACTCCGCGGCAATTCCGTCGTGGTCGGCCGATCGAGCCATGATGTCGTAGAGGGTCACCTCCCGCTCCTTGACGGCAGGGACCGCTGCCGTACCCCGGCGAACGTCGAGCGGTTCCATCCCGTCCGGCGGATCGCCGACCGCCACGTCGACGTGTTCGAACGCCCGGTAGAACCCAACGGCGTCGTCGACGGTGGTCTCCTCGACGACCCTGGTGACGGTTTCGGGTGTGAGCGTGGCGGTCGACGCCGGGCGGACCAGCGGCGTCAACAGCAGCAGGGAGCCGAACTGGGTGTTCCCGCCCGACTGGGCACTCATTCCGGCGACCGCCCGCTCGAAGGCCCGGCCAAGGGAACTTCCCTCGGCGGCCATTTCCAGCCCCGGTCGCGCTCCGACAGCACCCGCGAGGAAGTGCTCGAAGTGCAGGTCGGGGTGGTCGCGGGCTCGGTCGACGTTTCCCGGCTTCGGCGTCCCCGCGACTTCGAGCAACAGCGCGAGTTCGGCGTTCGCCGCCGGGGATCTTGTGAAAGCGGTTCCCGCTGTGGGCGCCGACCCGTGCGGAGCCGAGTTCACGGACACGACCCCCACTGGTCGGGATTTACGCCGAGGTTCATACAGGACGTATCATCTGCGTCGGTAAACGGTCTGTCGTTCGTCCCGGCGTCCACTGACACGTCCCCCCGATCGGAATCGACAACTGATACGACCGGCTGACAACTCAGAATCAATCGCTGTGGATCAGAACCGGGATACGTCGACTGAAGCGGCGGTCTGCAGTTCGTCGACTCGCTGTGAGAGGTCGGTCACCATCGCGGTCTGTTCTTCGTTGGCCGCCGCGATTTCCTCGATGGCGCGGGCGAGTTCGTCGGTCCGGTTGGCCGCCCGGTCGATCATGTTGGCGACGCCCTCGACGGCCTCTGCCTGATCGTCCGCTGCGGCGGCAACGCCCTCGACGCCGGTCGCCGTGTCCCTGACGGCGTCGACGATCTCGGAGAGTCCCTGCACTGCGTCCTCGGTCCGGTCGATTCCCTCGATGACCTGCTCGTTCGCGGCCGCGACGCTCTCGATCGTCGCCTCAGTGTCGGCCTGGATCTCGTCGATCGTGCGTTCGATCTCGGCGGCGTGCTCGCGGGACTGTTCGGCCAGCGACTTCACCTCGTCCGCGACGACGGCAAAGCCTTCTCCCGCCTCCCCGGCGCGAGCCGCTTCGATCGCAGCGTTCAGGGCGAGCAGGTTCGTTCGGCTGGCCACCTCGTCGATCACCTCGACGATCTCGTCGATCTCGTCGATTCGCTGGCCGAGCGCCTCGATGTCGGCCGTGATTTCCGTCGAGGCGTCGTCGGCGCGTTGCATTGCCTCGATCGCGTCGTCGGCGGCTTCCCCGCTTTCGGTCGCACGCCGCTCGGCGGTGGCGCTTGTCTCGCGAACCTCGTGGGCGACCGACGCGACTTCCTCGATGGCCGCGCTCAGATCTGCGACCTCCCCGGAAACCTCCCCCATGTCCCCGGAGAGCCCGCTCGCCAGTTCGTTGATCCGCTCGGCGTTTCCGGCGACGTCCGAGGACGTCGCTTGTAACTCGTCGACCGTCTCCTCGGTGGTGTCCTGAAGGTGCTGTGACTGCTCGATCTCCTCGCGAAGCTGGTTCGCGTAGGAGTCGATGTACGTGTCCATCGCCACCTGCATGTCGAGGTTGACGATTCGTAAGACCGAGAGCAACGTCCCTTCGAGCCAGTCGAGTTGGTCGTCGACGGTGTCGAACGTCGTATCGGGTGTCTCCGAACCGATGACGACATCCGAGTCGTCGCCGTCGTCCCCCGACTCGCCCGGGTCGTCACCGTTGCGTTCATCTTCGTCGCTCTCGCCGGCGACGCTGGCCCCGTCGGCAGCGAGTTCGCCGGCGAGACGGTCTCGGACCTGATCGATCAACAGCGGCACGATCAGGTTGTAGTAGATGCCGTACTGTCCGATGTAGTGTTTCGCGGGCATGTCGAGTAGATCGTGGATCTTCCCGATCTTCGCCCGGTTCTCGAAGTACGCGGAGTCGTACTCGCCGGTGGCGAGCGTGACGAGATACGCCGACTGGGTCTGCTTTAGGCTTTCGACGGATCGAGTCGATCGATCGATGACGTCGGCCGTCTCGTCGTAGGCCGTCAGATTGGCGTAAAACTCCTCGGCGACCGTGCCCGTGTGCTCCCGGAAGAGCCCCTCCAGTTCGGTCAGCCGCTCGGCATCCGTCTCATCAAAGTCGACGAACTCCTTTCGCCAGGCGATCTCGTCGTCGTCGAGATCGATCCGTTCGAGTAGCTCGGCGGTATCTACGGACCGTCCGAGATCGGATCCCCCAGCGGTTTCCTCCAGTGACATACCCGATGTGGCGACCGCACACACATGTTTATTGTGGTTGATCTGATGTGCGTGAGTGAACCGATCGTCGTGTCGGATCGAAGTCATCATCTTCGGCCCGTCCGTTCCGACGTTCCGAACCTGCGTTGTCGACGTTCGACGTCGGCCATCGCCCGCTCGACGCTCGTTCGATCGACAACTGTATGGTTTTGGGCTATGACTATCGGGTAGTTAATTACCCCATGTACAGGATCGAACACACCGAGTTCGGGCTCGAACTCACCTTCGGCGGGCGGATCGACGGTGAGGAGATGAACGAGTGGCTGGACGATTCCGAAGACGCACTCGCTGACACGCCTGACGAGTTTGGAGTGTTCGTCGATATGCGCACGTTACAGCCACTCGGCGACGACGCTCGTGCGACCATGCAACGCGGTCAGGAACGCTACCGCGACGCGGGCATGGTCCGCTCTGCCGTCATACTGGACTCACCCACGACGACGCTGCAGTTCCGTCGCATCGCCCAGGAGTCAGGCATCGACGAGTGGGAGCGGTACGTCGACGCGTCGAGTACCGACAACTGGCGCGAGGTCGGCTTGAACTGGGTTCGCTACGGCAAGGATCCGAACGCGGAGGTCGACGGCACCGTCGAGGAGGTCGTCTACCACGGTGAGACGCCGATCGAAGGAGGTCTCGACGTCGTCTACCGCAGCAGTGGCAAACACCGACGCGAACGGTGGCGTGGTACCCCCCGTATCGAACCGGGCGATCGCTACACGACTCGGCTACCGGTCGAACACGAGACGCGGATCTTCCTCCAGCGAGACGAAGATGACCGACCGTTCGCCGCGGTCGACGTCGAGTGAGCGTCGCGGATGGCCGTCATCGATCTCCGGTTGCTGTCGGCGTCTGTTCCCGTCTCCGTGTCGCCGTCGTACCGCGATGGGGTTTTGAGCCGACGCTGCGAAGGGCGGCCATGACAGCCATCAAGGACGCGGTCCACGACCACGTACCGGTCGACGGGATCGCCCGCGAGTTACTCGACGTGCCCGTCCTCCAGCGGCTTCGCCACGTCAGGCAATTGAGCACCGTCGCGCTCGTCTATCCGAGCGCGAACCACACCCGGTTCGAGCACTCCCTCGGCGTCTACCACCTCGCCGACCGTGCGCTCTCGCATCTCGATGTCGACGGTCCGCGAGCCGAGCACGTCCGTGCGGCCGCGCTCCTCCACGACGTGGGCCACGGCCCGTTCGGCCACCAGACCGAACACGTAATCGAACGCCGAACCGGCCGCCATCACGACGAGGTCGAACACCTCCTCACGTCCGGGGCGGTCGCCAGCCGTCTCGACGACCACGGACTCGACCCCGCTCGCGTGGCGGCGCTCGTGGCGGGGGACGGACGGCTCGGAGGGCTCGTCTCCGGCGCGCTCGACGTCGACCGGATGGACTACCTCGCGCGGGACGCCCACCACACGGGCGTTCCGTACGGTACCGTCGATCACGGCCGGCTGGTGCGGGCGCTCCGACTTCGCGACGACGGGTTGGCGCTCGCTGACGGCGACTTACGGACAGCCGAGAGCCTGCTGTTGGCGCGGACGTTGATGAACGCGACCGTCTACACCCATCACGTCTCCCGCATCGCCGGCGCGATGCTCGACCGGGCGAGCGAGCGGTTGCTCGACGCGACCGATCTCGACGCCGGCCGATTCGCTCGCCTCCACGACTACGAACTCCTCGCCCGACTACAAGACTGCGACGAAACCCGTGATCTCGGGCTCCGGTTGGAGGGCCGGAACCTCTACAAACGAGCGATCTGGGCCCCCACGGACGCCGTCCCGTCACACCTCGTTGGACCGGAATACGATCGCGTTCGGGAGCTCGAACGGGCAATCGCCGACGACGCCGGAACCGAGCCTGAATCCGTCATCGTCGACGCGCCGAGCACGCCGTCGATGCCGGAAGCCGACGTCCGGGTGATCGTCGATGGGAAAGCCCGCCGGCTGGACCGCGTCTCACCGCTCGTCGAGGCGCTGGACGGAGCCGAACGGGCCCGCTGGCGACTCGGCGTCTACGCCCCGGCAAGCGTGGCTGATGCGGTGGGTCAGTCGGCCGAGCGGATCCTCGGACTAGAGATCGGCGAGCGGCGAGTACGCGATCCGATGGAGTGAGGGCGTCGCTCGGTCCTGATCGCTCACTCACACGCGCGTCCGAACGCGATCGGAGTATCCCAGCGATCGACCGTGATCGTGAGCGTCGGGCACGACCCGAGAATCTCTTGGAGCGCCCGTGGCCTCGCATGGTGTCGGGCGTCGCGGCCGTCGAGGCTGGCTATCACGCCGACGCGTCGCTCCCCTTCGATCTCCGCGCTCGGGTCGAGCTCGACCTCGCCCGGGTCGTCGTCTCCGTCGCCGTGACCCGGAACCGTTTCGAGCGTCTCGTACAGGACTGTCCCGCCGTTCGTCGCTCGAATCTCGACATCGCTGGGCCGGTCGCCGTAGTTCCGAACGCGGATCGTCTCCAGTTCTCCCTTCGCTTCCCGAAACGACTCCGCGAGCGTGGTACACCCCGCGGTCGCGGCGAGAACCGCACAGCCCGACGACAGCAACACGCCACGGCGTGTGTTCACACTGGATGATCGGCGGAGCCGAGAATAAGCGTTGTGTCGGCGTGTCCATCGGATCCATGCCGGCGATCGGTCTCGTCGTCGCTCATCCGATGACACGCAACTCGGGGGGCGGTGCTGTCTTCGTCTATCCGCTCGCCCGCGGCTCGCTGATGCCGTCCCGTGTCAGTGTTGATGCCCGGTCATTTCACCGAACGTAGCGCCGAATCGCTCCTCGAACAGCGCCATCGTCGCCTCTTCGGCCGCTGCGAGGTCGTCGTCCGGTTCCCCTTGCGTGTGGTGGACCGCGGAGTGGATCCGCTCGGCACAGGAGAACATCGCGAGATCCCCGACAACCTCCGCTCGTGGCTCCTCGCCGCTCTCTGCGAGCAGGTCGAGGAGGGTCCCCGGAAGCGTCACTTCGTCTGTCGATCCGTCGTTACCGTCGATCGAGAACGTGATCTCGTCGGCCATACCCCCCGTTTGCTCTTGAGACGGAAAGTTCCGTCGGCAGGGAGACGAGTACGTCGATCCCGCTCAGTCGTCGCTTTCCGCAGCCGCCTCGGCGGGTTCCTGTCCGGCAGCAACCTCCCCGAGGTAGTCGTCGGCGTCGATGGCGGCCTGACAGCCCATTCCGCCCGCGGTGATCGCCTGCTGGTAGTGGAAGTCGACCACGTCGCCGGCTCCGAAGATGCCGGGGGCGTCCGTCGCGGTCTGTCCGCCGCCGGTTCCACCCTCCGTTCGGATGTACCCCTCCTCGTCGAGGTCGACGCCCGTCCCTTCGAGGTAGCCCGTGTTCGGCGTGTGGCCAATCGCGACGAAAAAGGCCCCGACGTCGAGGGTGAACTCCTCGGTGTCCGGATCGTCAAGCCGGTCGGACGGATGGCCGTCGGGATGACGGGCGAGGTGGACCTCCTCGACCCCGTCGGCCTGTGAGCCCTCGATTTCGGTGGCTTCCGCGTTGAGTACGAGTTCGATCTCGTCCGTCTCGACCTTCTCGTGGATCCGATCGATCCAGTACTGTTCCGCGCGGAACTCCTCGCGACGGTGGACGAGGTAGACGGTGTCGGCAAACTTCGTCAGAAAGTGCGCCTCCTCGCAGGCCGCATCGCCGCCACCGACGACGACCATGTCCTCGTCGCGGAAGAAGGCCCCGTCGCAGGTCGCGCAGGTGGAGACACCGAAGCCCATGAGGTCGTCCTCACCAGGGATTCCGAGGGTGCGCGCGCTCGCGCCGCTGGCGGCGATGAACGCGTCACAGGTGTACTCAGTGCCGTCGCGGAGTTCGACCCGGAACGGGCGGTTCGAGTCGTCGAGACGTTCGACGACCCCGTGTTCGAGTTCCGCGCCGAACCGTTCGGCTTGCGCTTTCATCTTCTGGATGAGTTCCGGACCGGAGATGCCGTCCGGGAAGCCCGGATAGTTCGCCACGTCCGTGGTGAGCGTGAGCTGGCCCCCCGGCTCGCCACCCTCCAACACGAGCGGGTCGTTGTTCGCCCGCGCGGCGTAGATCGCTGCGGTCAGCCCGGCGATTCCGGTCCCGGCGATGATCAGCCGTCGATGGTCGCTCATAGTCGTTTGAACGGACGGTTCGCCCATGTACCTTGCGCCATCGGCGAGCGTTCGGCAGGGACACGTCACAGCCGGTGTGCTCAAGGGGATGGCCATCCCCCGTTCGCCCATGACCGACATTGAGGAGAAGACCAACCGCTATGAGCGGTTGCTCGCGGAAGCGCTCAACGAGGCCACCGTTGCCCCGCCCGAGGAAACGCCGCTGGCCGAGGCCGCCGCGGAGTACGAGGAGATGGCACGGTCCTACCTAGAGGACGGTCGACACTTCCGGAACGAGGGGGATCTCCCCAACGCCCTGGCGGCGTTCTCGTACGGTCACGCCTGGCTCGACGCGGGCGCACGGGCCGGCCTGTTCGACGTGCCGACCGAGGGACACCTCTTCACGATCTGATTGGTTGGAACAACCCTTTTCCGACGAGACGGCGATTGCTACGACATGGAGGAAACGTTCGTCCGCCTCGTCTGCCCGGCGTGTACGAAGAACTGGCAGCGTTCGCCGTCGAAACTCCCGAGTCACGACGCACCGTTTCAGTGCCCGGATTGTGGCGAACGTCGTCGGATGGCGGAGTTCGCCCGGACGGAGCGCGACCTGATGACGCTCAAACGGCTCGCGTGACCGGTCAGGTCGCCGAGCGGGCCCCACAGGCTTCACACCGGAGGAGCGTCGCGCTCCCTTCGCGTTCCAGTCGCGTATCGGGAAGCCGACACTCAGAACAGATGACGTACCGGTCGGCGTACTCGTCGACCGCCTCGGTCAGTCGGTCCCCGTCAAACGACCCAGTCAGGCGTGCACGGCCGCTCTCGTCGATGTGGCCACTGGTGCCGAGTTCGTCCTGCAGGAACCGAACGACTCCGTTGGGATCGCGTCCGAGCCGATCGACCGTTTGCCGGAAGTTCTCATAGACCGTGACGTTCCCCTCCTGTCTGACCTCCGGATCGGGGATCTCGAAGCGCGTCTCCTCGCTCTCGATGTCGGGGGTTCGATCGAGGGCTCGTTCGAGTTGCTCGTCGTAGTCCATGTGTGTGGGAAGTAAATCGGCGAACTAAAAGCTTTCAGCACGTGTTCGCCGTCTCTTCCCCAGAGTGCCGTGTTAACGGGACTCAGGATAATAATATAACGCTTCGGTTGGTAGCCCCAGATGGCCATGAAAAAACAGGAGTTGATTCATCTGCACGGCCTCCTCGCGGAGGTATCGGGTCACATCGAGAACCGAACCGGTGACGAGATCGACCTTGATTCCTACGAGTCACTCGGTATCAAACCGACGTCGATCCACAAATCCAAGACGAACCACAAGGCCGCCGTGTTCGAATTGGCTGAGGGAATCACAGACAGCCTCGAGGCGACCGAGACAGAACCGGTCGCCGCGACGGCCGACTGAGTCGCCGACGGCGCTGTTCTGCGGACCGACGCTGCTTCCCGTCAGCGACGCGTTTGGGCAGAGAGGACGACCGTCACCGTGGACGTGCCGACTACTCCGAATCGAGTTCCTCATCCAGGTTGGCGACACCGCACGCCTGCAGCACCTGGCGGATGTGAAAATTCTTCTGGGATGGATCGTCCTTCTGCAACGCCGTTTCGAGGTGCTCTTTGCACTCGTCGCTCAGTTTCTGGCCTGACCGCATCGTTACAGATCGAACGCGATACGCTCTCAAATTCGTTTCTATCTCCGCTGGTCCCCGTGGAGGCACGTTGCAGGTGTCGCTTGGGGTTCCTCGATCGACGAGTAGTCAGAACCGTCCGACGGTAGCTCCCCGATCCCGTGAGAAACTGAACTTAACCGACCGCTACTCGATGAGATCCTCGAACTCGGGGAGGACTTCATCGTCGTCATCCGATTCGTCGCTCTCCCCGGATTCGTCGTCCGCATCGGACGCTTCTTCCCCCTCGTCGTCGTCTTCGTCTTCGAGTACCTCGACTTCGACGACCTTCAGCGGGATGTTTTCGAGCCGCTGACCGATCTCCTTGCGCGCGATACGTGAGGCGTGCTCCTCACGTTCGACATTGAACACCGTCATCTCCAGTTCGAGGGCGACCAGCGCCTCGTCGGCGACGATGAACGCCGGCTCCAGTTCCTCCCCGCTCGGCGACGTGCGCGACCCCATGTTGATCTCGACGTAGTTGAGATCCGGGTTGAGCATCTCGCCTGTCTTCGAGATCGCGATACGGACGGCCTCGTCCGCCGACCCGACGTCGTAGACGGGGACGGCCGCCTCGACGACAACTCTGCAATTCATGGTGGTCGTTCGTGTTCTTGTACGTCCAACAGTAAGAAGCTTGGCCCTTCATCCGGCGATCGCGGTTCGCGATGGCGGATCCCACCGTGTCCGCCGATTCGAAACCAAAAAGCCCCGGTCGACCCTCGGACACGACGATGGAACGGGGCGCGATTCCGATCGCCGATCTGTCCGGCGGGCTCGACCTGCAGGCCACCTTAGAGAGCGGCCAGAGCTACTGCTGGCGACGCGACGACGGCCGCGCGTACGAGGAGCCGTTCGCCACCGGCGGGGACGCCTGGTACCACACCGTCGTCGGAGGCGACGTGATCCGCGCTCGCCAGCTCGACGGCTTCCTGGAGTGGGAATCGACGACGGACGCCGATCCGCTGGTCCGGGAGCTTCTGCGCCTCGACGACGACCTTGACGCGATCGTCGCGGGCACCCCCGACGACCCACTGATCGACGCGGCATACGACGCCTTCCGCGGGATGCGAATCGTCAACGATCCGGCGTTTCCCACGATGATCTCCTTTATCTGTTCCGCACAGATGCGCGTCGAGCGCATCCACCGGATGCAGATCGCGCTCGCGGAGACGTTCGGCGAGGAGATCAACGCGAACGGGCGAACGTATCAGGCGTTTCCGACGCCCGAACGGCTCGCAGCGGCGAGCGAGGGCGAACTTCGTGAACTCGGACTCGGCTACCGCGCGCCGTACGTCCGCGAGACGGCCCGAATGATCGCGGATGGGGAGCGTCACCCGACGGAGGCCCGCGGCCTACCGTACGAGGAAGCGCGGGACCACCTCACCGAGTTCGTCGGCGTCGGCCCGAAGGTGGCCGACTGCGTGCTGCTGTTTTCGCTTGGGCATCTCGAAGCCGTCCCCCTCGACACCTGGATTCAGACGGCCATCGAGGAGTACTACCCCGACTGTGCCAGGGGATCGTACGCCGCAACCTCGCGGGCGATCCGCGAACGGTTCGGCGGTGAGTACGCGGGGTACGCACAGACATATGTTTTCCACTACCTCCGGGCGGGACTCGACCCCTAACCACCGTTCGACGATTCACCCTTAAGGACCCGGCCGTCGACCACCCTCCCATGCACGACGAACCCGAACACGTCCGCGCACACGTCTTCGTCTCCGGAACCGTTCAGGGAGTCTTCTACCGCGCGAACACCCGCGACGCTGCGAGAGAGCGAGGTGTCGACGGGTGGGTCAGAAACCTCGACGACGGTCGGGTCGAAGCCGTCTTCGAGGGTCCGGAGGAGGTCGTTCGTGGGATGGTCGAGTGGTGTCACGAGGGGAGTCCGGCGGCCGATGTCGAGGACGTGGCGGTCGAGTACGGCGATCCCGAGGGGATCGACGGCTTCGAGATCCGGCGGTGATCGAATCGAACGCGATCACCGGGACGACGTGAGAACGAGACAGTCATGCTGAATATAGAAGCTACAGTCAGCACGATGTATTTGTTTCTCTTCGAAGTTAGTGAACCAGCTGATCAGTGGGTGTGCGAGTCTTGCGTGGCGAGGTATTTGTACACACAAATATTTCTTTCTAGAGTGTGTGGATGCCACACATGAGAGGCCTTGACAGAGACGAGATTAATAACGTGTTGACTCGCCAGGGAATTGGTGTCCTCTCAATGGCTGTGGGTGAGCAGCCATATGCGATTCCAATGTCTTTTGGATACGATACCGACCAAGCAATCCTTCCGATGCAGTGGGGGAGTGGATACGACGGTCGGAAGGATGCGATTATTGAGTCGAACCCGAACGTCTGTCTTACCGTATATGAACAGGATACTGAAGCGGAATCGATATGGAGAAGTGTCGTTATCACAGGAAAACTCTTCGAGATTCCAGAAGAACAGGAATCCCAGGCATACGCCAGTTTAGCAGCGAACGCTACGTTTGCACCCGATCTTGGTGTTTGGGGAATTCCATTTGAAGACGTTGAGTTCCGCCTGTTCGGATTAGACACAAAGGATTGTACTGGTCGTGAATTTTCCACTGGACATGGTCGAAGAGACGCTGAAGCGCCCGATTAGGTCGTTATCGAAAGGAAGTATTACTAGTCTACAGTGGATTTGCTCAGCACTACCGCTACGCTGTATAGAATCCCAGAGCGTCTCACCGCATCTGCATCGGAGACCGAAAATCTACTTCGTGAAGTGGGCGAGCTTCGTTTGCACAACCGAACCGTCCGGTTTCATTTTCTAGTACGTTCGAAAAGTGGCGGTTTTTTGCCATAAAGTCAGGATTTACTAGTGACGATCTCTCCGCACCGATCATGAGCGTCTAAACAGGGTCGAATCTCTGTACTGAACGATTGCTCCCTTCGCAGATTTCGTCGAATCCGGAGACACCTTCGCCCTCTATTCAGCACCCAGCTCGTATCATCTCTGACGGGACTCAACAAAACCAACTAACCTCCCTGTCGGCGATGCCCTCCACAATCTTCAACGCCCGTCCCCTCGAACCTCCCGCCATGATCACCAGCGACCGCATGGCCGCGGTCGACGAGAACGCCGAGGCGCTCGGCGTCCCTCGATCGAAGCTCATGGAGTCGAGCGGGAACGCCGTCGCTCGCGAGGTCCGCGAGGTAGCCGCTCCCGGCTCTCGCGTCGTCCTCGTCTGTGGCCGGGGAAACAACGGCGGGGACGCGTTCGTCACCGCGCGCTTTCTCGCCGACTACGAGGTCTCCCTCCTCCTGCTCGGGCGGGCCGAAACGATCACTACCGAGATTGCCCGCGAGAACTGGGACGCCCTCCAGGAAACCGACGTTGACGCCACGGAGGTCCGGGATTCGACCGCCCTCGAACTCCCGGACGCGGACGTGATCGTCGACGCCCTTCTCGGGACGGGAGCGAGCGGCGAACCGCGGGAGCCGGTCGCGACGGCCGTTCGGGCGATCAACGACACGGACGCCGCCGTCGTCGCCGTTGACGTGCCCACGGGCGTCGACGCGGACACGGGCGACCGTCCGGGGGTAGCCGTCGAAACCGACCATGTCGTCACCTTCCACGACGAGAAGCCCGGACTTGCCGATCTCGACTGCTCGATCCGGGTCGCCGACATCGGTATTCCGGCGGCTGCCGAACGGTACGTCGGTCCGGGCGACCTCCGGGGACTCACCCGCGATCCGACGAGCCACAAGGGCGATCACGGGGCGGTGCTCGTCATCGGTGGCGGGCCGTACTCTGGAGCCCCCGCACTGTCGGCTCACGCCGCGCTTCGGGCCGGCGCGGATCTGGTTCACCTCGCGGTCCCGGCTGAGATCGTGGACACCGTCAGGGGGTACGCCGAGGACTTCATCGTCCACGAACTTCCCGGAGAGCGATTCGGACCGGAGGCGGTCGAGGAGGCGCTCGCGCTCTCCACGGACGCGGACGTGACGCTTCTCGGGCCCGGACTCGGTGACGCGGAGGAGACGATGGACGCGGCCCGCGGGTTTCTCGACGCTGTCGACGGAACGGTCGTTGTGGACGCCGATCCGCTCCGGGTCGTGCCTGACGCGGCCGCAGACGCCAGCCTGCTCTGTACGCCCCACCAGGGCGAGTTCCGGAACATGGGTGGGGAGGGAGCGGACGATCCCAACGAGCGTGCCGAAACCGTCGAGTCTTTCGCCGCCG
>SKSS01000010.1 GCA_007122875.1 Salinarchaeum sp. | reverse complement strand
TCGCCGTAGATCGGCGCTCCCGTGGTGATTCCGCCCTGTAGCCCGCCGTGATCGTTCTCGGTGGGGACCGGCTCGCCGTCGTCGTCGAACTCCCACTCGTCGTTCCGATCGATGCCGGCGTATCGGCGAGCCTCGCGCCCGAGTCCGAATTCGAAGGCGGTCGATGCCGGGACCGCCATCATCGCCTGCCCAAGTCGGGCCTCAACGGCGTCGAACCGCGGTGCTCCGAGTCCACGAGGGACACCGCGAACCTCGAAGTAAATGCTCCCGCCGATCGAGTCACCCTCGCGTTGGTACTCCTGGATGAGGTCCGTCATCCGCTCGGCGGTTTCGGGGTGTGCACACCGGACCTCGTTTTCCTCGGTGTGTTCGAGCATCTCCTCGAAGGTGACGTCGGGTGCCTCCACCTCGCCGATTTGGTTCACGTGCGCTTTGATCCGAATCCCTTCCCGTTCGAGCAGCTTCTTGGCGATCGCACCCGCGGCGACCCAGTTGACGGTCTCCCGTGCGGACGACCGGCCGCCACCACCCCAGTTCCGGGTTCCGAACTTCGCGGAGTACGTGAAGTCACCGTGAGACGGACGCGGAGCGGTGACGAACGGCTCGTACTTTCCAGAGCGGGCGTCTTTGTTTTGGATGACCATCCCGATCGGCGTGCCGGTCGTATAGCCGTCCTGAAGGCCCGAGCGGATCTCGACGGCGTCCGGTTCGTCGCGCGATGTGGTGATCATCGACTGACCGGGCTTTCGCCGGTCGAGTTCCCGTTGGATGTCTTTCTCGGAGAGTTCGAGGCCCGCTGGACAGCCGGAGACGGTGACACCCATCCCCGGACCGTGACTCTCACCGTACGTCGTCACCTGAAAGAGCCGACCGAATCGATTGCCGTTCATTGGGGTGCCATCGGGTGGCCGCACATTTAACGCTTGCAGAACTCACGAGCGCCGATGCTGTACGTCGCCGCCGAGTCCCGACAGCACGTCGAAGAACTCGGGAAACGACACGTCGACGTGCTCACCGCCACGGATCGTCACCGGATCGTTGGCAACCAGTCCCGCGATTGCAAGCGACATGACGATCCGGTGGTCGCCGCGTCCGTCGACGGTTCCTCCCGTGAGATCGGTTTCGTCCCCGTGGACGATCAACTCGTCCTCACGCTCGGTGACTTGCGCACCGAGCGTCGTGAGTTCGTCGGCCATCGCGCTCACGCGGTCGGTCTCCTTGTAGCGGACGTGCTCGCAGTTGACGATCCGTGTTTCGCCGCTCGCAGCGGCGCCGAGCGTTGCGATCGTTGGTAGTAGATCCGGCGTGTCCCCAACGTCGACCTCGACGCCCGCGAGATCGGATCGGCGGACGGAAATCTCGCCGGCATCCCGATTCCAGTCGATCGTCGCACCCATCCGGTCGAGCACGTCCACGATCGCCGCGTCTCCCTGTGCACTCGGATGGGCACCGGTGACGATGACCTTCACCTCAGCCGCGAGCGCTCCGGCTGCGAGCAGATAGGACGAGGAGGAGAAGTCCCCCGGAACGCTGTACTCGCCGTCAGAGGGAGCGTACCGCTGCCCTCCCTCGACAGCGAATCCGGTGTCCGTCCGAGTGGCTTCGACGCCGTACGCGTCAAGCACGTCGAGGGTTATCTCGACGTAGGGTGCCGATTTGAGTTCGGTTTCGAGTTCGACGACGATTCCGTCGTCAGTGACGGCCCCCGCCATCAGCAGCGCGGAGATAAACTGCGACGAGACGTCCCCTGGGATGGAGACCGTCCCGCCGTCGATCGGACCCGCCACGACGAGCGGGGCCTGTCCGTTCTCCCGGGTGCTCTCGGCCCGACCGCCTAACGTTTCGATGGCGTCGAGGAGGGGCCCCTGTGGGCGGGAGCGGAGCGAACTATCACCCGTGAGAACGGTCGTTCCGTCGGCGAGTGCGGCCGTTGCGGTCACGAGGCGCATCGTGGTGCCGCTGTTGGCACAGTCGATCACGTCCGCCGGTACGCCGGGTCGACCAGCGAACCCCTCGATCACGATTCCGTCGTCGCGTTCGTCGACCAGTCCCCCATACGCTTCGACGGCGCGCATCGTCGCCTGGGTGTCGGCGCTCAGGAGAGGGTTCCGAACCGTCGCATTGGCGGCGTGTCCGGCCGCGAGAATCGCCCGGTGAGAGTAGCTTTTCGATGGTGGCACGTGTGCCGTCCCGTCGACAGTTGACGGTGAAATCGTCACGTCCATACGCGGTGGTGGGGAGCGATCGACAAGATGCTACCGAACGGGGCGACGCTTCCTCAGACGGTAGGGTTTTGCCGTCGGATACCAAGACCGACGTATGGCACGTGACCTCTCGGCAGTCGATGAGTTTCTCGAAGACGCCGGTGTTGATGGGTATCTCATCAGCGCCGACGGTTCGAACTCCGATCAGCGGTATCTTGCTGGTTTCGGCGCTCCGGATCAGTTCGTGACTCTGCACGTCGACGGAGAGACACATCTGCTCGTCAGCGGGCTGGAGTACGGTCGTGCCCGATCCGAGAGTCGCGCCGACACCGTCTCACGGTATTCCGACTACGGCTACCAGGACAACGTGGCCGAGTACGGCAGACGACACGGAAAAACCGAGACGATGGCCGGATTTCTCGCCGATCACGATGTCGAATCGATCGCCGTTCCGTTCCAGTTTCCAGTCGGCACCGCGGACGGCCTGCGCGATCGGAGCGTCGACATCGAGATCGACGACCGTGGGGTAATCTCCGACGTACGGGCGATCAAGACCGCCGAGGAGATCGAACACGTACGGGTCGCACAGCGAGCGAACGAGCGCGCGATGGCGGCCGCGGAGGAGTTACTCTCCGAAGCGACCGTCGAGGACGGCACGCTGTGGCTCGACGGCGAGGTCCTCACGAGCGAGCGCGTGACCGAAGAGATCGAGGTGACGCTGCTTCGAGAGGGGTGTGCACTCGACGAAACGATCGTCGCGTGTGGAGCGAGCGCTGCGGATCCACACGACCGGGGGAGCGGTCCCCTGTCGGCCGGCGAGACGATCGTGATCGACATCTTCCCGCGGAACAAGGAGAGCAAGTACCACGCCGACATGACTCGGACGTTCGTGAAGGGTGAGCCATCCGAGACGGCGCGGGACTGGTACGACGTGACGCTCGAAGCGCAGGAAGCCGCTCTCGAAGCCATCGAACCTGGCGTCACGGGAACGGCGGTTCACGAGGCCGTCTGCGACGTCTACGAGGCTGCAGGTCACCCGACGTTCCGAACCGACGAATCGACAGAGACGGGGTTCATCCACAGCACCGGACATGGGATCGGGCTTGACGTCCACGAGAAGCCATCGCTGTCGCTGTCCGGTGTCGAAGAACTCGAACCGGGTCACGTGATCACCGTCGAGCCGGGACTGTACGACCCTGACGTCGGCGGTATCCGCATTGAGGATCTCGTGGTCGTCACCGAAGACGGACACGAGAACCTCACCGACTATCCGAAGAAGTTCGGGCTCGACTGACGGCGGTCGTTCCCCTTCCGACGCTCGTTTTCTCACCGAAAAAGAATCCGCAGAGTGGGACGATTAGTAGTCGTTCTCGTCGTCTTCGTCGTCTTCGTCGTCAACGTCTATCTCGTCGTCATCGATGTCGTCGTCCTCGTCATCAACGTCTATCTCGTCGTCCTCGTCGTCGTCGGGGAACTCCTCTTCGTCGTCAGGGTCGTCGTCCGGCTCTTCCTCTTCTGGGTCTTCCTCCTCGGCTACTTCCACGTCCTCCGGATCGGGCGCGGGAATTTCCTCGCCCTCCTCCGGCGGGACGACCCGGTACACTTCACCGGTCTCTGGGAACGGACGGTAGTCCGTGTTCGTCAGGACGTACAGCTCGCCGTTTTCGTCCCGGTCGACACCGTAGATGTACCGGTTGAGCTGCTCGTCTTCGGCACCCTCGATCACTAACTCTTCGAGATCCCATCGCTGCTCGACCTCCACGAGTTCGTCGTCCGGCGGGAACTCGATGTCGGTCTCGGCCTCGTCCACGTCATCGTCTTCGAAATCGTCATCTTCGAGGTCGTCGTCATCGTCTACCCCGTCATCGTTGAAGTCATCCTCATCGTCGATGTCGACCTCGTCATCTTCGTCGTCGACCTCGATTTCGTCGTCCTCGTCGTCAACGTCTACCTCGTCATCGTTGAGGTCATCATCGTCGTCGAGGTCGTCGTCATCATCGTCGTCGACTTCCTCAGGTGGGATGGCGGCCAGTAGCTCTCCGTCCGGTTCGACGACGCCCTCACTGCTCCAGTTGCCGAAGACGAACGCGTTTCCGAGTTCGCCGATCGCGTCACCGTCGTATCGCTGTCCGCGGACGACAACGGAGCTGTCGATGAACGCCTCGGAGATCCGCTGATGCTGATACTCCGCGATCGGATCCCGGAGTGGCTCCCCACCACGGACATCCTCCGGCGTCTCGTCCGGGCAGTCCTCCGGCGGATCGAGCGGCGTCTCGGGACTGAAGCACACCGACCCTTCCTTTACGTTCCAGCTGTAGTTGCCGCCCATCTCGACCTGATACACCGACTCGACGGCGTGTTGTCCGGCGTCCGTCACCCAGACGTTTCCGTCGTCGTCGATCGACATTCCCCACGCGTTGCGGAATCCCCAGGCGTAGTACTCGTCGAGTTCACCCTCCTCGTCGACCAGTGGATTGTCGTCCGGAACGTCGTAATCGCGCGTTAAGCCGTACTCGTCATACGGGTGGTCGTCGTCAACGTCTATCTCGTCATCTTCGTCGTCGACATCAATGTCATCATCTTCGTCGTCGACATCAATGTCATCATCTTCGTCGTCAACGTCTATCTCGTCGTCCTCGTCATCAACGTCTGTCTCGTCATCCTCGTCGTCGATGTCGTTTTCCACGTCGTCGACATCGAGACGGAGAATACCGCCGTGGAGGTTCTGGCTGGTATCCTGTCCGTTCCCACCCTCGTTCTCTTCGTACCAGTCTTCGACGTGGCCGAAACCAATGTCGTGGACGTTTCCACCGTCTCCCATCGCCGAGTACAGATACCCGTCGGGACCGAATGCGAGTGATCCGCCGTTGTGGTTGTCCTGTGGCTGCGGAATCTCTAAGATTACTCGCTCGGAGTCAGGATCGGCGGCGTCTTCGCCCTCAGGGACGTGGAATTCCGCGAGTACGTCCAGGTGGTCATAGGTTTCCTCTTCGACTTCGTCGTCCTCGTCGTCAACCTCGATGTCGTCGTCCTCGTCGTCAACCTCGATATCATCATCCGTATCGTCGATTTCGTCGTCCTCGTCATCTACCTCAATCTCGTCGTCCTCGTCGTCAACGTCAACGTCGTCGTCTACGCCCACGTCGTTCTCTTCGAAGTCGTCCGGGAGTGGCGCACTGTACCGCACGTAGAGTGTACGCGTCTCCTCGAAGTCGGGGTGGAACGTCGCTCCGAGGAGTCCACGCTCGTCGTAGTCGCCGAGTTCCCCGATCCCGAGGTCGATGAGTCGATCCTCGAGGTCGAGGAATAGACCCATCTCGTCAGGGGTGGCTACCGCAGTTGGTTCGTCGTTGTCGTCGATGTCGTCGTCATCAGCATCGTCGAGTTCGTCGTCTTCGTCATCGACCTCATCGTCTTCGTCGTCGATTTCGGGTTCGTCCTCGACATCATCGTCCACCTCGTCGATGACATCGAAATCACCCACCATGGTGCCGGGATGGACCTCACAGACGTACTGATCCATCTCCTCGGTGGCCTCGAACTCCAACGACTGCGTTTCGCCCTGTTCGCTGATGATCTCTGTCTGCTCGATGATTCCCTCATCGGCGTCGAGAATCACGATGTTGTGGGGATCCCCGTCCACGTTCTCCCACGTGATCGTGTACGTCTCCCCGGCGACGAGTTCGAGCGTTGGGTTCTCCTCGCCGGCGATCTCCTCCGGTTCCTCGCCGATCCAGCCGGGTGTGGCACCTGCCAGTACGTACTCGTCGGTGACCACGTCTACGTCCGGTTCGTCATCCACATCCGGTTCGTCGTCTACGTCCGGTTCTTCCTCGACATCCGTATCGTCTAACTCGTATATCTGTCCCATCTGCGTGACGATGAAATGACGCGTCTCGTCACCGTCTTCGACGTACTCGAAGCCCGTCGGTCCCGGAAGATCCGACGCGACCCGTTGGAGTCCGACCGCGGCTCCCGTCGGAAACGCTCCTGCAACGGGAACATCCGCGGCAGGCATCTCGTCGTCCTCGTCGAGTTCGTCGTCCTCGTCGTCCATCTGTGCGTGTGCGGCCGTAACGCCGGACCCGACACCCGCTGCGACGCCAGTCGTCGCCATCGCCTTGAGGAACGATCGACGGTACCCGGCCATCGCGTCCGAATCGACCGTCCAGTTACTATCGTGTTGGCTCATGTGCTGGGTTCGGACGCCGACTGCCGGCTTCCGCCCGTAACAGAGCAGTCGCTATCGCCGCCCGCGACAGATGCCGCCCCTGCAGGCTGTCCGGCACTCCGCGCCCGGATGCGGAGAGCCAACAGATGAAGGGATAAACGGGGTCGACCGTTCAGCACTGTGTGGCGGACCAATGGGACCCTACACCGGCGTTGGAGCCGTGCTAACGTCGTTAAGCCACCCAGTGAGTGCGTGCCGATCGCTCGTCCACCGTTGCCATCGGCTTACCCCTCGGCGGGTGGAGCGAACCCCTTTTACCGTGAGACCGGCTATCGCGTCTCGATGGACGCGCTGATCGTCGGCGCTGGCGAGATGGGACGCTGGTTCGCGCACACGCTGCGCGACGAGCTGGGCGCAGAGATCGCCTTCACCGACATCGATTCCGACGCAGCGGCGACCGCGGCGGACGCCGTCGGCGGGCGGACCTGCGATCTCGACGGAACGGAACGCTTCGGCATCGTCTGTCTCGCCGTTCCGATTTCGGCCGTCGAGGAGGCCATCGCGGAGCATGCCGACCGTGCCGAGCGAGCGATCGTCGACGTGACTGGCGTGATGAGCGAACCGGTGGCGGCGATGGCTACCCACGCACCCGACCGGGAGCGACTGAGCCTCCACCCCCTGTTCGCCTCCGAACGGGCACCCGGACGGATTGCAGCCGTCTCCGACGTGCCGGGTCCGGTGACCGACGCGATCTGTGACGCCCTCACCGACGGCGGGAACCGGCTCTTCGAGACCACGCCGGAGGAACACGACGCCGCGATGGAGTCGATTCAGGCGAAAGCTCACGCGGCAGTCCTCGCGTATGCACTGGCGGCCGACGACGTTCCCGAGCGATTTTCGACGCCGGTTTCGACACGCCTCGACGACCTCGTCGATCTCGTGACCGACGGCCAACCGGCGGTGTACGCCGAAATTCAGGACGCGTTCGACGGAGCCGAGGATGTCGCCCAAGTCGCCAGGGAAATCGCCGATGCCGATCGACCGACCTTCGAGCGACTCTACCGATCCGCGGGCGAACAATGAATCCCGACCGACGACAGCGGGTGGTCGACAACGCAAAGTACCTTCGAAACGTTCGGCCGCTCGATCCCGAGGAGATCGCCGAGTACGTCGAGGGCCATCCCCACCCCGCCGCGGTCAGGCAGGTGATCCGTGAGGAGGCGTTCGACCTCGGACTGATCGAACGCGAGGACGGGACGTTCGTCCCCGTTTCCGACGAGCCGATCCCGGACGGCGGGGAGCCGGTGACCGCGTTTCCCGACGAGTACACGCGCCGGGTCGAACACCTGCTCGTCGAACGGTTCGGCCCCGGGTGGAACGACGGCACGTCAGCGGATCGCCTCCGCGAACGGATCCGCCAATTCAAAGAGCACTACTATCGGGGGCGGCCCGTCGAGTACGACGACCTCGCGGCGCTCGGATACGCGATCTACCACCTCCCCAACTACTATGCCGTCGGACGGTACGTGATCGACGAACTCGCTCGGGACGGCTTGCTCCCGCGGGCGCTCCGCGTGCTCGACATCGGTGCTGGCGTCGGTGGACCGGCGCTCGGCCTGTTCGATTCGCTCCCGGACGACGCCCTCGTCGAGTACCACGCCGTCGAGCCAAGCGACGAGGCTGCGGACACCCTGAACGAACTGCTCGACGAGACTGGCCGTAACGTCCGAACGACGGTCCACCGGACGACGGCGGAAGCGTTCGATCCGGCGACCCTCGACGGGAGCGAAGACGGATCCGACACGGAGTGGGACCTCGTCGTACTCGCAAACGTGCTCTCGGAACTCGATCGTCCCGTGGAGGTCACCGCGAGGTATCTCGATGCGCTCGCGTCCGATGGCTCGTTGGTGGCGATCGCGCCCGCCGATCGGAACACCAGCATCGGACTCCGCGCCGTCGAGCGCGCGCTGGCCGACGAGCGTGGGGACTGTTCGGTGTACGCCCCAACCGTCAGACTCTGGCCCGGCGAGCACCCCACCGAGGAGTGCTGGTCGTTCGACGTGAAGCCGGATCTCGACGTGCCGCCGTTTCAGCGGGCGCTCGACGACGAAAGCGGGACGTTCGTCAACGTCTCCGTTCGGTTCTCGTACGCGGTTTTGCGGCCGGACGGCCGTCGCCGGGTCACGGTCGAACCGGACCCGGATCGATTCGCACGGATGGCCGACATGGATCGACACGTCACCGAACGGATCGACATCCTCGCCGCGAAGCTGAGCCACGACCTGACCGACGATGGAAACCCGGTGCTCAAGGTGAGCGACGGGAGCGAATCCGTCGGGCACTTCGCCGTGATGACCCGCGAGACGGCGCTCAATCGCGATCTCCTCGCGGCGGACTACGGCGATCTCCTCGCCTTCGAGGGCGTCCTCGTCCTCTGGAACGACGACGAGGAGGCGTACAACCTCGTCGTCGACGACGACGTCGTGGTCGATCGGATTCCCGTTTGACGGGTGGCTCGATTGACGGCGAGATCACGATCGAACAGCCACGATCGGATGCCGGAGTGCTTTTGAGGTGGCGCTGCCAGCCGGGAGACATGGAACCCCCAACGATTCTGCTGACCAACGACGACGGGATCGAGAGCGCCGGCCTTCGCGCCCTCTACGACGCGCTGTCTTCGATCGCCGACGTGACGGTCGTCGCACCCGCCGAAAATCAGAGCGCGACCGGACGGTCGATCTCCTACGAATCGGTCTCCGTCGAGGAGCGAGATCTCGGCTACGCCATCGGCGGGACGCCCGTCGACTGTGTCATCGCCGGCCTTCGCTCGCTCGCGGAGCCGCCGGATCTGGTCGTCGCCGGCTGTAACCAGGGGGCGAACCTCGGTTCGTACGTCCTCGGACGGTCGGGGACGGTCAGCGCTGCGGTCGAGGCCGCCTTCTTCGGCGTGCCCGCGATGGCGGTCTCGCTGTACGTCCCGCCTCGGGATCCCGATGACTTCGAAGAGGTCGTCGCCGTCCAGGATAACTACGCCGAGGCCGCTCGGGCCGCACGCTACCTCGTCGAGCGTGGGTTCGGAACCGGCCTGTTCGAGGCCGCAGACTACCTCAACCTCAACGCACCGCTCCCCACGGGAGAACCGAAACGAATGGAGGTGACCCGGCCGGCGACCGCCTACGAGATGGACGCCACCCGGAACGGCGACCGCGTCACCCTCCACGACCGCGTCTGGGAGCGTCTCGGTGCTGGCGAGGTCGACGCGGGCGAGGGAACCGACCGACGAGCCATCGTCGAAGGACGGGTCAGCGTCTCCCCGCTCACCGTGCCACACATCACCCGCGATCACGAATCTCTAGACGAACTCGCAGCCGCGTATCCCGACGGTTGATCGGACGAGGGAGCACCGACAGCCGCATCTCTGACCGTCCTCCCGGCCGGCGTGAGTCTCCGCACGAAACCTTTTTGAGTGAGAACGGGACCACCCTTCCCCAATGTCCCCGCCCGACTCCCGTGCGGTGGTTCCCGTCATCGGGATCGTCGCGCTCGTTGCCGTAACCGTCGTCCTCGCGGCGCTCGTGGGCGCGTCCGCGTTCGCGCTCGCCGACCCCTCGGTGCCGCCAACGGCGTTCGTGGACGCCGATCCGCCGGTGGCAACGGCCGCCAGTCCCGGCGACGACCAGCGGGTGACGATTCGCCACGATCGGGGCGATTCGATTCCGGCCGAGGAGATCGAACTCGTGGTTTCGCTTCCGGAGTACGACCGGGGGACGCGTCTCGTTGGCCTGCCGACTGCCGGGGCGCTGCCAGCCGAAAGCGTCGACGGTGATGACATCGTGGATCGCCGGGAGAACCGACTGGTGGGACCGGCGTTCGAGGGCGGCGAGTGGGACTCTGGCGAGCGTATCGGCTTCCGAATCAAGAGCTATCGCGACGACGGGGTGTCGCTCGCTCCGGGGGACACCGTCGTCGTCCGAATCGTTCACGTCCCGACCGGCTCGATGCTCGCCGACATCGAGATTCCGGTTCGGTGAGCGTCGTCGGCCGCTCGTGGACTTCGCGGTGGAGTGGTTCGAGGTGAATCGGTGAGCGGTGAGGGCTCGTCCAAAACAGTTAGTGACGGGGCTTTTTGGGAGGTGTATCCTAGGGTGTGCGCCGTCGCGGGGCGGTGCTGCTCCTCTGAGCAGGTCCAGTTCCGGTTGAGTGGTACACTGGGGGGAGGGGGCTGCATCCGTGCGGCTCCTGCATTGCCGAACGGGGGGCACTACGTGATCGTCGCTCCATCCGATGGATTGGTACAACCACACGGCCGTTCGGGTTCGCTGGGGGCTGTCGAACGCGATCCCGTGGCATACGCGGCCGTCCTCTCGCGGATGCGATTTCACCGACTGTCCCGTTGCTCTACCTTGCTCAGGTCTCGGACTGATGTCAAAGACTCGTGTCGATATTGCCGTTTTCTCCGATGTTGAACCGGCCCCCCTCAATGACTCCGGGAAGCCGAACACTCTTGGGTAGTACGCACGTACTACAACGTATGGCTCAATCCGACACCGCCGCTGACGGGAGCGACGAGAAGGTGAATCTCCGGCTTCCGAAGGATTTCCTCGCAGACTTAGACGAGCAGTGGCAGGAACAAGGCTACAACTCGCGTTCGGAGTTCATGCGTGAGGCGCTCCGGGATGCGGTGTACGGAACGCGCCTGTCGAAGCGAACGCTTGAAGACCTGTTGGAGAGCGAACGACAGTTCGACGCAGGAGAGACGGTAAGTGCCGAGGAAGCACGAGAGCGATTCGGAACGGATGAATGACGACGAGTGGACGTGGGAACTCTCCGAAAGGGCAGCAGACGGCCTTGACGCACTCGACGCCGAAACTCAGCAACGGCTACTCGATAAATTCGACGCGGTGGTAACCGACGAGTTCCGCGACCCGCCGGAGTTCGCCAAACCCCTGACTGGTGCGAAGCCCTGGCAGTCGGTACGGGTCGGCAACTATCGGGCTATCGTCCGGTTCGACCGTGAGATGAGCGTGATGCAGGTCGGCGCGATCGGTCATCGGTCCTCAATCTACGATGAATTTCCCTGACACGGAAAATTACTGGTGGGTATAGGAGCCGTTTTCCAACGTCTTTCTGTAGCGGTAGCGTCGTTCACCAAACGTTTCGTCAGTGACCGTTTCTATCCGCTGGAATCCCCGTGATTCGTAGAAGCGGACCGCAATATCGTTCGCTGCGAACACGGACAGGTGGAGGTGTGTGCCTCCCCGCGACCGTGTTTCAGGTGAACCCACAGTACACGAGCCAGCAATGCTCGCACACAGACTGTGGCTTCACCCACCCCGACAACCGCCCGTCGCAGGATTCCTTTTGCTGTCAGAAGTGCGGTTACGAGCTTCACGCCGATTACAACGCGGCGAAGAACGTCGGCTTCAACCTCCTCCGTCCGTTGCGCAAGTCCTCGGACGGAGACGCACCCGTAGGCGTGCGTATAAACGCCGGGACGCTGAACGAGAGCGGATTTGAACCCGCACCAGCTTTGGTTAGATCGGGAGTCCATGGTGAAAGCCCACGGCTTTAGCCGTGGGGAGCTTACCTATTCTTGCTTCCCGAACAGAGGGTGCCTTTGTCATTGGTGCTACTGCTGATAGCTGATCAGGATAAAACACACGCTTAGCAGCCGAAATCCGTTACCCTGTCATCGCTTCTCGCGCTGCTCCACTTTGTTCAACTCGATCAACAGCCGAAAGATCGCCTTCACCAGATTTGCGTCCACGTCGAAGCGTTCGGCGTTGTCACCGGCACGCTCCATCACCCGTTCTTCCTGTTTCTCGTCGGTGGTCGGGAGGTCCCGGTCATCCTTGACGGCCGCGATCGTCTCTGCGACGTACGTCCGCCGGGCGATGAGTTCGACGATCTCGCGGTCGATGTTCTCGATCTCCTCGCGGAGTTCGTCGAGATTCATCTCGTCCGGTTCGGGATGCTCTTCGGTCATCGGTTCGTTCCCTCGTCGGTTCGGTGTGGCCGTTTCGTATCGTTCATTCGATTCTCGCTCCCTCCGCTCTGGTTTCTGTCATCCACGTCGTCCCCGGTCGCTCCTCCCACGTCTCCTGGAGCGCCGCCATCGACTCCCGATCGCCGACGGCCGTCACACTCGGGCCGGTTCCCGACAGCGAGACACCCTCCGAATGGGGGAGCGCATCGATCAGCGGGCCCGCCGGGAAGTCGAGCGCCGCCGAGAACGCCAGTCCGTTGACCGTCATCGCGGTCGTGTATCTGCCGTCGAGGGCGAGTTCCGCGACGAGATCGGCAACGGGGGCGATCCGTCGACACCGCTCGACATCGGCGTCGGCGCTGTAGGCCCGTTCGGGGGGCGTCCAGACGAGTACGTCCCAGTCGACGGTGTCGGTCGCGAGCAGTTCGTCCTCGTGGTTGTCGGTGACGGTCACGCCGCCGAGCATGCTCGCGCTTGCGTCGTCGAACGCGCCCGTAACGGTGACGCCGACCTCACGGGCGGCCTCGACCCCGAGCAGCGTCGCCTCGACAGGGTCGGGGTCGACGCCCAGCGCGCGACAGGTCGCCAACACGGTCGCGTTGGCGGCGGCGCTCGAACTCTTCAGCCCGGATGCCATCGGAAGCTCCGACGCCGTTCGAACGCGGCCACCCGGTGATCGATCGGATCCCGTGTCGTGGTCCGCGTAGGTCTCGACCGTGCGGGCAACGCAGCGTTCGATCAGGCGCGTATCGGCGTCCGGAGCCGCCTCAACCTCGCCGGTGACGGTGTCGCACTCTGGATCGAGGCGGACGGTTGCGGTCACCTCGGCGTCGATGGCGAAGGCCGATCCGACGCCGGTCGCCAGCGCGTTGAGCACGGTTCCCGCACCGGGGGCCGCTGCACGTCCCTCCATCGACCGAGAGAGGGTGGGTCGAGCACTTACCGCTGACGGTCCCCCGCCGTCACCGCCGGTACTGCCCCCGACGTGGCGTCCGAACGCGGCGCTTTTCACGACCCGCACCCAACGACGCCGTCATGAGCCTCCGAAGCGATGTCCCGCCCGACACCGTCGGCGTCAGTCTCCGTGAGGAGGGTGTCGTCGTCGAGTACCTCGATGGCCGAGAGACGCTCTATCGGGGCGTTCCAGAGGTGGCCGACCGGACGGTCAGAACGCCGCCGGGAAAGGACGTGCACGTGCTGGTGACGGCCCCCGACGAGACCCAGGGCGTGATGCTGTACGTCAACGATCGAAAGACCCACGACGACGTCCTCGAATCGACCGGCGTGGGTCGCGTGATGCTCGCGTCGGGAGAGCGCGAGGAAGTGTTTCCGGGAGTGACCGTCGAGGCGGACGGGTACGCTCACGTCGTCGAGGCGGACCCGGAAATCACCCGTGGCCGGGTGTTCGTGTTCGCGGAGGACGAGTTCGGCGAGGAGTCCTACGAGATCGTCGGCAAAGCGTGAACCGCCGTCACTGGATGTACGACGGACCCTCGGCGTCGCAGTTGTCCTCGTGTTTCGTTGCTTCCTCACGGTCGTCGAACATGAGGCCGCAAGCCTCACACCGGAACCAGGTCATGTCATCGCGTTCCGTCTGGACGACCATACTAGACGATCCAACGGACGTGGCTAAATGCGTTTCTGCGTCGAGAGGGTCTCGATCACGATGCCTTTCTGTGTCGAGAGAGTCGTGATCGTGATGTGTTTCCGCGCCGAAAGAGCCTCGATCGAGTCGTGACGTGAGGCGGTTCGATTCGGTTCGGTGTGGCGTGTGGGGATACGCAGTCGAGGGGGTGGACGCCGTTTCGGCGATCCGCGAGCGGCGTTGCGAACCCTCAAGGTTCACGGCCGAGAAGGTGGCCCATGAGTCAGGAGGGCACCGAGGAAGTCACCCTGATCGTCACCGGGGCCCGGAAACGCGATGCCGGACGTGGCATCGCACGGTTGCCCGCGGACGTGATGCAATCGCTCGGCGTACTGAGTGGGGACACCGTCATCGTCGAGAAAGAGCGCGCTGCGGTGGCGAAAGTCTGGCCGGGTGGACCCGAACTCGCTTCCGACGCCGTCGCGATCGACGCGGACGTCAGGGCGAACGCTGGGGCCTCGATCGGCGATGCCGTCACCATCACCCGCGAATCGGTGACCGACGCCGACGAACTGGTCGTCAGCCCGCCGGCATCCCTCTCAGACGACGAGATCGAGCGAGTCACCAAAATTCTCTCCCGAAGTCTGCAGGACCGCCCCGTTACCGAAGGTGAGCGCTACCGCATCCCCCAACTCGATCTCGGGGGGTTCACGGTCGTCGATACGGTTCCGACCGGTACCGTTCGCGTGACCGGCGACACGTCGGTGATCGTGACGCCGACACCGACCGCCGAGGAGGCGATCGACACGGGCGACGGTCCCGAGTGGGGGTCGAGCACGTACGAGGACATCGGCGGCCTCGACGAGGAACTCGATCAGGTCCGCGAGACCGTCGAGCTTCCGCTGTCGAACCCCGAACTGTTCCGTCGGCTCGGGATCGATCCGCCGAAAGGCGTTCTGTTGTACGGTCCCCCCGGCACCGGAAAGACGCTCATCGCCGAGGCGGTCGCCAACGAGGTCGACGCCAGCTTTCACCCGATTCACGGCCCGGAGATCGTCTCGAAGTTCAAAGGCGAGAGCGAAGAACAGCTTCGGGAGGCGTTCGAAGCGGCCCGAAACGACGCACCGGCGATCGTCTTCTTCGACGAGTTCGACGCCATCGCAGGAAAGCGCGAGGACGGCGGCGACATGGAAAATCGGATCGTCGCTCAGTTACTCGCCCTACTCGACGGGATGGATCCCCGCGGTGACGTGATCGTCCTCGGCGCGACCAACCGGGTCGACGACATCGATCCGGCATTTCGCCGGGGCGGGCGATTCGACCGCGAGATCGAGATCGGCGTACCGGATCAGGCCGGCCGTCGACAGATTCTGGAGGTCCATACCCGCGACATGCCGCTCGCAGAGGACGTCTCGATCGAGACGCTCACCGAACGGACCTACGGGTTCGTCGGTGCGGATCTCGCGTCGCTGGCGAAGGAGGCCGCACTCCGCGCCCTCAGACGAACCCGTGACGGCGAAGAGCGACCGGACCCCTCGACGATCGAGGTGTCGGCGGCGGATTTCGAGGGTGCGCTCGCGGCGATCGATCCCTCGGCGATGCGCGAGTTCGTCGCCGAGACCCCCGAGACGTCCTTCGACGAGGTGGGCGGTCTCGACGACGCCAAAGACGCGCTGGAGGAGGCGGTGACATGGCCGCTGTCGTACGGCCCGCTGTTCGACGCCGCGAACGCCGACGCGCCGTCCGGCGTCCTGCTGTACGGTCCGCCCGGAACCGGGAAAACGCTGCTCGCTCGCGCGATCGCCGCCGAAAGCGGCGTCAACTTCGTGAGCGTCGCGGGACCGGAACTGCTCGACCGGTACGTCGGCGAGAGCGAGAAGTCCGTCCGGGAGGTGTTCGAACGGGCCCGCCAGGCGGCCCCGGCGATCGTCTTCTTCGACGAGGTCGACGCCATCGCTCATCAACGTGGCGACGGGCACGAGGTCACCGAACGGGTCGTCTCCCAGTTGCTCTCGGAGATGGACAGCTTAGCCGAGAATCCGAACCTCGTCGTGCTCGCGGCGACAAACCGCCGCGACGCGCTCGATCCAGCGCTGTTGCGTCCCGGCCGCCTCGAATCGCACGTCGAGGTTCCGCTCCCCAATCGGGAGGCTCGCCGCAAGATTCTCGACGTACACACCGACGGGACGCCCCTCGCCGACGACGTGGATCTCGACGATGTCGCGGATCGAACGGCAGGCTACTCCGGTGCTGACCTCGAAGCCGTCGTGCGGAGCGCGACGATGCGGGCAATCCGCGAGATCGCAGGCGAGGTGACGCCGGCGGAGGCAGAAGAGCGCGCCGACGAGGTGCTGGTTCGGGCCGACCACGTCGAAACCGCGCTGGAGACGATCGCACCCGGCGACACATAGCCGGTTCACCCGCACTGCTCCCCATCCGCTCCCGCGGCCGGTTCGAATCCGTGTTGGGAGAGATCGTCAGCGACCGGTTCCGGGAGGTGCTCGTGGTCGGCGTAGTCGTCGATCCCGTGGGCCAGCCAGCCGGTTTCGGTGTGTAGGTCGTCGTCGCCGCGAGCCTCCTCCGGGACGGTGCCGACGACGTTGTGGAGGAGTTCGTGTGTGATCGTCCGGACGCGGTAGGAGACGGTGCCGCCGTGGTTGTCGGTGTACCGCCCGTCGACGACCGAGAACCGGCCGGGGGCGTTCGCGTAGCCCGCGTGACCGTTGACGTCGACCTCGCCGAGGACGACGAGGTGATAGACGCAGTGGGCATCGCCCATCTGCTCGGGCGAGTAGTACGTCTCGGCGACATCGTAGCGATCCTCGGGATCGGTCAGCCGAACGCGCTCATCGAGTTCGCCGCCGTCCTCGACGTGCAGATCGATCCCGGTCGTCCCGTCGGGGTTCTCGACCGGCAGATCGGCCCAGATCCGCTCCAGGTCGTTTCGCTCCTCGTCGGAAAGCGGCTCCATTCTCTCCCCGTAGACGATCCGTACGTGCAGGCTCATTCGATCGGGGTCGCTGGCGGGCAGGACGACCCCGTCGGGGGTCTCGCCGTCCTGCTCCCACGCGTCGGGGAGCCGATCCCCGGCGGAGTCCGGCCCGTCAGCGTGTGTATTCAGCGGCTGCTGTCCGTCGCCGGCCACACCGAACACCCCGCCGGCCAGCAGCATGACGAGGACCACCACCACAACGAGAATCACGGGCGAACCCGCGCTTCGAACCACTTCACGGACACTGCTCGACGGCCCCATTCGTCGCCCGGACCGACGAAGTCCCGAAGTATAAACGTACCCGTCGTTCGGCGGGTGGGGAACTACCCCAAAACTTCCCTTGCCGCGAACTGTCACCCGGCTGGCCACTGACACGCAGGTTTAACCGTCTCGGCGGATTCCATAGAGTCGACCGATGACACGCCCTGTCCAGCAGCGAGAGCGCGAGGAGCGATCGACAACCGGCCCGGACGAACGGGAGGGCGTACAACATTGTCCGGAGTGTGAGTCGGATACGCTCGTGACGAGCGCTGACGGCAGCGAACTCACGTGTGAGGACTGTGGGCTGATCGTCGAGGAGCGACTCATCGATCGTGGGCCGGAGTGGCGGGCGTTCAACCATCAGGACCGTCAGAGCAAGTCGCGTGTCGGCGCACCGACGACCCAGACGATGCACGACAAGGGGATGACCACGTCCATCGACTGGAAGAACGCGGACGCATACGGTCGGTCGCTCTCGCCGGAAAAGCGCGGCCAGATGCGACGGCTTCGTAAGTGGCAAGAGCGGATTCGAACGAAGGACGCCGGCGAGCGAAACCTCCAGTTTGCGCTCTCGGAGACCGATCGAATGGCCTCGGCGCTGGCCATTCCCCGCTCCGTCCGGGAGGTCGCGTGCGTGACGTATCGGCGGGCGCTCGCCGAGGATCTCATCCGTGGCCGATCTATCGAGGGGGTGGCCACCAGCACGCTCTACATCGCCTGCCGGATGGAGGGGATTCCCCGCTCGCTCGAAGAGGTCTCGGCAGTGTCGCGGGTCGACCGCAAGGAGATTGGCCGGACCTACCGGTACATTGCCCAGGAACTCACCCTGGAGATGCACCCGGTCGACCCGAAGAAGTACGTCCCCCGCTTTTGCTCGGAACTCGACCTCACCGAGGAGGTACAGGCGAAGGCCAACGAGATCATCGACGTAACGACCGAACAGGGATTGCTCTCCGGGAAGTCCCCGACCGGCTACGCCGCCGCCGCCATCTACGCGGCGTCCCTGCTCTGCAACGAGAAGAAGACCCAGCGCGAGGTCGCCGATGTCGCGCAGGTGACCGAGGTCACCATCCGAAATCGCTATCAGGAACAGATCAAGGCGATGGGGATTCACGACTAGGGCGGGTCAGACGAGAGCCACCGGGGAGGTGTGGCCGCTCGTTCCGCGACCCGTCATCTCTCCACTGCGACGATTGTCACCGGACCCTATTATTCCGACATTATTTATCAGAATCCACGAGTGAAACTGGATTTTCACCTATCGTCGGATGTGTCAGATCTCCGTTTGAGTTCCGGTCTCACGGTTTTCTCTTTTCCGTCCACCGGTTCTCTCAGTCCCAGAACGCCTTCGTCCGGGCGTACTCCCGTTCGCGTTCGAGGATGTCCCGATACAATTCCAGTTCGCTCTCTCGGAGTTTTCCGAGGACACGTGCCGCCGAGTCGGGTCCGATCCCCCGCGCCGCGAGCGCGACGATCGCCTTCTGACCGTGCGCCTGGACGAGGTTCGCCGATCGGTGCGCTCGTCGGGTCAACCGTTCCTGCTCTGTGTCCTTCTCACGGGCACGGACCGCCGCGGGCGTCTCCTCGTCCCACGGGTTGAGTGCGGCGATCCGGGTCGACTCGCAGTTCGGACAGACAATCTCGTCGGGCAGACTGCCGACCCGTCGACGACGCTCCCACTCCGTACAGTGGACGCACAGCAGCCGAACCTCGTCGTCGAGCAGCCGCTCTTTGACCGACTCGATCACGCTCGCGTCAGCCACCTCCGGCGCGATCAACTCCCCGCCCCCTGTTCGTCCGCCGAGACCGACGGGCGTCCGCTCGCCGATCACGGTCAGGTCGAGGGCTCGCGACTGAATGCGGGCGATGGCGTCGGCCGCCGCGTCCGCGTCGAGATCCTCGTGGAACACCTCGCGGACGGCCTCGTCGTAGATCGGGGTGTCTTCGAGGGCGGCCAGGAGCCGATTCGACGAGAGATCCCGCGCGGACGCCCCCTCCCAACCGCGGAGCGCACCGAAGGTGGCCGCGACGTGGGCCAGCCGGAACCGGAGCGCGTTCGATCGCTTGAGGGTCAACTCGACGATCGGCCGGACGTGCGCGGGGTCGGTCTCGCGGAGCACCTCGGCGACGTCCGTCCCGCTTACGGCCGGCGGGACCGACAGCTCGATTCGGTAGGGGTCGATGTCCAGCCCGATCGAGGAGCCGGTTTGCTGCCCCACCAGCGCGGTGCAGATCCGACCGACGGTCTCGTTGGCTTCGTGGCCGAGCGCGGCGTTCACGACGACGGTTCCCCCGGCCGCCTCCACGACGACCCGCTCGTCGGTCGGGACCGGTAGCCCGGCGTCGACGGTCTCGCCAACGGTGGCGATCCCCGTTTCGAGCACGTCCGCGTCGGCCGGATAGCGCGCTGCGAGATCGCGGGCGACCGCGTCGATCGGTGCGCCGTCGGCTACCTGCTCGGCCGCGATCCGTCGGAGTTCGCCGACCTCGCGGGCGACGGCCTCCGGAACGGGAATCTCCTCGCCGGTCCACGAGGGGACCTCACCGGCTGGATCCTCGACCGGCGTGACTTCGACGCGGTTCTCGTCGTCCTCGATCGTGGAGATTCGCCACATCCGTCCGCGCTGGACGAACGTCGCGCCCGGCTGTGCGAAGTTCACGACAAATCGCTCGTCGAGCGTCCCGACGTTTCGGCCGGCGGCCACGTCGCGAACCTCGTAGGTCTCCTCGTCCGGAATCATCGAGAGGGTGGCGTACACGTACTGCCAGGTCGCGCCGCTCGTCTCCAGGCGATCGCTCTCCTCGTCGATCCAGACGATGCGGTTGCGCGACAGCTCGCGGACGACCTCCCGGAACGTCTCCTCATCGAGGTTCCGAAACGGATAGGCGGCCGTGATCGTCTCGTACACCTCACGGGCCGACAGCCCGCCGGTCGCGTGGACGATCCCCGCGACCTGATTCGCCACGACGTCGAGGCTACCATGGTGGATCGCGGCCGGTTCGACCGATCCGGCGAGCCCCCGACGGGCGATGACGATCGACTCCAGCACGTCGTCGGCGTCGGCCGCGACGACCGTCCCCCGCGAGATCCGGTCAGATCGGTGGCCGGCCCGCCCGACCCGCTGGAGCAACCGGGTGACCTCCCGCGGACTTCGGTACTGGATTACGTGGTCGACCCGCCCCACGTCGATCCCCAGCTCCATCGACGACGTACACAGCAGACCGTCGAGCCGACCGGCTTTGAACTCGTCTTCGACCTCGATTCGGGCCTCCTTCGAGAGCGAGCCGTGATGGACGCCGATCGACTCGTCGAGCGCCCGAAACCGCGATCCGAGCGCTTCAGCGGTCTGCCGGGTGTTCACGAAGATCAGCGCGGACTCGCTGTCGGCGACGAGATCACGGATCGTCCGGACGTGACTCGCGGTCTTGGGTTCGACCGCCAGTTCAGCAGCGAGGTGCTCGTCCTCACCCGTCGTCTCGGGGGAGACGACCGACAGCGACAGCCGGCTCGTGGCGTCCACCTCGACGATCGAACAGCCCCGATCACCGGTCAGAAACCGTCCCACTTCGCCCGGGTCGCCGACCGTTGCCGAGAGACCGATCCGCTGGAACGGTCCCGCGAGCCGTCGCAGTCGCTCCAGCCCGACTGTGAGCTGCGCCCCGCGCTTGTCACCCGCGAGTTCGTGGACCTCGTCGACGATCACGTGGTCGACCGACGACAGCCCTTCCCGGAGTCGTTCGCCCGTGAGCATCGCCTGGACGGTCTCCGGCGTCGTGATCAGCACGTCCGGCGGATCGACCGCCTGTCGTCGTCGCCGATAGTCTGTCGTGTCGCCGTGGCGAACGTCGACCCGTAGATCGAGTTGCTCGCCCCACCACTCCAGCCGCTCGCGCATGTCCCGATTCAGCGCCCGAAGTGGGGTGACGTAGAGCGCACCGATTCCCTCCGGGCGATCCGACACGAGCGAATCGAACACCGGCAACATCGCGGTCTCGGTCTTTCCCGTGCCGGTCGGCGCGACGACGAGCGTGTTCCGCCCCTCTACGAGCGGTGGGAGCGCCCGCTGTTGCGGAAGCGTTGGCGTGCGAAACCCCCGTTCGGAGAGCGCCGATCGCAGCCGCTCGCCGAGCAGCGAGAAGACCGCTTCTCCGCCGGCCGACCGCCCCTCAGTCATCGACGGAAGTACCCGCCCAAGGGCGAAAAGCGCGTCGGGTGTATACAACTGTCGGTGAGGAACCCACAAATTTTTATCCGGATCACTCGGATCAATCATCCATGAAACACGGACGGGCCGGGCTCGATCCCGGGTTCGACGTCGACTGGTCGCCGGTACTGTGGGGTGCGATTCCAGGAGCCTTCACCGGGGTGTTCATCATGCTCGCAGGGATCGAACCGATCGTACTGGTCCTGGCGGGTGCCGTCGCGGGGACGGTTGCCGGCGTTCGAAGCGACTTCTACGCGCAGATCTCCCTCAACGGGCTCGTCGCGGCGACGATCGCGTTTCTCTGTGCCGTTCCGTTGATCGTCGACAGACAGGCGAGAATCATCGGCGCGGAACTGCCGATGCTGGCGTTTCAAGATGTGCTGTTCTTCGCGATCTCGCGGTCGCTGTTCGAGGTAGTTATCTACGGACCGATCGCCGCCGTCCTGGGCTATCTGGCGGCGACGGCCGTCGAGGTGATTCGATTGCGGCGGAAAGCGGCTGCCGACTGACGCGAACGGTCGAAGCCTCGACGGCTCGCATCCGTTTACACGTCTCGATAGTTGCCCAATCGCGTCCCGTCGAGCAGGTACGCCTCCCCTTCCGCCAGCCCTTCGGGGAGAAACGGCGAAAGGAAGTCGTCGGCCTCGTTGATCCACGTCCCGCCGACGAGGTTGTTGAACGCGGGCATCACCACGAGTGAGCCGTCGGCGCGTACCGTTGGGTAGCGCTCCTCGAACACGGCCGGATCGAGCCGTCCGCGCAACCACACCGGCTCGATCCGGCGACCGCCCACTCGGTCGGTCAGCCGGACCTGCGGATGTTCGTGGGCGATACAGACCGTCGGCGCGGCCATCACGTCGGCTGCGGGCCAGGCGTGTCCGTGTGCGACCCCCACGTCCTCGATCCGCACCCCCTCCGCGCCGACGACTGTCACGCCCGGCCGGTCGTCAAGGATCGCCTCGATCCCGCCGTCGTGGTTCCCCTTCGTGAGCGTGAGCGGAACGCGTTCGGTGACGCGCTCGACGAGGACCTCGATCTCCCCGCGCTCTGCGCCGTGCGGGCCGCCGAACGAGTGCGCGATGTCGCCGAGGACAAGCAGTCGGTCGACTCCCGTCTGGGCGAGGAGGTCGAGCACACGTTCGCGTCGGTCGGCGGCCTGGCTCTCGATGCTCACGCCACGTTCGTCCCGGAGGGCGGCTTCGATCCCCGCGTGGTAGTCCGCGAGGACGAGTGCTCGTTCGTCCCCAAGATCGGCGATCGCGGCCGGCTCTCCCGGAACCGGCTCGATCCGTGCCATCAGATCGGCTGGAGCGTGTTCTCGTCCGGTTCGTAACACCGGCCGCCCATCAACGCCGACTGAATCGCCTCCTCGACATCGTCCGGATTCGCGCCGTGTTCGTCGACCACGCGGGCGAGGACGGTCTCCCGATCGGCTCCTCCACCGTCGGCGAGTTCCCGCATCACGTCCATCACGGCGTCTTCGAGATCGATGTCGTCGTCGGTGGATTCGGAGTCGTCCTCGGGATCGGAGGGTCGGTCGGCGGCTTCATCGGCATCTCCGGCGTTCGGTGCTTCGTCGACCTCGTCGGTATCGGCCTCTTCGGGTTCCGGATCCGGCGTCTCGATTCCGGCCTCACCGGGTTCGTCGACCTCGGACGCCGTGGTGAAGTCGGTTCCGTACTCCGCTTCGATCCGTTCGCGCTCCTCGTCGTCAATCTCGTACATTCCGTCGGGAGCGTCGTCACCGTCCTCGCCGTCAAGGTCGTCGTCCTCCTCATCCGGATCGGAGCGGTCCTCCTCATCCGGGTCGGGATCGTCCAGATCCGCGTCGAACTCGACGCTGTCTTCCGATTCGGCAGCCGCTTCAACCTCCTCGGGATCGTCCACCGTCTCCCGCTCGCTGCCGGTCGCCGTCCCGGCTGCGGCCGAATCCGGCTCTCCGTCAGCGGGAGGGATCGTCTCCGATTCGTCCGTCGCTGAGGGTGACGAGACGGCATCCGCAGGCGGTTCCAGTGGGCCGTCGAACGGGGCGAGCGCTGCGAGTTCGTCGAGATCCGCGTCACCGGGATCGTCCGGAGCCACGTCGAGCGGGGGAACCTCGTCACGATCGCCGGCGACCACGCGAGCGGCGTCGAGGGCGAGATCCCGGATCGCCGCGAGGTACGCCGGTCCCGTCCCGTAGTGATCGAGCGCCAGCGGGACGCCAGCGGCGATCCCCTCTGGAACGCCCGCCTCGTCGAGCGCCGCCCGAAGGTCCCCGGCGTCCAGCCCCGACTGGATCCCCGCGGCCACGATTCCCACCCGTTCGAGGGCGTGTTCCGCGGCGGTCACCGTGAACCGATCGCGGGTGTCCGCGTCGACGACGGTGACCGACTCCGGACGGACGGAGGTGTAGACCACGTCCGCGTCGTCCGGTTCGAACGTTCGCGCCTTGCCCGTCACCGCGAGGAACGCCGGCGGATCGGTCCGTTCGAGCGCGGCGCGGGCGTCCGGCTGATACTGGCCGGCGTAGGAGACGAACGCACCCGTCTGGTCGACGATCCGCGCACGGAGCATCTCCTCGTTGACCGGCGTGACCTCGGTGAGGACGCCGACGAGAAAGAGGCGATTGACCCGCGCACCGGTCGGGGTCACCACGTACGTTGGGGCCCGTTCCTCGTCGCTCTCGGCGTGTTCGAGCGTCGCGTCCTCGTACTCGGCCGCGAAGATCCGGTAGGCAACCTCCCGGTTTCCGGGGGTGTCGGCGCTCATCCGTCCACCTCCCCGACCGACGCGAGCAGCTCACGCGCACGGTCGGCGGGATCGTCGGTTCGTTCTTCGAACTCGATCGCCTCGACGTTCGCGCCGAAGTCGTCGACGCTGAGGTGCCCCCGGACGCGAACCGCGGTGCCGACCAGCCGCTCGCGGATCTCGTCCGCGACGACCTCCTGATCCATCGCCTCGCGGGCCTGCTCGCGGGCGTCGTCGAGGTCGCCGCCGTACACGTCGGCGGTCCGTTCGTCGTCGAGGACCGCCGTCACCGCGCCGGTGCCGTCGTCGACGACCGCCTTCGTCCGGAGGTCGTCGTAGCCATCGACCTCGCCGTGGCTTCGACAGCGGCCGGACTGAATCACCCGGCCGCAGTCGGAACAGCGCTGGATCAGCCCGGAGCCGTCTCGGACTGACACCACGTTGCCGACGAGTTCGACGTCGTAGCGGCCGCCGGAGGCGACCGCCTCGCCGATTCCCATCCGCTGGGCGGCGTCGCCGGCGTCGACCTCCCGATCGAGCGTCTCGACGGACGAAAACTCCGAGACGTTGACCGAGGGAACGCCCCTGAACTCGCGGACGTAGGCGTTCTCGATCCGGACGGACTCGCCGTCGGCGATCGTCTCGCGGGGATCCCAGTCGGTGAACGGCAGCCGTCCCGAGCCGTCAGCGACGACGCCGCTCAGGATCTCGGTTTCGCCGTCTCGGCCGTCGATCGTCCGCCGTTCGACCTCCTCGACGAGCACCTCGACCTCGACGCCCCGGTCGCCGGGTTCGAGATCGAGGAGATCGCGCTCACCACCGATCTCGTAGGGAACGTTGAGCGCCTCCTCCTCGAACCGCACGGAGGTGTGCTCGCCGAGGTTGAGTTCGGGTTCACCCTCCCACTCGCGGACGCCGGCGTTTCCCACGGTGACCGTGTCGCCGGGCGAGAACCCGAAGTCCTCCCAGGCGGTGTAATCGATACGACCGGTTCGATCGGCGAGTTGCCCCTCCCGGATGACGCGCTCTTCGCCGTCGAACCGGATCGATCTGGTTCCGACGGTGAGGACGCGGGCCGTGACGGTCGCCGACGAGTCGTCAGTCGACACGTCGGCGACTTCCACGTCGGCCGGTTCGCCGCGCCCGGAACCGTCACCGTACTTCCGCCGGAGGCTCTGGACGGCCTCCTCCATCGGTACGTCGTACGCCCGGAGCGTCTCCAGGTCGTCTCGGACCTCCTCGTAGTCGACACCGAGGTCGGAGGCGAGCCCCTCGGCGCGGTCGTCGATCGTCATCGTCGCTCAGTTGGGCGCGCCGACATAAAAATGAACCCGCCGATTTCGGCCGTGGAAGACCGCGATGGCGAGGAGCTATCGACGAGGTTCCGAAATGCGCACGCTCAACTCGCCGGGGTGCGTCCCCCCGACCGATGGACGGGAGCGAGGAACGGACGGTGAAGCCACACGAGGAGCGGCTGTTCCGCGGCCACACCGGACGCATGCTCGGCGCGGTTGCGATGGGTAACGCGACGATCGCATTGGGGACGCTCGTGCTCGCCCCGCTGCTCCCCGCGATCATCGACGACCTCGGAATCAGCGCGTTCCAGGCGGGGATCGCCCTCTCAGTTCTCTGGGGTCTCAACGCGCTCGGGCAGTTTCCGGGCGGGCGACTCTCCGATCAGTTCACCCGGAAGACGCTGCTCGTCGCGGGACTCGCCGGTCTCGTGACCGGTTTTCTCGTTTTGCTCGTGACGCCCGCAATCGTCGACTCGGGTGGAACCGCCGGCTTCGTCTCCTTTCTCTTCGGCGCGGCCGTCGTCGGAATCGGATCGGGCCTCTTTCCGAGTTCGGCCTACGCGCTGCTCTCGGACCTGTTCGTCGACCAGCGCGGCCGCGCGTTCGGCGTCTACACCGCTCACTGGGATCTCGGCGGGGCGTTCGCCGCTGGACTCGCGATCGTCGCGCTCTCGCTCGGCGCGTGGCGAGCGGCGTTCGTCCCGGTCGTCTGTCTCGCGGTCGTCGTCGCGCTGCTCGTCCACCGCTGGGGGCGCGAGCCGTACGCGGTCGCCCGGCCGCGGCTTGATCTTCGTGGCACCGCAGACCGACTGTTCGGGGACGACACGGTTCGCCTGGTGATCCTGGCGTACGCGCTCTATCTCGTCACCTGGCAGGGGGCGGTCAGCTTTCTGCCGACGTTCCTCCAGTTCGAACGCGGGTTCGACCCGGCGCTCGCCAGCGGGGCGTTCGCCATGCTGTTTCTGATCGGCGTCGTCGTGAAGCCGCTTTCGGGGGCGGTCGGCGATCGAATCGGCCGATCGACGGTCGCGCTCGGCGCACTCGTCGTCGGAGCGGTCGGTCTCGCCGGGATCGTGGCCGCGCCGACGCAGGAACTCGTGTTGCTCTCGATCGTCGTCTTCGCCGTCGGGCTGATGGCGTTCTCGCCGCCGATGCTCGCGTTCGTGATGACGCTCTTTCCCCATGGAAGCGCAGGCGGCGACTTCGGGGGCGTCAGGACGGTGTATCTCGGATTGGGGAGTCTCGGCCCGACGTACGTGGGCTTCGTCGCGGGACGGATCAGCTACGCCGCCGCGTTCACCGGTCTCGTACTCTCGCTGATCGCATCCGCTCTCGTCCTCGGGTGGGTCGTCCGAGCCGCCCGCCGATGACCGGCAGCCGAACCCAGCGGCTGTCCCCGAGCGTCACTCGGCCGGGAGGTCGGCTTCGACGCGGCCGTCGGCGTACACCGTGACCACACAGCCGTCCAGCGTGAACCGGACCTCCCCGCCCATTTCACAGCGCCCCTCGAACAGGGCGTCAAGCGCGTCGGGATCGACGAACTCGTACAGCGGCGGGAGGTCGGTCGGATCGATCCCCCGTTCGTCCGCGACGGCGATCACGGCGGCCTCGGACAGCGAGACCGTCCTCGCATCACCGTCTTCGATGGTCGTGCTCATCGACATGGTATGGTACGACCGGGGGTAGCACGATAGGACTACCGTCTAGCGTGATAGGTTCCCACGCCCTCGAATCGAATCCGATCCCCGGTCGGACGGGACCGAAACCGCCTTTCGCCATCCCCTCCCATCTCGCCCATGCACGTCGTCGTGAACGCCGCGATCAGCGTCGACGGAAAGCTCTCATCGCGCCGTCGCGAGCAGATCGCCATCAGCGGTCCCGAGGACTTCGCCCGCGTCGATCGGCTGCGTGCGGAGAGCGACGCCGTGATGGTCGGCGTCGGGACCGTCCTCGCCGACGATCCGTCGCTCACGCTCGACGACGAACGCGACGGGTCGACGAATCCAGCCCGCGTCGTGGCCGACTCGCGCGGCAGCACCCCGACCGACGCACGGATACTCGACGGCCGGGCGACGACCTACCTTCTCGCCTCCGACGCGATCCCCGACGACCGCCGGGCGGCGCTCACGCAGGCCGGGGCAACGGTGATCGTCGCGGGCGAGGAACGAACCGATCTCTCCACGGCGCTCGACGTGCTGGCCGAACGCGGAATCGAGCAACTGATGGTCGAAGGGGGCGGCGAACTGCTCTTCTCGCTGTTCGCTGCCGGGCTGGTCGACGAACTCCGCGTCTTCGTCGGTCCCACCGTGATCGGCGGACGGGACGCCCCGACGCTCGTGGACGGGGACGGGTTCGTGGACGAAGAGCGGTTTCCGACGCTCACGCTCCGAGACATCGAACCGATAGACGACGGCGTGGTGCTGTACTGGGACGTGCCGGAGTAACCGAACCCGCGCGTGACAGCAGATGCTCGGTTCCCATTCGTTCCCGGTCAGTCGACTCGGTTCCCGTTCGCTTCCGATGAATCGAGTGCGTCGATCGTTCGAATGATCCGTGCGTACAGGTCCGGCGCACAGTACCAGCCAGCGTCAAGCATCGCATCGATCGTCGCCCGTGCGTCGTCAGTCGAAAGCTCCGCCTGCTTCGCGGTCGCGAGGACGAGATACGCCGTTCCGCGCGCCTCGATCCCTTCGGTCTCGGCGACCGATCGACCGTAGGTCTCGTCCATCACGGCGATCCCCCCGTTCGCCGACGCCATCGCGAGAACTGCGGCGTCGGCGTCACTCAACGCGGTCGAAGATCGGACCCGATCGAACAGCCGCGAACGCTCGGCGGTGCGAACCGCGAGTGCACCGTCCTCGACCCGCGCTTCGATTCGTCGCGCATCGGCGTACTCCCGCTCAAGCCCCGCCGTCACTACCTCGTCGTACACCCGCTCGGGAACGACGCACTCGGCATCGAGTTGGGTCAAGAGCGCGAGTCGATCCACCTTGGCGAGGTAGATCAACGGCGTCGCATCGAGGACGTACATCAGAGATCGTCGAGGTCGTCACCGAGATGGTCCGACGACACCCAGGTCACCTCTCGCTCTTTCGCCAGCCGGGACAGTTCCCACACGGACACGTCGGCGAGTTCGGCGGCCCGGCTGAAGCTCACCTCACCTGCCTCGAGCTGGTTGAGTGCCCGCTCGACTCGCCATTCGGAGAGCCCCTCGGTGAGGAGCTTTCGGACCGCAGTACTTCGATCGAGATTCTCCTCGTCGACGTACGCCGCCAACGCTGCCTCGAGATCGTCGGGCACTCGCGCGGAGATCGTTCCCATGCCGTATGCTATGTGTCCATTGCATACAAGCGTTGTGGACGCCGTCTTCGTCACTGCAGGACGATCGATCAGCAGTCAGCCCGACCGATCTCCGTCGATCCCGACCAGGTACACACGTCCAGCCTTTTATACGAACGCGCCGTAGGCGGGGTAATGAAGACGATCAAGGACGCGGTCCACGATCACGTCTCGATCGACGGCGTGGCCAGGGATCTACTGGACACGCCCGCAGTCCAGCGACTCCGCCACGTCTCCCAGCTCGGGACGGTCAGCCTGGTCTATCCGAGCGCGAACCACACCCGGTTCGAGCACTCGATCGGCGTCTACCACCTCGCCGACCGCGCGCTCGATCACCTCGGGATCGAAGGAAAAGCCGCCGAACGGATCCGAGCGGCCGCGATGCTCCACGACGTCGGCCACACCCCGTTCAGCCACAACGTCGAACCGATCGTCCACCATGAGACGGGCCAGTACCACGACGATGTCGACGATCTGCTCGGGACGGGTGCCGTCGCCAGGGTTCTCTCCGAGCACGGGTTGAACCCCGATCGGATCGCCGAACTCGTCTCCGGTGAGGGCCGCTACGGCGCGATCGTCTCCGGCGAACTCGATGTCGATCGGATGGACTACCTCGTCAGGGACGCCCACCACACCGGCGTACCCTACGGCACGATCGATCACGGACGGCTGGTGCGCGAACTCACGTTCCACGACGGCGAACTCGTCCTCGCGGAGGGGAACGTCCAGACCGCCGAGAGCCTGCTGCTCGCTCGGGCGCTGATGAACGCGACCGTGTACAAACACCACGTCGCGCGGATCAGCAAGGCTACCCTCCGGCGGGCGACCGGACGACTGCTCGACGAGACCGGCCTCGACGCGGATCGCCTCCGCCGGATGGACGATCACGACCTGCTCGTCGCGCTCCGAAACTGCGAGGCGACCGCCGACGCCGCCGCGCAGATCGCCGAACGGAACCTCCACAAGCGGGCGGTCTGGGCCGAGATCGACGACGTTCCGGAGACCATCATCGACGCGGACTTCGAGACGGTCCGCGAGTTCGAAGCGGAGATCGCCGCCGACGCGAACGTCGGGCCGACCGACGTGATCGTCGACGTGCCCGGCCGTCCGACGATGCGCGAGTCAAGTACGCGGGTGATGGTCGGCGGCGAGACCAGACGACTCGATCGGCAGTCACCACTGGTGGAGGCGCTGCGAACCGCTCAGCACGCCCAGTGGCGACTCGGCGTGTACGCCCCCGAAGGCGCGACCGACCGGGTTGGGCGCTCCGCCGAGCGAGTCCTGGGCCTGGAGACCGACGGGACGCTCGTCTCCGAGACCCGGCGGGGCGTCCACACGCGACTCGACGAGTTCGAGTGAGCGACGGCGAATCGTCCGCGACCGACGCCGTTTAGTGCCGGGAGCGACCCACTCGATCCGTGATCGTCGAGGGAACGGTGCTTCGGGGACGGTCGTTCGAACCGATCGAGGGACGGGTCGTGATCGACGACGGCGAGATCACAGCGATCGAGGAGGAGCGTGTCGAGAGCGAGCGGATCGTCGTCCCGGCGTTCGTCAACGCACACACGCACGTCGGCGACTCGATCGCGAAGGATGCGGGTGCCGGGTTGACGCTCGAAGAACTCGTCGCGCCGCCGGACGGGCTGAAACACCGTCTGCTCCGGGCCGCCGACCGATCCGAACTCGTCGCCGGCATGCACTCGTCCGCCCGGCTGATGAGCGAGACCGGAACCGCTGCGTTTCTCGACTTCCGCGAGGGCGGACCGGACGGCGTGACCGCGCTCCGCGAGGCGGTCGCCGACCTGCCGATCCGGGGACTCGCCTTCGGCCGGGGTGATCCCGCCGTCCTCGACACCGCCGACGGCTACGGTGCGAGCGGCGCGGCGGACGCGGACTTTTCGACCGCTCGCGAAGCCGCCCGGGAGGCCGACAAGCCGTTCGGCATTCACGCAGGGGAGGTGAACGCCCGGGACCTCGATCCGGCGCTCGATCTCGAACCCGACTTTCTCGTTCACGTGGTCCACCCCGAACCGGACCACCTGGATCGGATCGAGCGTCAGGGCGTGCCGATCGTGCTCTGTCCGCGGTCGAACCTGGCGACGGACGTGGGGACGGCTCCGATCGACGACCTCCACGAACGGACGACGCTCGCGCTCGGCACCGATAACGTGATGACGTGCTCGCCGTCGATGTTCCGGGAGATGGCCACGCTGTGGTCGCTGGCCGACCTCGACGCCCGGGAGGTTCTCCGGGCGGCCACGGTCGCGGGCGCAGAACTCGCGGGCCTGGACTGTGGCGTGATCGAACCCGGACGAGCGGCAACGCTCACCGTCCTCGACGGAACCTCGGACAACCTCGTCGGCGTCAAGGATCCCGTTCGCGCAGTGGTCCGACGCGCCGACCGCGCCGACGTGGTGAAGACGGTGCGGTAGCGTGGTCGGCGAATCGCCGTCCACCGACGGCCGATCCGGGGAACAGTTATTAGCGTGCATCGTCAATTGATACCGATTCCCAATGTACGGGCGGATCCTCGTCCCGACGGACGGCTCGGTGGGCGTCGACCGGGCGATCGAACACGCCGTCGATCTCGCGGCCACCCACGACGCGACGCTCCACGCCGTCTACGTCGTCAACACCGCAGGGTTCGCCAGCCTGCCGATGGAGACCTCCTGGGACGGTCTCAACAACGTCCTCAGATCGGAGGGAGAGGAGGCGATCGATCGGGTCCGCGACCTCGCCGCGAAACGGAACGTGCCCGTCGAGGGAGCCGTCCGCGACGGGACGCCGAGCGGCGAGATCGTCCGGTACGCCAACGCGATCGGTGCTGACCTGATCGTGATGGGGACACACGGCCGCGGTGGAATCGATCGGCTGTTGCTCGGGAGCGTCGCCGAGCGGGTCGTCCGCACCGCGTCAGTACCGGTTCTGACGGTTCGCGTCGGCGAGGCCACGGATGACGAGGACGGGGACGCGGAGACTACCGCCGAAACGGTCGCATCCGAAGGCGAGACGCCAGCACCCGAGGACGAGACGGCAGATCCCGAAAGTGAGACGACGGAACCCGACGCGGTCGAAGGCGAGGATGCCGACGCCCGCGCCTGACGCTCACCGTTCGACCCGAGCCGATACCGAAGGATCCCCGCGCGCTATCCGAGCCGATACCGGAGGATTGCGGCGATCCCGCCGAGGTTGGCGAGTTGCCGTCCGGGGTCGAACTCTGAGGAGAACACGGTTACCTCGCCGCCTTGCTGTTCGACGCGCTCGACGATCTCGTCGGCGTCGATTCCCCACTCGCCCCGTCCGGATCGCTCCTCGCGGAGGCGCTCGTCGAGGACGAGCAGTTCCTCGACGGCTCCGAACTCGGTGGCCTCCGCGACCGACTCGGGACCGTAGGTCGCCGTCTCGTCCGTGGCGATCCGTTCGGTGAGTTCGTCGATCAACTCGGCCTCTCGGGCGATTCTGGTCTCCTCTTGAATCTCGTCGATCGCCCCGCGCTTGAGCACCTCGTGGACGCCGCGGTCGCCGACGGAGCTGGTGTCGACAGTCCGAAGACGGTCGGCGAGTTCGGGATCCGATTCGACGGCGTACTTGTAGGCGTCCTCTTTGGTGAACCCCGGGCCAGCGAGGACGATCGCGTCGGCGTCGAGCCGGCCGAGTACGGTCGCGAGTTCGGCGAACAGTTCGTCGCGACCCCGTGCGTACTCGCCTTTCCCGGTCGTGCCGGTGATCCGGGCGCGCTCTTCGGTGCCGTGCTGGGCGATCGAGTGGACGTGGGCTTGCCCCTCCTCGACCGTGGCGATCGCGACCGACGGTACGTCCGTCGCCTCGATCGCCTCCTCGATCCGATCACGCTGATCGGGTTTGAACCGCTTTTCGATCTCGATCTCGTCGGTGGTCTCGACGTTGATCGTGTGGTGCTGTCCGAGTTGGTCCTCGCGCGAACAGGCGTCGATCAGGCCGCTCACCCGGAGGCGGTTGGCGAAGCGATGAAACTCCGCGTCGTCGACATCGAGTGCGACCCAGAGGTGCTCTCGCTCGCCGCCCGTATCGCGCATGTCGTCGTCGTTCCGACGGATCCGGCGGGTCGTATCGCCCGCCACGCGGTCACCGGGTTCGATGACGTGATGGAGGTGCCAGAGGTCGTCGACGGTCTCGGGGACGACCGTCCACCGCTCGCGCCCGCCCTCGAGGTGCTCGCGGTCGCGTACTTGCATGTCGGGTGGGTGGAGGCCGAGCGGTAAGTGCCCTGCTATCCCGGCGGCGCGGCGAGCCCTGAACGATAGGCCCGCCCCAGCAACCGACTCGCAGCCATCGGAACGTAGAACATCGCGACGGCACCGACAAACAGGACGAGAAGGGGCGTCGCCACGACGATCACCAGCACCGTCGCCACGAGGGAACCCAGCCAGGCGACCGTGAACTCGACCGTGCCACCGGCCGCGATCGACTGCACCGATCCCATCGCTCGAAGGCCGCCGATCGACATCGCACACAGCACGACCGCCGCAGGGTACGACACGCCGGCAGCGAACAGCCCCGCGCCCACGAATGGCACCCACGGTTGAACGACCGGAACCCACGAGGAAACCGGCTCCAGCGGGCCGAGTGCCGACGCCGGGACGGTGGGCGCAACGGTGGGAGCGGCCGCCGTGATGGCGAACACGACGAGAATCGGGAGCGCGAACGCCGCAACGACGACCGTCCCCCGTAGTCCATCGAGCAGTAACTGCCCCCACGAGTCGAACCGAGGCGGTTCGTCCCGTCCGTTGGCGCTCCGACGAAGGCACGCCACGAGGAAGCCGAGAAGCAGGAGCCACGACCCGCCGACGACGGGGAGCGTCGGGAGCGCGACGACGGCACCGCTGCGCGGGTCGGCTGCCGTCGCGAGCGCAGCGGTCGTAGCCGCCCCCAGCCACAGCGACACGAGCAGCCCACCAATCAGCAGCGTTCCGATCGCATCCTCCCCCCGAAGCGGGTACCGAACGGCGTCGTGAACCGTCGAGTCGCGTTCGGCCGTCATACCTTCGAGCAGTCCTCCGACCGGTCGTCTGTCGGTCGCCCTCGGTGATCCGGTTTCCGTTCTCGCTCTCGCTCGCCCGTTTCGGTGGCGTTCGGCTGCCGGGCAACGACCGATCGCCGCTCGGCGGTGGTCCGGCCGTTGTGGGGGACGCTCCGAACGAACTCGGTTCGGTCGACACCAACGGGCACATCGAGACCGCGAACGAACTCCTCGCGGTCGACGGGACCGATCGAATCGCCCGATCCGCTCGGCTCGCGAAGCGAGAGCGCGATGCCACATCCCTGCCCCCACAGTGCGGCCGCGACCATGAGCGCGTAGAACACGAGGGGGACGCCGACCAGCAGGATCGACAGCAAGAGCGCGACCGGCAGCACGACGGCGAGGAACGCTCCGGCGAGAATCCACGATTTCAGATACGCGACCGACGCGCCGACCCGAACGAATCGGTTCGGCGCTAACGCGTCCACGGCCCGCGTCTCGCGTGATGAGACGGCCAGAACGGTCGGGGAGAGATACGCCGTCACGCCGACGATGAGTATCAACGGTAGGAGGAGGAGCACCGCGACGAGCGCGTAAGCCGGCTCCTCGGCGACGCTCGCTGCGTAGACCGAGCCGAACGCGAGTCCGCCGAAGATCACCACCGGAACCCAGAGGGCGACGAGCGCGACGAACGCTCGAACACCGTCTCGAACGAGGCGCCCCCATCGAGTGAACGAGGGCGGTTCCCGATGCCCGTTCGCCACCGCCGACATCAGTCGGCTGGTGTACCCCAACAGCACGACTGCCGTTCCAAGCCCGAACACGAGCAGCATCACGCCGAGAGGCGGGACGACGAGGGCAGCCAGCCCAGCCAGCGCGAAGACGGCCGTGAGCAGACAGAGTACGCCGCCGACGAGCGCCGTTCCGACGACATCGTCGCCACGGGCCGGGTAGTAAAGCCCTTCGGAGAGCATTTTGCTTCAGTAAGGGGGAGCGAGACTTAAGTGCGGGGCCACCGTCACTCCTGGATTCGGCTGCCGCCCGGCGGCAGAAACTCCTGGATCAGATCCGGGCTCGCGATCCGGCGGACGAATGACGTGTCCGCGAACCGTTCCCGAAACGTCCGGTAGATCCGTTTTGCGGCGTCGTTCTGGGCGTACTTGCCGGGCTGTGCCTCCACGTACGTCTCGGCGCGATCGCGGATCGGCTCCGGCGGTCCCCCGATCACTCGCGTCTCCGGTTCGCAGGTGATTCCCACGGCGACCCCGACGCTCACGTCCCGGTAGTAGGTTCGATCACCGCGGATCGCGAAGCCGCCTTTCTCCAGGTACTCCCCGCTCTCGGCGGTTTTCGAGACCTGATCTGCGTCCACGACGTAGGCGTCGCCCTCGAACCGTCCGTCCTTCCAGACCGACGAGTACGAGACGGCGAACCGGGCGGCTTGCTCGCGGGTCGACTCGGGAATCGTTACGTCTCGGGCCGGTTCGTTCGGCTCGGTCGCCTTGATCACCGTCGCCGGGCCGCCGTGGGCCTGTGAGTGGACGAACAGATCCGACGGATCGAGATACTTCTTGACGATCTCCTCGTTCTCGTCGGCGTTCCGCCCGCCGATCACAAGAAAGCCGTCGGTCGTCCGGAACCAGCGGAACCGCTCGTACCAGTGATCCGGCGTGCGGACGGGTACCGACGACCGCGAGAGCCAGTCGACCTCCCGTTGCTCGTCCGATTCGTCGTCGCTCGGTCCGTTCTCCGCGGCGTCCCAGGCATCCCGGTCGGCTTCGATCGACGCGAGTTCCCGACGGGTCGCCTCGACGGCTTCGCGAGCGCCCTCGGCTTTCTCCTCGATTCGTTTCGCCTCCGTGTACCGCTCGTCGGCGTTCCGCTCGACGCCCATCGACGGGTCGACTGCGACCTCACGGTCGTCGAGCGCCATCGTCACCGTTCCCCCGTCGCTGTCGACGCTGACGACCGCCTCCGCGGCCGGAATGCCGCGTTCGGCTCCCTCGTCGAGGCGGGCTTCGATCTCGTCCCAGTCGTGGCCGGATTCGCGGGCGGAGCGAACCGTCGAGAGCACCTCGTCGACGAGGTCGTAGTTCGCGTACAGCGCCTCGGCTCGCTCCCGCTCGGCGGCTGCCTGCTCGCCGAACGACTCGATCGCCCCCTCCTGCTGGGCGATGATTCGTTCGCGCTTTTCGATCTCCGCTTCGAAGTCCGGTCGCTCGTCGGCCGGTTCGTCGTCGATCTCATCCAGCGCGTGGTAGTA
>SKSS01000011.1 GCA_007122875.1 Salinarchaeum sp. | reverse complement strand
GTTCACCTGTTCGACTGTAGTGAGGGTGTTTTCGCCCCACGAGAACAGGTCGTGAACCGCGAACCGTAATATCCCAACGCGGTCGGGAATCCTCGCCCTTCAGGGCGGGGAGGATGTCAACACGGAAGTCGCGTACACCCAAACTGGTGGGCAATTCAGAACATCAATCACCGGTTGAAGCGCCTGTGACTTACTCGTCTTCGAGAGCGTCGTAGATATCCCGGTTCGCACTCCGGTCTTCCGCGGCGACACGTCGGACCAGTTCCCGCCGGATGTCCTCCATCACTTCGTCAAGCGGAGCGGGATCGGTCCCTTCCTCGGTAGCCATATCTGAACGAATGCTTCGAACGCGGTTAATGGTTCGGGTCCGACGAATCACCGGTCAACTGATCGATCCCGTACTGGACGAGATCGTCTCGCCACTCCTCCATCTCTCCCGCCAGATCCAATTCTTCGGTGTGGGATCGGAGATACTCGATGGTTTCTTCCTCATCGACAGCTGCTTCGTCGGTGCCGAACTGCTTCAGAATCGTCCTGATCTCGTCGTCGTAGTTGAATCGATAACCGTTGAGGAAGTAGAAGACGACCACCGTGTTGAGCCCGGTACGTTTGTTCGCATCGACGAAGGGGTGATTAGCGACGAGGAGCCGAAGGAGGTGATAAGCCTTCTGGTGGATGGTTTCCGGTGTCGTACCGAAGCTTCCTTTTTCGACATAGCTCAACGTGAACTCGATGTCACCGCGGTCCTGAATACCGCCGGGCGTGTCGGGATACTCGGAGACGATGTCGTCGTGGATGGTGATAACATCCTCGACGGACGGGTACCACAACGAGTTCGTCATTCGTTCCACTCTCGATGCTGGATCAGTGTAGAGTTTGCTATGACTGATGGGGGCACGGGGTCGGACCCCTTTGTTAAACCCCTCGAATTCAGCCGCCTCACGACTCAACGGTCGGTTCGTTCGACAGTCGAATCCGAGCCTGCAGCGCCCATGATTCTGCGACGAACGGACGTGAGGAGCGAATCATGTCCCGAGAGGGATTTGAACCAAGGAGCAGCTCTGCTGCGACTGGGGTGCAAATCCTGCGGCGTCCATCATTCTGCGTGACGGGAATCCGAAGGTCAATTTGAAAGTACAATTATGGAAGTCGAGAGTTCTTCTCTTCAGGAAACGGGAGGAAACGGTCTCAGTTACAGGGTGTCCGGATCAAGGAACTTGTTGCGAGATGAGACACCGATCCGATCGAACCAGCGAACGCCGCTGGCTGTACCACATTAATCCGTACTCGTCGATTGCTCACCGACGAACGTGGGACTGCTGTGATAGAAATGTCGAACGGTGACTCACCGAACTGCACTCACACGCGCAGCGAGTACACTTGCTTTCTGGCGTCACGGAAGCTGTAGCGCGCCTCGACGAGGTCGGCCTCCTCCAGCCGAGTGAGCGCGTAGCGGACGGTGCGGTCGGGAAGCAACGACTCCTCAGCGAGGTCGCCCTGCGAGAGCGCGGCCTCCTCGTCGAGGACGCGCGCGACGAGCTTCGCACTCGGTGGCAGCTCGCGGAGCCGCTCACGAACGTCGGGGTCGGCCAGCGAGCGGTTCTCGCTCCCCGTGGCCTCGGTGGAACGCAGACTCATGCTCGGTGGTGGCGACACCGAACGGATAAGCGTTCCCTATACTCATGACCATACAATACGGATTCTAGTAAGAGTATAAGGTGCATACTAGGTCGGTACCCGAACGGTCATCCCCCAGGCGTGCGAACCCATCGTATGGAACGCATTCCCGAGCGCGCACGCGACCTCTTCGAGCGAGAGTCGTTCGGGCACGTCTCCGTCGTCGACCCCGACGGCCTCCCCCACGTCACTCCGGTGTGGATCGACTACGACGGCGAGCATGTGCTGTTCAACACGGCGAAGGGACGACGAAAGGAGCGATATGTCCGCGAGAATCCGAACGTCGGCGTCTCCGTCCTTGACCCGGACGACCCCTATCGGTACGTGTCCGTCAGAGGGCAGGTCGTCGACGTGACCGAGGAGGGTGCAGTCGAACACATCGACGACCTGGCCCGACGCTACATGGACGTCGACGAGTATCCCCACCACGGCGAGGAGATCGGTCCCCGCGTGATCGTTCGGATCCGACCCGACGAGGTCATCACGAACGGCTGATCGGTCCGAGGGCAGGGTCAGCGCCGCCGACCGTCGTACCTTCCGAGCAACTGGCCACAGTCCGGACAGTGGACGATTACGAAACCGTCCCGTTCGTGTCTCGTGAGGTCGCCGACGTCGTTGTCGGCCCCACACCGTCGACAACGTGCCATGCGTACACACAGCACGCCCAAGCAGGAGTAGTTTCCGACGGGAACGAGCGGCCGTCGTGGGGGGAACCCGCGACGACGTTTCAGTACCTTTTATTTCCGGGGGGCTACAACGGGCGATTCGTGAAAGGGCAGGAGTGGTATCAGGCCACCGAGGTCGCCGAGGAGTACGAGGACAAACGGTTCTCGGGAGGCGGCCGGCTCATCGACCGGCGCGAGAAGCAAGCCGTACTGGACGCGCTGGGACCGGTCGAGGATCGTCGTATCCTCGAAATTGCCTGCGGAACCGGCCGATTTACGGTGATGCTCGCCGAGCGTGGCGCAGACATCACGGGTCTCGATATCTCGGCACCGATGCTGGCACAGGGTCGCGAGAAAGCACGGCGCGCTGGCGTCGGGGACGCCGTCGAATTTCTCCGGGGTGACGCCGCCCGGTTGCCGTTTCCGGACGATCATTTCGATGCGGTGTTTGCCATGCGGTTTTTCCACCTGGCCGACACCCCCGGGGCCTTCCTCTCAGAGATGTGTCGTGTCTCACGCGAGCAGGTGTTCTTCGATACGTTCAACGGCACCTCGACGCGGTCGCTGTACAACTGGCTGCTGCCGATGGGATCGCGTCTGTACGCGGACGAGGACGTCGACGAACTGCTCGCCGACGCCGAACTCACGCTCACGGATGCGAGCCACGATTTCGTGCTCCCCTACGGGTTCTACCGATCGCTTCCTGGATCGGTCGCGAGACCGTTCCGGCGGGCCGATCTCGCGGTCGGAGGGCGAACCATCGGCGACACGCTGGCCTCGGTGACCTACTGGAACGCCCACGTCTAGCCGCCAGCGGATTTTTACGCCCTCGCTGTAAGGGGTGGGATATGACGCTTTCGGTGGTGGTCCCGACGCTCAACGATCGGAAGCGGCTTACGAGGTGTCTCGATACCCTCACCGAGCGTGCATCCGATGCGGAGGTGATCGTCGTGAACGGACCGTCCGCCGACGGCACGACCGGAATGGTCCACGACAGAGACGACGTGGACGTGCTCGTACAGGTCGCCGATCGAAACGTCAACGTGGCTCGAAACGCCGGGCTGGAGGTCGCAAACGGCGACATCGTGGCACTCGTCGGCTCGAACGTTCGGATCGACGACTCCTGGGTGGGGGCGATCCGGACGGCCATCGCCGACGGTGCAGATGCGGTGACGGGACCGATCCACCGAACGCTCCGAGGCGGCGTCACCGTCGATCGACCCACAGTCATCTCCATCGCGGGCCAGGAGGTGATCGACCTCAACTGCCGGAACGTTGCGTTCGACCGCGGGAGCATCGACGCCCTCGACGGCTTCGACGAGTATCTCACGCGGGGGGGTGCCCGCGACGTCGCCCACCGACTCGCTCGGCAGGACCGGACCGTACGCTGGGATCCGGACGTGAGCGCACAGGCCGGCCCGGAGGACGACCGGGAGGAAAACTGGGGCGAGACGTACCGATCGTTCGCCTACTGCCTGGTGAAAAATTACGGTCCCCGGCCATCGGTGCTCCGTCAGACGGGTGGGCGTGCGCTTGCCGATGGTGGCGCGACGGCCTCCGGCATCGCTCGGGGCGAGCGGACGCCGACCCGGTGGCTTTCCGAGGGTCGGGCGGTGCTCGCGAACGCCGTCCTGGGATCGAAAGACGGCATCGTCGCCCGCGTCCGCGACCGAAGCGAACGCCGGAATCCCACCGGCATCTCCGCTAGGGACGATCGCGCGGTCGAACGCTACGACTGGCGGTGAACGCTCGATACCGATCGGCGACCGCCCCAGCGGGATCACTCCGAGAACGGCCCGATCACTCGTTCGGGGTTCTTGGTGAACACCTTCCGCATCGCGTCCTCCGAAACGTCGAGTGTCAGGATCTCCATGATGGCGACGTTCGGGTGGACGGCGGGCGCACCGCTCCCGAAGAGCACTCGGTCGGGGTGTTCGAGCAGCGCGCGTTCGAGTTGGGTTCGGTAACGGACGTAGCTCGTATCCACGTAGCAGTTGTCGTACTCGTCGAGCAGATCGATCGTGCGTTCCATGAGCTCCCGTCGAAGCGGGTATCCGCCGAAGTGAGCGACGATCACCGGAAACGAGCGTTCGAGCAGGGTGCGGGCGAGCGCCTCCGGGGGGAAGCGCTCGCCGCCGTGAACGAGCACCGGTAATCGAACGTCGTCTAAGCGATCGAGCACCTCGCCGTCGGGCAATCCGTCGCGGCCCGGATCGAGTTTGAACCCGTAGAACCGCTCGTCGTAGGCGTACTGTTCGATGTCGCCTGGCGAGGTGTGGTGCTCTGCGCGTCGAGTGACGGCGTTGCGGAGCCGGCTGGTGGGATCGTTACCGAACTGGTGTGCCCCTTGGACCCGTGCGAACGCGACGAACGGCCGGTCGACGCTCAGACGGGCGACCGCGTTGTTCGTCCGGAGATAGCCCTCCTCCCCGGGGAGCGTGGGCGGGAACACGACCGATCGTACCACCCCCGCCTGATGCATCTCCCGCTCTAACTTCTCCGGGCCGATCGCCCGGCCGCGCGTCGTGACGCTCTTTTCGTCCGACGATAGCCGGGCGTGAACGTCCACGACGCGGAACCGATGCTCCAGCTCCAGCATTCGACACTCCGTTTCGCCCCGGGGATCATAACCCTCCCGACGCTTCGCGCGCCGTAGAAGCAAAACTTATATAGAACTGCTAACCATACCTCGTTTTGAGGGATTCAGAATGTCGGAAGCCAGACCCGGGCAGCGACGCATGGGCGCACAGCCGGTCGTCGTCCTCAGCGACGACTCAGAGCGCACCCACGGTCGGGACGCACAGAAGATGAACATCGCCGCCGGAAAGGCCGTCGCCGAGGCCGTACGGACCACGCTCGGTCCGCGCGGCATGGACAAGATGCTCGTCTCGGACAGCGGCGACGTGGTCATCACGAACGACGGGGCGACCATCCTCAACGAGATGGACATCGAGCACCCGGCCGCCCAGATGATCGTCGAGGTCGCCGAGACCCAGGAAGACGAGGTCGGCGACGGCACGACGACCGCGTCAGTGCTCGCCGGACAGCTCCTCTCGGAGGCCGAGGACCTGCTCGAACAGGACGTCCACCCGACGACGGTCGTCGAGGGCTACCACGAGGCCGCGCGCATCGCGGGGGAGGCGATCGAAGCGGAGACCCTCGACGCCGACGTCGACGACGACACCCTGACCGAGGTCGCGGTCACCTCGATGACCGGCAAGGGAACCGGCGACGTGACGACCGAGCGCCTCGCCGAGATCGTCGTCAACGCGATCCGCAGCGCGGGCGGCGACCGTGACGAGGTTCGCGTCCACACCCAGACCGGCGCGAGTTCCAGCGCCACCGAACTCGTCCAGGGCGTCGTTCTCGATGAGGAACCCGCACACGCTGCGATGCCGCGTGAGGCTGAGGACGCTTCCGTCGCCGTCCTCGACGTTGAACTCGACGTGCGCGAGTCCGAGATTGACGCCGAGTACAACGTCACGAGCGTCGATCAGCTCCAGACCGCCATCGAGAGCGAGGAGTCGGAGCTTCGCGGCTACGCCGACGCGATCGAAGCGGCCGGCATCGACGTGGTGTTCAACGAGGACGACATCGAAGACCGCGTCGCCTCGCACCTCGCCGACCGCGGAATCCTCGCGTTTGACGGCCTCGACAGCGACGACGTCAGCGCGATCCTGGAAGCCACCGGGGCCTCCCAACTCGTCAGCGTCGACGACATCGAAGCGGACGACCTCGGAACCGCCGACCACGTCCGCACCGCGAGGTTCGGCGACGACGAACTCGCGTTCGTCGAGGGGGCCGAAGCCGAGAACGTGACCGTATTCGCCCGCGGGGGCACCGAGCACGTCGTCAACGAGCTTGAGCGCGCGCTGACCGACGCGCTCGACGTCGCCTCGACGGCTCTCGACACCGGACAGGTCGTTCCCGGTGCCGGCCACACCGAGATCGCGATCGCCGATCGCATCCGCGCTGAGGCCGCTAGCGTCTCCGGGCGCAAGCAGCTCGCCGTCGAGGCGTTCGCCGACGCGCTCGACATCCTCCCGCGCACGCTCGCCGAGAACGCTGGCATGGATCCGATCGACGCGCTCGTCGACCTGCGCGCCGCGTACGAGGACGGCGAACGCGCCGGCCTGATCGTCGAGGGACGTACCGGAGCCGTCCGCGATCCCGTCGAGCAGGGCGTCCTCGACCCCGCCGCCGTCAAGAAGGAAGCCGTCGAGAGCGCCGCCGAAGCCGCGACGATGATCGTTCGGATCGACGACGTGATCGCCGCCAACTGACGGGACCGACCGTCCACGATTTTTTGGTGAGTCACGCCCGCTGAGCCGGCCGTGCGGACCGATTCCGACGGGTGCGGACCGTATCACTCGCCCCGACGGATCTCGCGTTCACTCATCGAAGTAGTTCACTGTCACCGGTCGAAGTATCTTACTTTCACCGGTCGAAGTATCTTACTTTCACCGGTCGAAGTATCTTACTTTCACCGGTCGAAGTGACTAATTGGGGTAAACAAATCTGTGTGTTTGTATGCTACAAACCATCCAGTGAGTCACAATCGCCGGTGGCCACCGCATTTCAGCCGACCGCGTGTCCTTCCCAGCCGACTGCGTTTCTCGGCTCACTCCCTTCGGTCGTTCGCCTGCGATACTCGTCTTCCGCTCGCCATCCGTAGTTCGGCTGCCGCGCGAACCGTGCGCTACCTGTAGTCCGGCAGTCGCGCGGACCGCTCGCTCCCCTCCACGAACGGGAGTTCTTCGATCGTCGCGGCGACTTCCTCCCCGTCGACACGAACCGTCAGTTCGCCGACTTCCTCGTCGAGGGCCGCGAGCGCGATCGGCTCGTCGCGGGTCGGGCTCTCGGCTGCGCGCGTGACCTCGCCGAGTGCCCGTTCGCCGTCGAAGACGGCCGCACCGGGATCGGGAACGCGCTCGGGGAGGAGGCCGACCAGCCGCTCCGGCGGTCGGCCGAGGTTCTCGATCCGGGAGACGACCTCCTGGCCGACGTAACAGCCCTTCTCGAAGTCGAGCGCGTTGCGAATCCCCGCCGCGTTCGGGATGCGGCCGTCGAGTTCGGACGCGAAGAGCGGCGTCCCGGCTTCGAGCGTGAGCGTCCCCCACGTCCGGTGGCCGAACGGGGCCGCGTTCGATCCCCTGGTGAGGAGCGTATCGAACACCTCCGCTGCGTCCGCTGCGGTGCAGACGACCTCGTAGCCCTTCTCGCCGGTCGGGGCGTCCGTCCGGACGAGGGTGACACCAGCATCGGCGAGAGCGACCCGATCGAACGTCAGCGGCTCCGCGGGCGGTTCGTCGCGGGGCAGGACGCTGGCGAGCTTTTCGGTCGCGGCCGGGCCGTGAACCCCGAACACCGCGAACTCGTCGGTGACGATCGAGAGTTCGACATCCTCGATGAAAATCTTCCCCGACCAGTCGTCGACGAGTGAGGCGGCCTCGCCGGGCGGGGTGAACAACAGCAGCCGCGAACCGGCGTTGTAGACGTACAGCTCCGTCTCGATCCGGCCCTGCGGATCGAGGAGGAGGGCATAGGTCCCCTGGCCGTCCTCGCGCGGGACGGCGTTCGAGACGACGTTGTCGACGAATCCGACGCGGTCGTCGCCCTCGATCGAGACGATCCCGTAGGCGGCCTCGATCACGCCGACGCCGTTTCGGACGGCGTGATGGGCGCGCTCCGGTCGGCCGTAGTGCTCGACCACTCGCCGGCCGTTGAACTCGACGAACGTGGCTCCGTGATCCTCGTGGACGCCTTCGAGGACGCTCATGGGGAGAGGTGAGCGATCACGACGGTTAACGCTCCCGGTCTCACCGACCGAGTCTGTCGAGCAACTGCTGGAGAAACGACGGGTCGTTGTCGTCCACCTCCGAAACGGGGACGACCCGGTCGTCGGGCTTGATCAGGGCCCGACCGTCGCCGTTCTCGACGTGGATGAGTCCGTCGTCCGAGAGCGCCGCGAGTCCCACCTCGATCTCGTCGATGTCGGCGTCGATTTTCGAGCGCAGTTCGAAGACAGTCAGTCCGTCCTCCCGCCGGTCGACGAGCGCGTCGAGGATGGCTACCTCGGTGTCGTCCCGGTCTCTGTACGCCGGGCGAGCGTTCATGTGTGCGGGTATGTCGGGGAGGGCATTATAAATTTGTAGGCTGGCGCGAACGCGCTGGCGGGGAATCCGGGGGTTGCGTCGGCGGCGACCCGACGGTGACCGGACGTTCGCACCGACGGAGGGGAGCCTTTTAGCCGCTGGACCGGCAATGGCGGGGCAATGGGGCTCAGGTGTTCCCTGCTCGGGCACGACTTCGGCGAACCCGACGAGGAAGAAGAGCGAGAGGCGCGAGGTGACGAGGAGATCATCACGATCCGAGAAATCGAGCGCTGCGCCCGCTGTGACGAGGTGCGGGTCATCTCCGAACACACGGAGGTCCGTGCGATCGAGCCACACCGGAGCGCTCCCGACCCGACCGAATCGAGAGCCACCGACACCATGGCCGAGCGCTTCGAGGTCATCGAGGAAACCGATGGCGTCGATGGACGGACGGCCGAAGCTGACCGCGAACACGCCGGACGCGACGATACCCGCCCCCCCGAGAACGACGAAGGCGGAGCGGTCTTTCTCGACGACGACGGCACCGAACGCGAACCGGAGGAGTGGTTCGACGGGCGCGATCCAGGGCCGGAAGCGTCCTCGTCGGAGCAGTGGATGCACGAATCGGACGTGACGGCCGACGACGAGGAGACCGAGGAGGACGGGGACGGCGGCTGGGTCGGTGCCAGCCCCACCGAACGGTACGGGTCCGATTCCGCAGAGCCGTCCCCGTGGCCCGACGAACCCGACGACGCCCCGACCGACGACGCCGAGATCGTCGACTGGCCCGAACACCAGGGCGACGACGAGGGGTTCGACGCCGAACCGGACAGCGGTCCGGCCGAAGACGTCGAGTTCGAGGGGATGACACCCCGCCGAGCGGACGGCCGGGACGAGTCGGGATGGACCGCTCCGGACTCGACGAGCGACGGACCGGGGTGGACGGCCGACCCCGAGGAACGACGGCAGGAGCCGGCGGATTCGTCGACGGACGGCAGTTCACTCGGCTTCACGCCCGCGGAGTCGGGGGCCGACCGCGCCGATGTGGACGGCGATGTCCCGACCGAGTTCTACTGCCCCGAGTGTGGGCTGAATCACGTCGCCGAGGAGTCCTCGTTACGACCGGGTGATATCTGCCCCGAGTGCCGGACGGGCTACATCGGCGAGCGTGCGCGGTAACGGCCGCCGATCTTCCTCCCGTCGTGACCGATGCGAAACCGGTAAACTATCGGGCGACGAACGGCCGCCCATGCGGGAGTACAAGATGCGACGGGGGGAGTACCTCCACGAGCGGATCCCGGACCTGGAGGCGACCGCTGAGGAGTACTTCGGGCCGATCACCGGCACCGAGGAAGTCGACGGACACGAACTCTACGTGATCGAAGAACCGGACAACCCGGTGTTCGAGCGCATCCTCGTTGGAGCGGCGGCGTACGACGGGAAGAAGGACAAACTCGCAGTCCACTTCGAGGAGCGCGATCCAGCGGAGGTCATCGCCTCGGGTGACGTCGAGGCCGCACAGGACGCCGTCGACGCGAAGAATCAGTTCCTGCTCGAAGCGACCGGACGGGACGCGAAGTCCCGCCGTGAATCGCTGAAACGCGAGGTCGAAGACGACGCGGACCACGATCTCGAAGCCTGAGTCCTGTCACGTTCCGATTGGTTCGTCAGTTCACGACCGACGCCGCAGTGACGACTACGACAGCGCGCGTTCGACGCCGGCGGCGACCGATCGTGCCCGGTCGGCGAGGTCTGGATCGACGTGGCCCGCCTCGACGGCCGCGTCGAGTTCGTCGTCGTCGACGCGTTCGACCGTGCCGTCGGCGTGAGAAACCACGTCAACGTGGAGGTCGACGTACCGGATCTCGTTCGGGAACACCTCGACCGGCGTGCAGACGTTGACGTACGTTCCCTTTCGATCGCCGTCCGCGCTCCGATAGACCGTCGGGTACCACCACCGGCCTTCCGTCACCGTCGTGATCGCCTCGTCACCCTCCTCGCGGGGGACGTTGAGTCCGTCGTAGGTGCCGCCGCCGGTCATCGATCGGCGAACGCGGACGCGACCGGCGGGTTCGACGGCGACGACTTCGGCGCGTCCCAGAACGATCGTCCGGCCGCGGGGCTTGCCGTGAGCGATTCGGACGTGATCGCCCTCGGTCGGACCGAGCGCGCGCGCGACCGCCTCGAACGGAAACGCTCCGTCGGAATCGTCGCCGACGTCGGTACAGACCGCCTCGACGAGATCCACGCCGGTTGACGCGCCGTCGCCGGCGACCTTGATCCGATGGTGGCCCGGCATCGTGGCCGTGACCCGACGACGGCGCTCGTCGAGCGCGAAGCGGGACTCCCGACCGAACCACACCCACGCCGTCTCGCCGGGCGCGGCCACCTCCCGCGGGGCGTCGACCTCGGGGGCGTTCGCGAGGGCGTCGTCGAGTTCCAGCGTCCGTTCGCGGGCGGCCGAGAGCACCTCGTCGAGCGCGTCGAGGGAGGCGTCCGTCGCGTCGTGTTCCCACCGGAGTCCCCAGCCGTCCGGGACATCCGTCCCGAGGAGGTCGGTCAACCCCACGAGTTCGCGGGCCTCAGATGCTGCCGAGACGCCGTCCTCGCCCCGGACGAGCGTCGCGGGACCGACGCTCGCGCGCACGGCGAGATCGACGACGGGGCGAGCGTCGCTCCACGGTGGGGCGGGATCGGCCACCTGCACCCGAAGCTGATCGTCCACGTCGACGTAGTCGTCCGATCGGCCATACGGGAGAAAGCCACGCTGATCGTCGGTCAGCGCGACGACCGCGCCGCTCCCTTTCGTCTCCTCAACGAGTGCATCGTAGATGGCTCCCGTCGGCGTCCGATCCCGCCACGAGAGCGCGTCGATCCCGACGCCGGCGAGTCGATCGACGACCGGATCGATATTCGTCCCGCCGACGAGAACGCCGAGTCGGTCGTCCGTCGTCTCGACGGTGACGTCGTGTGGTTCGTCCGGGAACGACTCGTCGAAGCGCTCACGGATCGGCTCCGACGCTGCAACGATCGAGAACTCCTCGGACAGCAACTCAGTCAGCGAGGTGCTGTAGATGCCACGGACGCGAACGCGGGTCATCCGCGAACCCCCTGGACCGAAACGAGACAGGCGTCGTTCATGAACCGCCGTTGGGAGGCGATCGATTTGAGCGTACCGAGAGCGACTCGGCGTGAGGAACAAACGTGACCGATCAGTCGTCCGCTGGAACGGGCTCCGGTTTCGAAGCGGCTGGCGCGGAAGAAACGGCGTGTTCGTCCGCGTTCGGTCGCTCGTCGTCCGGTTCCGGCGGGAGTGTGTAGAGAATTCCCCTGCTATTGCTTCTCATGACCGGTGAGTTTCGCCCACTCACCTTATACTTACCGCTCAGTCGGTTTATGCTATCTTATTTTGTATAAGGTGTATATATCCGGTGCAGAGGGGGAAGCGTTAGGCCTTCGGCGTCGTTACGGCGGCACATGGATCGGGCAGGTGAGCCGGTCGAGGACGCAGCGGACGACGACGTAGATCTCTACGAGGTGGCGACCTGGGAGGAGCGGACGTCGGTCGATGGGCTCGCCGTAGCGTTGCACTGGATTGGCGTGACGGGGGCCCGCTGGCTCACCATCGTCGTTGCGGCGCTCATCTTGCTTACGTTCGTAACCCAGACCGCCCTCGGGGTTGTACTGGGCGACCCGTTCCTCTCGACGATGGTCGTCCTCTCGATCGTCCCGGCGCTGGCGCTTGCAGCGTACGTCTGGCATGCGGACGTCACCACCGGCGAACCGCTGACGCTGCTCGTGGCGACGTTTCTGCTGTCGGTGCTGTTCGCCAACTTCGCGGCGGTGCTCAACAGCTTCGGCTCGGCTGCGATCTTCGCCGTCCTCGGCGAGACCCCGATCGGCATGGCCGTCTTCTTCTTTCTGATCGTCGGCCCGGTTGAGGAGACCGTCAAGTGGCTGGCGATCCGGCTGTACGCGTTCCGAAGCGACCGGTTCAACGCCGTCATCGACGGGGCAGTGTACGGGGCAGCAGCCGGACTGGGTTTTGCGACCATCGAGAACGCCATCTACATCGGTCGGTCACTGGAGGACGCCGACCTGGTCGAGACGCCCGGCGATAGCACACTCGCGCTGTTCACGGTCGAGCCTGGCATCGGCGTTGGACTCGGGCTGGCGATCGCCGGGGTTGTCGGCCTGGAAACGATCGGCGTCGCCGGTCCGATGGCCGCGATCCGAGCGCTCGCCGGTCCCGGCCACGTCCTCTACTCGGCCATCGCGGGCTACTACCTCGGGCTGGCGAAGTTCAACCCCGATCAGGCTGGACCGATCGTGATCAAGGGCCTGCTAATCGCCGCCGTCCTCCACGCAGCGTACAACACGGGGACGATGATCGTGCCACCGCTCCTGGCGCTGTCGCCGCTGATTCCCGATCTTCTCGCGGTCGTGATCTACGTCATCGGCTTTTTGACGATCGTCGGCTACGTGCTGTTCCGGAAGCTCGCGCGATATCGACGGGTCTACCGCGAGGTGGAGGCCGGTCAACGACCCGAGGAGATCGCTGCTCGCGTGAAATGACCGTACAGCGGACGACCTGCGTGCTACTCGACGGCGTCCGTTGCGACCATCCGCTCGACGTACTTCGCCAGCACGTCGACTTCGAGGTGGACCGGATCGCCGGGTACGGTCTCAGAAAGCGTCGTCACATCGAGCGTCTCCGGAATGATCGCGGTCGTAAAGGCGTTCTCGCGGCGTTCGGCGACGGTCAGGCTGATGCCGTCGAGCGCGACAGATCCCTTCTCGACGAGGTAGCGCCCGTACCCGTCGGGAATCGCCCACTCGAAGGTCCAGTCCTCACCGACCTGTTCCCGTGTGAGCAACTCCGTCGTGGTGTCGACGTGTCCCTGAACGACGTGCCCGTCGAGTCGGTCGGTCGCCGCCAGCGCCGGCTCTACATTCACCGACTCACCCGGCTCGATCGTGCCGAGATACGTCCGTTCGACCGTCTCCTCGGCGAGGAACACCTCGAACCAGCCCGCACCCTGCTCCTCGACGGTCAGACACGCACCGGCGACGCTGACACTGTCTCCCCGCGAGAGGTCGTCTGGAAGCGGCTCGTCCGCGATTCTGAGCCGCCGGCCGTCGTCGGTCGCCGTCGCATCGAGAACCTCGGCCGTGCCGACCACGATCCCAGTGAACATAGCCGACGGTGCGGGCCGCGGTTCCGAAAGGATGTCGTTCCGGATCGACCGGCGACGGACGTAAGCCACGGGACAACACGGACCCGACAAACCCATGATCGTCCATCCCCGATCTGGCGTCAATGGCGAGCTTCTTCAGGACC
>SKSS01000113.1 GCA_007122875.1 Salinarchaeum sp. | reverse complement strand
TCGCTGCGGGCGGTGAGCGAGAAGCCCTCGGGGAGTTCTTTGACCTCGTCGGCGTGGCTGGCCCACACCCGCGTTTCGGGTGCGAGCGAGCCGAGGAGGGGGTTCTCCTCGTCGAGGATCTCGACGGTCACGTCGGCGTAGCCGCCGTAGTCGCCGCTTCCGACCGAGCCGCCGAGTTCGTCGGCGATCAGTTGCATGCCGAGGCAGATGCCGAGGATCGGCACGTCGAGGTCGAGATACTCGCCACAGCGGCCCGTTCGGTCGAGATCGGGACCGCCCGAGAGGACGATTCCGTCGGCGTCGATCTCCTCGGGCGGGGTGTCGTTGTCGATTAGCTCGGTGTCGACCCCGAGATCCCGGAGGGCACGGTGCTCTAGGTGGGTGAACTGCCCGTGGTTGTCCACGACGACGATCCGCGTCATTACCGATTGAAGCGCCCGCGCGACCAAAAGCACGGCGGAACGGCCGGATGCCTCGATCGACGATAGCTCGGCGGTTGGCGCGCGCTGTGCCGCGTGCACGAACGGCAGTGAGTGCCGCGGCACGAACCTGTGCGAGGGATGAGTACCGGAGGGGAGCGAGCGAACGCGAGCGACCCGAGGAACGCAATCGGCTGGGGAGGGTGTGGCCCTCAGTGGGATCGTGCGAGCGTATCGAACCCATCGGTTCGGTCACGCCGATCGTCGGAGGGAACGGAATCGCGGGAATCGGCGGATGAGAACGAACTACGCGACGGATGGCGTTCGGGCTCGGTTTCTCGCACGAGACGCCACTGAACGCCACACGCCTCCCCAACCGACTGCGTTTCTCGGCTCACTCCCGCCGGTCGTTCGCCTGCGATACTCATCCCTCGCACGTCGTCGGGCCGCGGTACTCGCTCCGCTCGTACACGCGGCTCAGCGCGCGCCAACCGCACGTGTTGGTTAAGACAGAGTTTGGTCTTAAATACTATATAAATTAATGAGTCATTAAAACGATTCCCACGCGGTGAGAATGGTGTATCGGTCAGCTTGAAGCCGGTTTTGGAGCGTCGATCAGTCCCGCGAGAGGGTCGCCGGGTCGAACGGCTGGCTTCGTCCGGCCCACTCGTCCGTTCGTTCACGCGTGTCCAGGTACGCTTCGAGACCGTTGCCGTCCGGATCGTCGAAGTACAGCGCCAGACTGATCCCGTGATCGACCGGCGAGACGGGAACGCCACGCTCGTCGAGGCGGTCGGCTACCCCCGCGAGCGCCGCCTCGTCGGGCACCTCGATCGCCGCGTGATAGAGACCGACCCCCGCGCCGGGTCCCGGCGCGCCGTCCCCGACGGCCTGAAGGGCGACATCGTGGTGCTGGTCGCCCCACGAGAGAAAGGCGTAGCGCCCGACGCGCTCGCGGACGGTGAGATCGAACACGTCCCGGTAGAAGCCGACGGCACGGTCGAGGTCCCGCACCCGCAGGTGGACGTGGCCGACCGTGGGTCGGTCGGTCATCGGTCGTCCCCCCGCCGGTCGTAGCGGTCGGCCGCCGACGCGAAGTCAAGTTCCGAGCGCTCTCGGCTCCGGCGACCCTCCCGCTCGGCCAGCGCCTCCGGGTCGGGGTTCACGTCGTCGTCGATCCGCGCCCACGAGCCGTGGACCTTCGCGTGACACCACCGACAGAGGTGGACCGTGATCTCGTGGCTGGGGTCGCGGTCCTCCCCTCCCGCCCGGTAGGAGAGGTGGTGTTCTTCCAGCAGTGGCCGCTCGCCCGAGTGGGCCATCCGGCGTTCGTCGAGTCCGCAGCGGACGCACTCGTCCGAGCGCGCCCGATAGCGATAGTGCGGACACACCCGCCAGTCGGCGTCGGCCGGATCTGTCGTGTCCTCCCCGACGACGCACTCGTAGTCCGCCCGGCGGCGCTCGCGGGCGAACTCGGGATCGGTGGCCGCGTGGGCCATCGCCAGCCGACACCGGCCGTCGTCGGTGAGGTGATCACACCGGCCGGCGTGCTCGTAGGGGTCGTCAACCCCGACGGGCGTCCCGGTTGGCGTCCGCTCCATACTCGAATGAGGGCGGCCGGCGGCTTGAATCCGCCCCTCGAATCCCGCTCGCTTAAGCCGTCCGCGCGAGTGCCGTCGGTCGTGCGACTCGTCCACGATCCACCCGACGGGAACCGGCGGACGTTGGCGACCGAGGTCGAGGTCGCCGACACGCTCCTCGGGCAGGCCCGCGGCCTGATGTTCCGGCGGACGGTTCCCGACGACTACGCGCTGGCGTTTCGCTTCGACGACGTTCGCCAGCGCGGCTTCCACACGGCGTTCGTGCGGGTGCCGATCGACGTACTCTGGACGGTCGATGGCGTCGTCCAGCGCGTCGAGCGACTGCCCGCCTGGCGCGGTCGGGCGAGCGCGTCGGGTGAGACGGTCTTCGAACTCGCCGCGGGCGAGGCCGAGGGGGTACGACGCGGGGATCGGGTGTATCTGACGGACTCAGCGCCCTGAGTCGATCACCCGTCGTCCGCACACGTCAGGCCCCTCACGAGCGTCGAGACGTGCACACGCTGTATCCGCTCGAACTCCGCTTCGTCTCGGGTAGTGCCGCGTTCTTTGTACCGTTGCATGAGTCCGACCGGCCGGAGAAGGTCGAAGATGACCTCCGGGTCGCGCTCGGCGAACGGCCCGTCGCTCTCGCGCTGTAGCGCTTCGATCGCGGGGATGTACGTCTCGACCCACGCGTTCTGTACCCGATCGATCTCCTCCTGCGGGACGTTCCGAAACAGCTCTCGGGGCGGATGCTCGGTCAACATGCGCTGGACGCCTGGACTGTCCTCGAGGAACTCGAGGTAGCTGGTGAACAGCCGTTCGAGCCCCGCTTGGGGATCGTCGATCCCAGCTACCTCTGCCCGCAACCGCTCGCCGAACGTCTCGCTCTCGCGGGCGAGGATCTCGAGGTACAGCTCGCCCTTGGAGTCGAAAAACTGGTAGAACGTCGGCTTCGCGATCCCGACCGGATCGGTGAGATCTTTCACCCTCGTCCGCTCCGGACCGTGCGCGAGAAACTGTTCTCGCCCGACCTCGATCAACTGCGCTCTGATCTGCGCACGCTCCTCGTCGCTGAACCCTCGCATGATCACACCACGGGAGCGAGTTCCATAACCTCAACGATACTCCGGTTATGACCTCATGACCGAAAGTTGTATTTGGTCATAAGACGACGGTCGGGCATGGACGCGACCGACCGGGACGACGCGGCGCTCCCCCTCGACGGCGCGGTGATCTCGCTCGACGATCCGTCAGCGTCGTCGCGGTCTACGACGGGGGGGAAGGGGGCCAACCTCGCCCGCCTCGTCGGCGAGGGCTGGTCGGTCCCCGACGGGGTGTGCGTCACCACTGCGGTGTACGACCGAATCGCCGCCGATCCGGCGATCGCCGCGGCGATCACCGAGCTTGAAGCGGCCGATCCGGACGCGACCGAGGTGGTGGCCGACCGGGCCGCGAACCTCCGGGATCGAATCCGAAACCACCCGCTGCCGGCGGCGGTTTCCGAGTCGCTCGCCGAGTTCATCGATCCCGACGAGCGCTACGCCGTCAGATCCAGCGCAACCGCCGAGGACCTCCCAACGGCGTCGTTCGCCGGCCAACACGAAACCGTCCTCGATTGTGCCGGCACTGACGCCATCCTCGACGCCGTCTCGGAGTGCCTCGCGAGCCTGTTCACCGATCGGGCAGTGTCGTACCGTGCGACCAACGACATCCCCCACGGCGACGTCTCGATGGCGGTTGTCGTCCAGCGAATGGTCGACGCCGATGTCTCGGGCGTCCTGTTCACGGCGGATGCGCTCAGCGGCAATCGAACGATCGCATCGATCGACGCAGCACCCGGACTCGGCGAAGCAGTCGTCTCGGGAACCACGACGGCCGACAACGTGCGGGTCGACCGGAAGACGAAAACGATCATCGAGTACCGAACGGAGGGCAGCGTGGAACGGTCGGACGAGCGGGCCGAGCAAAACCGAGTCCTCTCCGACGAACAGGTGCTGGCGCTCGTCGGCATCGGCGAGGAGGTCGAACGGATATTCGAGATGCCCCAGGACATCGAATGGAGCATCGTTGACGGCGAGATCCGACTCCTTCAGTCGCGGGCGATCACCTCGCTGTTTCCGATTCCGTCGCCGCCACCGGAAGATGACGGCTTGCACGTCTACTACAGCTACAACCATCGGCAGGGAATGACCGATCCGATGCCCCCGCTCTCGGTCGACTACGTCCGGCGGTACACCGAGTGGACGCTCACCCGGCTCACCGCCTACGACCCGTCGACGTTCTCGCCGACCGCGAGCGCCGGCGGACTCGTCTACCTCGACGTCACGCCGATGCTGCGGTCGTCCTGGCTCGCCCCGAAGTGGCTCGACGGGATCGCGGAACTCGACGAACCGGCCGTCTCGCTCCAGCGGGAACTGGCCGAGCGTCGCGGCGAGGAACTCGCCGACGCGTCGGCGATCGGTGGGCGGTCGCCGCGGGCATATCTCATCGCCACGTGGCGGCTCGGGCGGGTCGCCGGAGTGGGAATCGCTCGAACGGTTCAGGGCGCGCTCAACCGTGAGTACGAGCGGTTTCCGGCGCGTGACCGGGCGTGGTACGAGCGATACGTAGCCGAAACCGTCGACGAGATTCGGGCGGGCGAGACCGAAGCCGAGCGAATCCGCCTCGCGGTCGAGGCGTCGTCGACGTTCGGTTGGGTCGCCACGAGGTCGCTCACGACGAGTGCCGGGTTCCTCTCGAAGAGCCTCCTGACACGGCTCTGCCCCGGTCACGAGGACGCGTTCGAGGCACTCGATAAGGGTCGACGCGACAACGTCACGATTGCGATGGTGCTCGAACTCGGGGACATCGCCGACCTGGCGCGCGATCGGCCGCGGATCGTCGAGGCGATCGTAGCGGGCGAGGGACTCGACGAGATTCGACGAATCGATGGGAGCGAGGAGTTCGTCGCGGCGTTCGAGCGATTCCTCGACGCGTACGGCCACCGTGGTTCCGCCGAACTCGATCCCAGCCAACCACGGTACCGCGAGGATCCGTCGCCGTTGTTCGGAACGATCCGATCGACGCTCGTCGACGGCGAGGCGGGCGCTCACCGCGAGCGATTCCGTCGGCTGGAAGCGGACGCCGAGTCGGCGATCGAGGATCTCGAACGCGCCGCCGATCGAGGCGTCCTCGGTCCGCTCCGACGACGACTGGTCCGGCCGCTTGCCGCCCGGTATCGGAGCTTCAAGGCGACACGAGAGACCCCAAAGTACGCCTACACCTACCTGTGGGCGGAGTTTCGAGCACAAGTCCTCGCGGCGGGTGACCGCCTCGAACGCGAGGGCCGAGTCGAGAGCGCAGACGACGTCTGGTTGTTTCGCCTCGACGAACTCCTCTCGGCGCTCGATCATCCCGACGCCTCGATCGAGGTCGAGTTCGACGAACGGCGCACAGCCCACCGCCGTAACCGGGATCGGCGTGCGCCGCGAGTCATCACCAGCGACGGCGAGATCCCGCGACCGACCGCGCTGGAGGACGAACGGGACGATCACCTCGTCGGCGTGGCCACCTCGAACGGGGTGGCCGAGGGGACTGCCAGAGTCGTTCGCGATCCGCGGACCGAGACCGTCGAGGAGGGGGAGATCCTTGTCGCCCCCTACACCGATCCGGGGTGGACGCCGCTGTTTCTCAACGCAGCGGGGCTGGTGACCGATGTCGGTGGCGTCTTCTCGCACGGGTCACTGGTTGCGCGCGAGTACGGCATTCCGTCGGTCGTCGTCGACGACGCCACCCGAAGGATCGAAACCGGACAACGGCTTCGCGTCGACGGTGACGACGGCGTCGTTGAGGTCGTCGAGGACGGCTCGATCTGACCTACGCCGGCACGGAGGCCGCCGACAGCCGGATGCTCATCTCGAGTTCGAAGCTCTCGGCGTCGGTCGTCTCGAAGCCGACCTTTTGATAGAGGTCGATCGCGGGCGTGTTCCACCGCTCGACGGTCAGCCACACCCGGTCGATCCCGGCCGCCGACCCCTGTCCGAGCAGCCCGTCGAGCAACCGAGTACCGATCCCGGCGGCCTGGTACTCGTCGAGGACGAAGATCGCGAGTTCGAACGCTCCGGTCCCGTCCGGAACGAGCGTCGCGTGTCCGACGACCTCGTCGCTGTGGCTGGCCACCACGTCCGGTCCCTCGTCAAGAACGACGGCCAGCCACTCGCGGATTTCCTCTTCACGGCTCGGGGGAATGCCCTGTGCGCGGTCGGCCGGGTCGAACGCCCGGTACATCGCGACGAGCGGCTCCTCGTCGCCGTCGAACGCCCGAACCTCGATCCGACGATCCAGGCGATCGTCGAACGAGAACGGCGGCGTGCGGAACGGTCCCGAGACCTCGTCGGGGTACGGTCGGTCGTCGGTCATCGAACCAGCGTCACCGTCCTCGTCGCGTTCAGGATCACGAACTCGGCGACGTGGCCGATCGTGAGCTTCCCCATCGGCGAGCGTTCGCCCCCGCCGAGGACGATTCGGTCGAAGCCGTCCCGCTCTGCGACCTCGACCAGTTGGCTTCCGGGGTCGCCCTCCAGGCGCACGACGTCGGCGTCGAGGCTCGCCTCCGCAAGCCGCGTCTCGGCCTTCCTGGCGACATCATCGGGATCGGGATCCGATTCGGGATTGTCGAGCACCGCGACGGTGAGGTCGTCGGCGGCCTCGGTCGCTCGTTCGATGGTCGTCTCCAGCGCACGATACGAATCGTCGGTCCCACCGATCCCGAGTAGCACCTTCATGCTCCGTCCGATGCCGGCCCATTCTAAAACGCTTGTGCCAGCGACGCCGTCGATACTATCACGTGGGATGGCTGAACGATCCGTGCGGGACGAGGGGAAGCGAGCGCTCCGGCAGGGGAAATCGCACGGCGCGTCGATCGATCCGAGTGCTTCAGTCGGCGCTGGTACAGCGAGCCTTACACAGCCAGTTACCCTTTTCTCATACCCGCGAACACCCCACAGAATTTCGAGCAGGAAGACCACGGCCGTCGCCGTGAGAGGGACGTAACCACCGAAACGGCCAGCGGCGACGAGGCCGCGGAGAGACTCCGCAAGAGACGGCGTTTATCGCGGTCCGGGCCGGAACCTACGCTTCCTCGAACCCGTCTTCCCACCGGAACGTCCCGTTCCGCTGGACGACCTCCCCGTCGACCACCAGCTTCGACTCGCCGCTCATGTCGGCGATGAAGTCCTGATGGACGGCGCTATCGTTACCCGATTCCCCATCGGGGAGACAGGCGTCGTACGCCCGGCCCAGCGCGAGATGGACCGTCTCGGCCATCTTCTCGTCGAAAAGGATGCTGTCGGTGTAGCGGTCGATCCCACGGTTCATTCCGATCCCGAGTTCGCCGAGTCGGCGTGAGCCGTCGTCGAGTTCGACGACCTCCTCGATCACGTCCTCGTTCATCGACGCACCGTACTCCACCACCTCGCCGCCCTCGAAGACGAGTCTGACGTCCTGTACTCGCCGTCCGTCCACGGTCATCGGCACGTCGAAGACGACCTCTCCCTCCGTATCGTAGGGGGCCGTGAACACCTCGCCGGAGGGGAGGTTGTGCGAGTCGTACGCCACGGACGCACAGCTGTTGACGGCCGTCCGGCCGTCGATCGACATCGTGAGGTCAGTGCGCTCGTTCTCGATGCTGACCTCGCTTCCCTCGTCGAGGACTCGCTTGAGCCGCTCCATCTCCTCGGCGAGCGCCTCCCAGTCGCGGAGGACGGCGTCGTAGACGAAGTCGGCGTACTCCTCGTAGGCCATCCCCGCGGCCTGTGCGAGCGCCCGCGTCGGATGGACCGTCGAGACCCAGTCGGTTTCCATTCGGGCCTCCCCGATCTCAGTCCGGGCCGCACGGTACGCGGCCAGCGTGTCGCCGGGGACGTCAGCGGCCGCGGCGGTGTTTCGACTGCCGCCGAGTGTGAGGTATGCGTCCGCGCTCTCGATCAGTCCCCGCTCGTGTTCGCCGACTTCGAACCCACCGTCGTGCGCTTGCAGGTACGCCCGGCTCACCTCGCCGGAACTGTAGGTGTACACCGGATTCGCACCGATCTCTCCCAGCTTCTCTGCGACGGCGACACCGAGGTCGTGGGCATCGTGGGCGACGCTCACCACCACGTCGTCGCCCTCCTCGATCCGAGCGCTCCAGTCGACCAGCACCGCGGCGTGTTCACGTACGCGGTCGTCCATGGTTCCTGTCACCCAGCGACGAGGCAAAACGATGTCGAACGGCGAACGAGGACGGCATCGATCGAGAACCCGACGCATGTCGATCGAGGGAACGAGCGCGTGTCGATCGATCACAGCCGCGGTTCGGGTTCGTGCTCGGTACCGTGGTGGCCACGTCAGCGTCCCAGTACCGTGGTGGCCACGTCAGCGTCCCGATACCGTGGTGGCCACGTCAGCGTCGCGGACTCTGTTGTTCGACCACGTCGGAGGCATGACTCATCTCCGCACCGAGCACCATAATCAGGTCGTCGAAGGCGATGATGCCGGTCAACGATCCGTCGTCGTCGACGATCGGCAGCCGGCGAATCCCCTCGTCGCCCATGGTCTGGAGCGCGTCGAAGTGCGTCCGATCCTCCTCGATCGTCGTCAGTTCCTGGGTCATGATCTCAGAGATCTCGGCGTCCGAGATGGAGTCCATCTCGTGCATCGCCATTGCGATCATCCGGTCGGTGACGATTCCCGTCGGCCGGTCATCCTCGACGATCACGACGCTGCCCACCTCGTGGTCGTGCATCATCCCCAGTACGTCGGAAACGCCGGCTTCTCGATCAGCGGTCACTACGTCGGTCTGTGCGATGTCCATGAGTGTCACGTCGTCCACCCCGGACGAACTACCACGAACGACCACGTAACGCTTGTTGCCAGTACGCTTTCTGTTAGCCAGCGGGCGAAATCGACCCGTCTCAGCGCCCGTTCCGCCGTTTCAGATCGGCGAAGGCGTCCCCACGTGTCGGATAACCGATCCCGATCGTCTCGCAATCGAGACACTCCCAGCGATACTCACCGCCGAAGCCGCGGATGCTCGCGGTCGCCCCGCAGTCGGGACAGCGCTTGTATCGAACCCGTTCGCGGGCGATCTCGACTGCGTCCGTCACCGTGGTCATTGGCCGCCGTCACGACCGCCAGGTAATGGGCCTTCCGGTTTCGGTATCGCCCATCCCATCCCCTTCCGCACCGAGACGTGTGTCCCGTTTCACACTGCCGGGCCATCACGAAAGCACGATCAGTTCGGCCGTCTCGTCCTCGAACCGTCCGACGTCGGTGGTGACGAACAGCTTCCCGTCCGCGGCGGTGACGAAGTTGACGTCACCGGTCTCTTCGCGTTCGAACCGCTCCTCGCGGATCCGAAGCGAGCCGATTCCGATACCACCCTCAACATCGATCGCTCGGAGTCGATCACCACCGACGTACACCGTGTCGCCGACGACGATCGGCGGGTTTCTGGTGCTTCGGCCGAGATCGACGCGCCAGCGGGTTCCGCCGTCGTTCGAGTCGAGTGCGTGCAGGGTCGATCCCGACCGGGCGAGCACGGTTCGGTGGGCGATGGCGAGACCGTCACCGCCGGCCCCGCCGATTTCACTTCGCCACTCCCGCGCTCCACTCCTATCGAAGTAGACGACCGCGCCGTCGCCGGACGCCACCGCGACTCCCCCTCGGAGGCGACGATCCCTCGACGTGAGTACCATCGGCGCGCTCCGTATTCCGGCGTCGATCGTCCGTCGCCACTCGATCGCACCCCCACGCCTGATGTCGTACAACTCGCCGCCCCTCGTCGCAACGTACAGGGAGTCAGCGTCCGTCGCCAGCGCGTGCTGGGCGATTCCGAGCACCTCCTGTTCCCACAACGTGTCACCGCTCGCCGCGTCGAGTGCGTACACGGCGTTGCCGCCGGCCACGTAGACGCGGGCGTCGTCGCCCACCTCCGAGACGGCGAGCGAATTCCTGCCGATGACCCGCTCGAACTCGCGTGACCAGTCCACCTCGCCGGTTTCGAGGTCTCTCGCGGTCAGGACTTGGCGTTCCGGGACGTATACCGTTCCGTCGAACACCGTTGGCGAGCTATCGTACGAGTAGGCGTCGTTCTCGGGGTCGATCGACCACCGCCGCTCTCGCGTCTCGCGGTCGAAGGCGACGATGTCCGGCCCGGTCGTGACCAGTACGGTGTTCTCGGTCACGATCGGTTCGCTGGCCGCGATCCCCGAGTCGAGGTCCACGTGCCAGTCGACGGTCGGCTCGTCCCGCGGTGCGACCCCGTCGGGGACCGCGCGGGAGTTTCGAAGGTCGGCACCGCTCGTCGTCCACGTGTAGGAGTCATCGGTTCCCGGTTCGGGAGAACCGCCCCCGAGACAGCCGGCCGCCGCAGCGACACCGACGGTCCCGATCCCAGCGAGTACCTCGCGTCTGGAGGGCATTCGTAACCTCGTATCCGTCACGCTGGCATGGCTCTTGTGGTGTTATCGAACCATTCGCCGGCATTCGATCCGGTGTGCTGCTGTTTCGACTGTCAGTTCCACACCGACTCCAGCACCCGCCGCCAGTTGTCCCACGCGATCGCACGCACCTCGTCGTCGTCGAATCCGCGGTCGGACAACCCCTCCACAATCGGTCGGAGACCGGACGCATCCCCCACGTCCTCGGGAATCCGTGCGCCGTCGAAGTCCGATCCGAGCGCAACGGCTTCGACGCCACCCACGTCAGCGACGTGTTCGACGTGATCGAGGACGACCGAGAGCGGAACGTCCTCGTCGGTGGCGGTCGCTCCCAACTGGGTCGCGCTGAACGTGATCCCGACGAGACCGCCGCGGTCGGCGATCAGCGAGATGAGGTCGTCGGTGAGGCTTCGCGAGTGCGGGTGAATCGCGTGGGCCCCCGCGTGTGAGACGACGAACGGCCCGTCGAGTGCGGCCGCTGTGTCCCGGATCCCCCGCTCTGTCATGTGCGCACCGTCGACGAGGATCCCGCGTTCCTCACAGGCACGGACCAGGTCACGACCCGCAGCCGTGAGTCCCGGCCCGGAATCCGGCTCTCCGGGAAACCGTGCCGGAACCCCGTGTCCGAACTCGTTGGGGCGGCTCCAGACGGGACCGATCGAGCGCACGCCCGCGGCGTACAGGAAGTCGAGATTCGACAAGTCTGGCGCGACCGCCTCCGCGCCCTCCAGATGGGCCACCACGCCGAGTGTACCGTTTGCGCGGCAGGCGTCGAGGTCCGCGACAGTGCGAACGAACTGTAGGTCGTCCACCTCGGCGACGAGATGATGCAGCAGCGCGAGCAACTCATAGACGTCCTCACGGGCATCCGCGTGATCGACGGCGTCGGGAAGCGGATACCGATAGCCGTCGTCGGTCTCCTTGACATCGGGTCGCTCCTCGTTCCGGGCGAATGCCGCGAACAGTCCCGCACCGAGACCACCGTCGCGAGCGGTCTGTAGATCGAGGTGGCAGTCAGCGGTTCCCTCGGCGAACGCCGTCACGGGGTCGTCCATCCGGCGCAAGCGCAACAGTACGTCGTTGTGTCCGTCGAGGACGGTCGTCGGCGCGGGGATGCCGTCCGCGTCCGGACCGTCCGACTCGGGCGTCGATCCGTTCATGAATGGGAGGTGTCCGTTCGGAAGATAAGGCTACGGGTCGCGGTCGTCTCGGTGAATCCGCCGGGATCGATGGCGACAGAATGCAGCCAGATGACTTCCTCGGCAGTAAGATACTTACCGGATTCCTGTGATGGCGGCGGCATGGAACGGCGCTCGAAGTATCTGCTGCTGTCCGCCGGGGTCGTGGCGGCGTCCGCCGTCGGTCTTGCGCTCACACGGCGATCGGTCGCACACATCCCACGCGGTCCGCCCGAGGCGTGTGTCACCGCACGGCTGGTCGATCACGCACCACCCGGTGCGCCCATCGTCGACGAGTCGAACGGCGCGCTCGACGACTACCCGGTCTTCCGAACGGCGGTCCGAACGGCGATCGACGCCGACGCTCGCGGAACGTCGATCGACCTGACCGTCGACCGCGACGACGCCGTCGAGGTGCTCGCGGCCGTCCGCGACCGACTCCCCTACCACGACGGGGACGGTCCGGCGGGTCTGTACGTCCACTCGAAGGGCCGGATCGTCGTCCTCAACGCCGTCGGCGTGATGCCCGTCGAATACGAGCAGTAGCCAAAGCGCACCGACCCACGCCCCACCGATCGGGGGATCGATCCCCGACGAGAGAAGGCTGAATCCTCGGAGAGGGGATCGGCTCGACCCGACTGGGAATCCTCGGAGAGGAGGATCGTTCCGACCCGACTGTAAATCGCACTCCCCACCGTTCCTGATCACCGAGAACCGCAACCCCTACCGTTCCCGACCACCGATCCGGTCGCATGCGCGTAGGCGTCATCGGACTCGGGCGGATGGGGCGGATCGTCGTCGATCGGCTGCTCGATGCCGGTCACGACGTGGTCACGTACGACATCGATCCCGACGCGGTCGCGGCGACCGCCGACCGTGGCGCGGAACCCGCCGACGGCCTCTCGGATCTCGCCGAGCGGTTCGACGGGGGAAAACGAATCTGGTTGATGGTCCCGGCGGGAGATCCCGTCGACGCGGCCCTCGATGACCTCCGACCCCACCTCGACGGCGACGACGTGGTCGTCGACGGCGGGAACTCCCACTTCGAGGCGTCGATCCGCCGGGCGGAGTCACTCGACGCGGCCTACCTCGACTGCGGGACGAGCGGCGGACCGGCCGCCGCAGATCAGGGCTTTTCGATGATGGTCGGCGGCCCAGAGTGGGCGTACGACGAACTCGTCCCCGCGTTCGACGCCGTCGCGACGGGACCGGACGGACACGCCCGGATGGGTCCTGCGGGATCAGGCCACTACGTGAAGATGGTCCACAACGGGATCGAGTACGCCCTGATGCAGGCGTACGGCGAAGGGTTCGAACTGCTCGCGGCGGGGCGGTACGATCTCGATCTCGAAGCCGTCGCTGGCGTCTGGAACGAGGGATCGGTGATTCGGTCGTGGCTGCTCGAACTCTGCGAGGAGGCGTTCCGCGAGGAGGGATCAGATCTCGGGGACGTAGCCGACCGGATCGAGGGGGGATCGACCGGCACCTGGACGGTCGAAGAAGCGATGGCACAGGAGGTTCCCGTACCGTTGATCCACGCGGCGCTCGCCGAACGATTCGGAAGCCGGGCCGAAGAACGCTTCTCGCGACGGCTCTGTAACCGGCTTCGGTACGGATTCGGCCGTCACGAGGTGCCGCGACGGGAGTGACCGGCTCAGGGATCGAGATCGAACGCCTCGACGACGTCGACGTCCGCGAGGAGGTCGTCGACGGCGGCTTCGGCCGCGCGAACGGCCCCCTCAGCGACCGCCTCCGGGTCGGCATCGTCGTCGGGCGCGTCGAGGTAGACGTCGACTTCGAGGATGCCCTCCTCGAAGGTGACGGTCACGTCGAGGTCGTCGACCGCCGACTTCGCGTAGTGGACGAAGACCTCGGCTTCGGCCGCTTCGGAGGCGGCCTCGACGACGTCGGCCTCGTCGACCATCGCCTCAGTCCCCGCCAGCGCCGCCCATCGGGCCGCCCGCACCGCCCGCGCCCCCGAGGGCGTTCTGCAGCTCCTGCTGGAGGTTCTCGAACTGCGTTTCGACGCGGTCTTCTTGCTTTTCGAGGGTCTTCACGCGGAGTTCGAGGCTTTCGACTTTCTCCGAGAGCGTCTCTTCGGCCTCGTCGTAGTCGGTCTCGACGAACAGTTCGCCGACCTGTCGGTACATCGTCGCGTCCTCGTCGACGTCCTCCAGCGCGTCACGGGCGCTCTCGGTGTCCGTGAGCTGTGTCTGTGCCTGATTCTTCTGGACGGCGACCTCCTGGGCAGTCTCCTGGAGGTCCTGTAGCTGTTCGAGTTTCTCCTGTGCTTCCGGCGGAAGGTTGCCCTGCATATCCGCCCGGACGGGACCCGCCCACAAAAGGGAACGGGTTCGCGG
>SKSS01000080.1 GCA_007122875.1 Salinarchaeum sp. | reverse complement strand
CTTCGGCTACGGTCGGACCTCCTCGTCTCCGAGCGCGGCGATCGGAAGGTCGCGCTTCGGTTGGCTGCCCGCGGGCGGCTCCCGGATCCCGTCGCGTTCAGGGACAAGAAGGCCGTCCAGTACGGCAGCCTCGTCTCTCGGGAACTCGATCGGCTGGCTCGGCAGGCGGGCTACAAGCGCCGGATGGACGACCACGTCGGACAGTATATCCGCTCGCTGCTGTGAACGATCCCTAAACTAGCAGGGGAAACCCCTACACGGATGACGAACGTGTATGTGCTGTGAGCGTCATTCTCGAATTTACCGTCGACAGTGCCGAGTTCACGCTCGGACAGGTGCTCTCGAACGGGGCCGACAGACGGCTCGAACTCGAACGAATCGTTCCGACAGGCGATGCGATCATGCCGTTCGTGTGGGTGACTGCGGACGAGTTCACGGCGTTCGAAGAACACGTCCGCGACAGCCCCCGCGTGAAGGCCCTCCACGCACTCGACCGAATAGACGGGAAGGGGCTGTACCGAATCGAATGGGCCGACCGGCGCGACGACCACCTCATCGGCGGCATCGCGATGGCTGAAGCGGCCGTGCTGGAGGCACGCGGAGACGAACACTGGATGTTCCGACTTCGGTTCACCGACCACGAACGCCTCTCACAGTTTCACAACTACCTGACCGACCACGACATCCGAATCCACATCGAGCGGACCTACACGTTGAGCGAGGAGACCGAACGCGGTCATCGGTTCGATCTCTCAGAGGAACAGCGTGAAGCACTCGTCCTCGCGCTCCGAAGGGGCTACTTCGATACGCCCAGCGAGGCGAGTCTCGACGAGTTGGCCGCCGAACTCGACATCACGAGACAGGCGCTCTCGAACCGGATCCGACGGGGAACCGAGACGGTGCTCCGAAAGACGCTGCTCTCCTCGGTAGCCGATTTCGACGAGGGCACATGGTCGGACTGAAAAATGCATTGACGGGTCAACGAACGCCCCTACGGGCCCCGAACATCGTACGGTACGATAGCCAATGAGCTGTCCATCAGCCGATCGACCCAGTGAGCCGTCGACCGATCGCGTGTACTCGGTACTCGCATCGGAACGGTGCCGCCACGTCCTCCAGTACTTTCTGCTCACTCGGACGGACAGGGCATCTCTCGACGAACTCGTCGACGATGTACTGGCAACCGATGTGACGACAGCCGAGCGGACTCGGGTGATAATTTCATATCATCACGTCACGCTTCCGAAGCTGGACGACCTCGGCGCGGTCGAGTACGATGCACAGCGCCAGATCGCCCAGTACCGCGGTCACACGCTGCTCGAACAGTATCTCGACCTCGCGTGAGTTGGTGGACGGACGGAAACGTGACTCCCTTCCTCAAGGCTCAAGGCCACGCGGGCCAACCCTCTCTCATGCACAGGCGAGCGACGTTCGGCGGCGGCTGTTTCTGGTGTGTCGAAGCGGCGTTCAAGGAACTCGACGGGATCGAGTCGGTTACCTCCGGCTACGCCGGCGGGCACACCGAGGATCCGACCTACGAGGAGGTCTGTACCGGCGAGACCGGCCACGCGGAGGTCGTCCAGCTCGAATACGATCCCGACCGGATCGAGTATCTCGACCTCCTTCGTGTGTTCTTTACGATCCACGATCCGACACAGCTCAACCGGCAGGGTCCCGACGTGGGAACGCAGTACCGCTCGGCGATCTTCTGCCACGACGACGAGCAGCGGAAACTGGCGGAGGGGTACGTCGAGGAACTGGACGCTGAGGAGGTCTACGACGACGAGATCGTCACCGAGATCGAACCGCTCGAAGAGTTCTACGAAGCCGAGGAGTATCACCAAGACTACTACGAGAAGAATCCTGGAGACGGCTACTGTACGTTCCACGCCGATCCGAAGATTCAGAAAGTGCGCGAGAAGTTCGGAGAGTTGGCTGAACAGTGAATCGTCGATCCGACGACCGCTATACTCCACTTCGACGACCGACCACCAACCAAACTGCGAGCAACGCGGCTATCACCGAGCCAATCCCGAACCCGGGAACGCCCTCCTCGGTCGGATCCTCGTCGCCGATCGCATCCACCGGCGTTCCGGTTGGGGTGGAATCGGGGGTTGGGGTCGGATCGGGCGTCTGCGTCGGCGTCGATTCGTTCGACGCAGGTGTCTCGGTCGGGGTCGGCGTGACGTCTTCACCGTCGTCTCGGCTCGTAACGACACCATCGGCGTCGGTCTCGGCGTCACCGGACACCTCGACTTCGAACGTGGCGTTCTCGCGAACGCCGTCGAATACGTCGTCGAAGGTTACCTGCCACGTCCCGTTGTCCTCGACCGTCGTCCGCTCGTGGTCGTAGAACGGCGGTTCGTCCGCTTCGACGGCGACCAGCAGTTCACTTCCGGGAGCGATGGTCGCCGTCCCGCCGATGGTCTGCTCGGTTGCGCTCTCGACGGTGACGGGATCGTCGTCGAGCGCGACCGTTCGCTCCTCAACGGTGAACGTCGTCCTGACGATCTCGTCGAGTTCGTCGAACGCGATGTAGTCGTTGTGGTAGTGGACCGCGAACGTCGCCTCGTACTCCTCGTCCACCTCCAGTTCGGCCCCGTCCTGTGCGAACTCGTCGGTGTCGATCACGACGAAGAACTGGTCGTTGTCGGAGTCTTCAACGATCGTCACGGCCTCCTCGTCGTCGAGGTCGCCGATCTCGAACCGGTCGGGTGACGCGTGCGGGGCGGAGTCGTTCGCCTCGATCGTGAACTCGATGCCCTCCTCGGTCGCCAACTCGCCTTCGTCGTCGAGCAGATACCCATAGAGACCGGTGGCCTCGACCTGAAACACGAGCGTATCCCCTTCGGCGACGGTGCTCTCGTTCGAAGCTGCGTCCGCTCGCGAGATGCCGTCGACGAGCGGTTCAGGCTCGTCGAACGTGCTGTCGATCGGCGCGACGAACGCCGTCAGGTCGTCTGTCGATCGGTCGGTGAGTCGAAGCGACCCCGCGTCCGCAGCGTCGTCGCCAGTCAGCCTGAGCGAGTAGCTCCCCGCTTCCAGACGGGTGTCGCCGTCGAACGGATCGGAGTGGAGCGTCGCGTCGACGCTGGCTGCGTTCTCGACCTCGATGGCGTCGTCGATGTCGACCTCCTCACGTGCGACCTCGTAGGTGTTCATCGCGACCTCGACGGGTTCGTCGGGATCGTCGACGACGACATCGACCGTGACGTTGAATCGGACATCGTCGTTGCCGATCCGGAGCGTCGTCTCGTCGGTGCCATCGACCTCGTACGCGATGGTGGCCCAGTCGCCACGGCTCGCCGTCGTGATCGGATCGTCGAACGCGACAGCGGCGTCGGGTCGTTCCTCGACGGTGATCGACGCCTCGGCGGCAGCCGTCGAGTCGGCGACGATCAGATCGACGGTTACGTTCTCCTCGGGAAATGAATCGGTTTCGACCGCAACCGTGCCGTCGGCGTCGTCGACCCGTGCCGCGTCGGCAGCCTCGTCGTACTCGGCGTCGTCGATCGCCGCCGCGAGCGTCGCCGCGTCGACGTCCTCGGCGGTCAGATACGCCGTGTAGGTGCCGCGGTTCGAGTCGATCGTCAGTGCCGTCTCGTCACCGCGGGGGAGCTCGTCGGGATCGAACTCGAACGTTCGGATGGACTGTTCGACGATCTCGATGGTGGCCTCCTGGTCGTCTTCGAACTCACCACGGACGTAGTGACGACTGTCGTTCCGGGCGGCAGTATCGATCTGTACGGTGCCGTTACCGTCGGCGGTCAGTTCGGTCGCCAGCCCACGGTCGTCGTCGGGCGTTCCCTCGCGAAGCTGGTACGTCTCACCGGGCGTCAACCCCGAGAGAAGCACGACCTGTCCCCGCCAGAGAATCTCACCCTGGAGGTCGTTGTGCTCGGCGTCGTCGTAAATCACGTCGGCAGCGTCCCGATCGTACTCCGCGGACGCGTTGTCCGAAAGCTGGGCGCTGGCTTCGACAGTCGGTTCCGAGTGAACGGCGTCGGCTGGCACGGCGGAATCTGGCTGGATAGCAGCCGCCCCACCGCTCAGGGCGACTGTCGTGACCACGGCAATCAGTACGACGGCTGCGACGATCACCGGGCGATCTGCGATTCGATTCGTGTCGTGGTGTGGATTGGAAGTTCGGCTCATGGAACGTCAGCTCGACTCACCGGTTGGATCGACGCGGGCTTCCGCCAACTGGATAAACACGGAGGCGAACAGCGATTCCGCGCTCCAGATCGCGGTCTCGTTTTCGTCCTCGTCGACGACGCTGAGCAGGATCGTGTCGTCGTCGACGATCACGATCCGGCCGGATCGATCGTCGGCCCCCTGGTGTTCTGGCGGTGAGGCATACGAGACGCCGTCGAGCGATCGCATCCGCTCGGCAACGTCGTCGGAACTGCTGACCGCGAGAACGTCTATTCCGGCAGCGGCGTGTCGCTCCAGCGCCCGTTCGATATCCTCGGTGAGAAACACCGGCAGGCGCGTCCCGAAGACGATACGTTCACGGGCGTTCGACAGCAGATCGACGACCCGATCGTCGATCCGCTCGCGACCGCGGACGGTCCAGATGTCCTCCTGCTCTTCTTCCCCGTCGGATTTCGATCGAACCGTCTCGACGTACTCGAAGGCACGCCCGTGCTCGCGTTCGAAGCGCTCATGAAGCGTCTCGCGCGCCTCAGCGACGCTCACGGGACGATACCGGATCGGACTCGATTGCTGCACTTCGATCAATCCCTGGCGTTCGAGCCCCTCGGCGACGCTGTAGACCTGCGATCGGGGAACGTCGGCGACGTCGGCGATGTCACGGGCTGTCCCCGATCCGAGCCGTTGGAGCGCGATGAACACCTTCGCCTCGTAGCTGGTGAGTCCGAGCCGTTCGAACGACTCGATCGCCTCGGCCTCGTCACGGGTCATCGCTCACCACCGCCTGCCGGAGCCTGGTCGTCCTCACCGGATCGGTCAGTCGATCGGGACGGAGATCCGCTCGGATCGAAGGAGACGTCAGGCCCGAGGTATCGAGTCCACAGCACGAGCAACGTCGGGAGGACGAGGACACTGCCGAGGAACGCGTAAATGATCGTCAGGCCCGTGATAATGCCAAACTGCTGGAGAACCGGCAGAATGGCGAGCGCGAGCGTTCCGAACCCGCCGACAGTCGTCGCCGAACTCCCGAGAAGCGCCCCACCGGTTCCGGTCACCGTCGTGTGCATCGCGTCCCAGACGTTCCCCTGTCGGTCGAGTTCGAGCGTGTATCGCGAACTCACGTGGACGCTGTAGGCGACGCCCAGCCCGATCGTCAGGCTCGTAATCATCCCCGTCAGGACGTTAAACGGCATCCCCAGGAGGTACATCGTCCCGAGAATCCAGCTGACGGCCAGAACGACCGGCAACAGCGTCACCGCGCCCAGACTCGCACTGCTACCCATCAGGCGATAGGCGACCGTCAGGAAGGCAAACACCGCAACGAGCGTGATCAGCAGGCTTTCGAGCACTGTCGCCAGCAGATCCTGTTCGACGATGTGGCTCTCGATCGGCCCTCCCGTCGCGATCGCTCCCCACCGTGGATCGGTGCCGTCGTCGTCGATTCCCGCAGCGATCACGCGCATCTCGTCGGTCGTCTCCGCGAACGACGCGTCGCCGCGGATGGAGACAACGAGTTGGATCGCCTCGTACTCGCCGTCGTCGGTCCGATAGATCGTCTCGGATGCGGCGTCCGAATCGGCCTCGAACAGCTCGTCGTACAGCTCCTCGACGTTCCGGTCGGGCACCTCGTCGCCAGTCGTATCGGCCGCGGTGAACGATTCGTTGAACGTCTCGTTCTCGGCGGCGACGCGTTGCATCGTCGACAACGGACTCTCGACATCGGCGTCGCCGCTCGCGGTGATGTACGCGCTCTCCGTGGCGGCAGCATCCGATTCAGCCTGATCGATCCGTGGTAACGTCTCGTCGTCGGTCACCGCCCCCTGGACGAGAATCTCGACCTGGGTGTCCTCACGCTGGAAGTGCTCGTTGACGAAGTCCAGATCGTCTTTCGCGTGATACTCACCGGGACTGAGCGGTCCGGGAAGGTGCTGGGTCCACTCGGGAGGCGTGTCGGCGAGGAAATCCTCCTCGTCGAAACTCGTGTCGACCGCGGTCGCCCCGTAGATGCCACCGGCGGTGATCAGGACGGTCACGACGATGACCGCGATCGGGGCCCGCCGAGCGGCGACGGCTCCGACGGTGAGGACGGTGCTGAATCGGCCGCCACCGGTCCCGAACGCCCGTTTGTGACGGCTGTACCCCAGGCGTTCGAGGGCGGAATCGACCTCCACCTTGATCGCCGGAACGAGCACGCCGAAGATGAGCAGCGCCGAGAAGATACCGAACGCGCTGACGATCCCGAACTCGCGGATGGGGGCGATCGGGCTGACGAGGTTCGCCAGGAAGCCGATCGCTGTGGTCGCAGTCACCCAGACGAGCGCGACACCGACGCCGACGAGGGCGACGGCCATCGACTCGTCGATGGCGTCCGACCGTCCGCTGGCGTCGCGATGCTCTCGGTGGCGCATGAACACGTGGATCGCGTAGTCGATCGACAGGCCGATCAACAGCACGGGCACGGCGACGAACATCTGATTGAACGCGATCCCCATCCATCCCATGAACCCGAACGTCCAGACGAGCACGGCGACGATCCCACCGACGCCCATGAGAATGTCGAGGGGATCGCGATAGGCGACCAGCAACGCGCCCACGACGAACAGCAGCGCCAGCGGGCCGACGATCGCGAGGCTGTCGCCCATCGACTGATCGATCTCTTCGAGCATGATCCCCGCTCCGAAGACGATGTAGTCCTCGTCTTGCTGGTTCGCGAGGTCCCGCAGGTCGAGTTGGGCGTCGAGGACGCCACCCTCGAAGCCCTCGATGTCCTGTGTGGACACCTCCTCGTCGGTCATCTGCGTGATGAACGTCATTCGGGCGTCGGCGGAGGTCGACCCCGGCTCGTACTCCGACGGCATCATGGCGAGTGCGGCGTCGTTGTCGTCCTCGTCGGCGAGCACGTCCTCGACCACCTCCGCGACCTCGTCGTCGTCCATCGACTCGATCTGCTCGATCTGTGCCGAGAGCGAGAGGTCGTCAATCTCGTCTTCCAGGGCGTCGGCGTCCTCCTCTAACTCGTCAGCTTCTTCCTCTAAGTCGTCCCCGCGCTCTTCGAGTTCGTCGCCGCGCTCTTCGAGGTCGTCACCCCACTCCTCTAACTCGTCTCCACGCTCTTCGAGGTCGTCGCCCCACTCCTCTAACTCGTCACCGCGCTCTTCGATCTCGTCAGCACGGTCCGAGAGGCCGCTCGCTCGTTCGTCGAGCCGTTCGCCGCGCTCTTCGAGTTCCTCGCCCCACTCCTGTAGGTCGTCTCCCCATGCTTCGAGATCGGCGAACTCGTCGGCGAACACGCCCTGCGTTCCGAGCTGGAAGGCGTCCTCGATGGGTCCGGCGTCGTTGCGCTCGCTGGTGAGGGTCCGAACCTCCTGACCGAATCCTTCGAACTGAGCCTCCTGTGTGGGATCGAGAGTTGCGTTGTCGGCAGCGTCAGACCACACGCTCTCGATCTGGTCGTCGATCTGATCGCGCTCGGCGTCGGTTTCAGCCTCGTCGTACGCCGTCTGGAGTTCGACCGTCTCGTTCAACGCCGTTCGGAGCGTCGCCTGGTCATCAGGGTCGGCCGCCACGTTCGCTCCGGCTTCGATCGTCCCTTCGAGTTGAACCTCCAATCCGGTGATCTCTCTGACCTGCTCGCCGGCCGTTTCGAAGGTTGCGTTCTGTTCTTGATCGAGTTCAGCGTTTGTCTGTGCGTCAGTCCATACGTCTTCGATCGTGGCGTTGATCGCCGCGCGCTCCGCATCGGTAGCTGCCTGTTCGTATGCGACCTGCTGGGTTGCTGTCTCGTTCAGCGCGTCTTGAAGTATTCCGGTTCGCGCTTCGAGTTCCTGTTGCTCCTGTGTGAGCTGTTCGGATTCCGCTTCCAGCTGTTCGGACTCGGCTTCCAGCTGCGCCCCATCCCGTTGGAGGCGCTCGAACGACGCTTCGAGCGCCTCGGCGTCTGCTTCGAGTTCGTCCGCGGTCTCGTTGAGTTCCTCGACCTCCGCTTCGAGTTCGTCCGCGGTCTCGTTGAGTTCCTCGACCTCCGCTTCGAGTTCGTCCGCGGACTCGTTCAGCCGATCAGCGGATTCGTTGAGTGCCTCTCCGCGTGCCTCCAGTTCGTCTCCACGGTCCTCGGCGTACGCGGTGATCGCGACGATGTTCTCGACGCCGAAGATGGGATCGTCGTGGAGCGTCGCGTTGATCGCGTCCTCGTCTCGGATCTCCCGCTGGAATTCGAGCGAAGAGCGTATCGACTCCTTCGTGAGGACATCGTCACCCCTGACGATTAGCTGGACCGTCGTCGTGTTGTCCTCACCGGCCGAAAAGTTCTCGCTGATGTACTCCGAGGCTTCGGCCTCCGGGGAATCGCCCTCGAACTGATCGAGTGAGGAGTCGTCGTCGACCATCGACGCACCCGACCCGATCACCAACGTGAACACTAGAAGAACGGCGATGAGGACCTTGCTGTGGCTTGTGATGGTGCCAGCAATTCGCTCCGGAACGCTCATCCGGAGCCTCCTCCACCGATCGACGCGCTCGGCAACTTCATTCTGCTGTCGCTTCGTACGAAACGCCGGAATAAAGGGCTGTTGTTAGCTTGTTACTAACAGAATATCGTCGGACGAAGGATCGGTGGAACAGCACATTCGTCGGTCGGGACTCGTTGGACTCTTCGACGATCGCGGTGATCACGTTGGTCGATTATGGCCCGCGACGGCGCTGTTCGGGTCGTTTCACTCTCCGTCAGCCGGATCGTACGTGTGGGCGTCGTCGGCCGTCGGTGCCCCGATCGCGAGCACGCGAACGTTTCCCTCCGCGTCCGACGGGTTGTGCGCCCGGTGGGGATTTCCAGGTTCGACGACGAACGCCCGGTCGGTTCCGACGACGACCTCCTCGTCGGGCGTCTCGACGTGGAGATCCCCCGACAGCACGTAGAACGCCTCCACCTGCTCGTCGTGATAGTGGTAGCGAAGCGGGAGTTGCTCGCCCGGTTCGGCCTCGTAGATGCGAAGTCCGAGCGGCGCATCCCGATAGTCGAGACCGGCAGCGACGCTGATCGAACGAACGTCGACGGGGCGGTCGTCCCACTGGTCCAGTTCGTCCGGGTCGATGAGGTGATAGCCCATACCCACCCGATCGGTCCTCCCGAGGATCAACGTTCGCCTCGAAGCACCTCGTTCTGGGAACGATCCGTCGGCAGCTCCAGTTGACCCTACATTCGGTCGAGCGTGTTGATCCCGAGGAGATCGAGCGAAAGCGTCAGCACGCGGTGGGTCGCGGCGGTCAACGCGAGCCGCGTATCGCGGTTTGCCTCCGCATCCAGGACGGGGTTGTGCGCGTAGAACGTGTTGAACAGTCCCGCGAGATCGAGTGCGTACGTCGCGAGCGGCGTGGCGTCGTACTCCTCCTCACACTCCGCGAGCACGAGCGGGAAGCGACCGAGGAGGGCGGCCAGCTGGAAATCCAGGTCGTTGATCGTCGGCTCCTCGGGGACGGGTGGAACGTCTTCCTCTCCGGCCTTCTCGACGATCTTTTTCGCACGAACCGTCGCGTACTGGAGGTACGGTCCCGTATCCCCCTCGAACGAGGTGGCTTCCTCGACGTCGAAGGTGATGTCCTTTCGGCGCGAGACCTTCAGCATCTCGAACTTCATCGTCCCGAGTGCGACATCGTGAGCGATCGCTTCGCGTTCGGCCGAATCGAGTTCGGGCCGCGTCTCGTCAACGATCTCCAGCGCCCTCTCGAAGGTAGCGTCGTAGGTCTCGCGGGCGGTGACGATCCGGCCGGCGCGAGTCGACATCGTCCCGTCCGGGAGGTTCACGAGACCGTAGGAGACGTGATAGAAGTCCGCATCGTAGCCCATCCTCCGAGCCACCTCGAACAGTTGCTGGAAGTACTCGTCCTGTTCGTTGGCGACGACGTAGAGGTTCTCGTCGGGATCGAACTCCGCCTCCCTGAACTCGATGGTCGCCAGGTCACGGGTGCCGTACACCGTCGTTCCGTCGGCCGTCAGCAACACGAACTCGTCGACGTCCTTCTCCGGATCGTCGGAGGGCAGTTCGACGACGATCTCGCCGTTCGGTCCCTCGCGGGCCACACCCGATTCGAGCGCCCGCTCGATGACACGGTCACACCACCCCTCCCGGACGTAGAACGACTCGCCGTACCGGTGATCGAACGAGAGTTCGAGGAGGTTGTACGTCTCGTCGAATCGGGCCAGGCTGACCTCGTGGAACCGCTCGAACAGCTCAACGGCCCGTTCCTCCCCGTCCTGGAGGCGGACGAGCCACTCCCGGCCCGCGTCTCGGAGGGCGTCGACCTCCTCGTCCTTCCCGGCCGCCTCCAACTCGGATTCGCGGCGATTGAACGCCTGATAGAGATCGAGAAGGTGCTCGATCGGCTCCGATTCGAGCTTCTTCTCGGAGCCGCCCATCTCCTCGAACGCGTACATCAGGTTGCCGAACTGCAGCCCCCAGTCGCCGATGTGGTCGTCGGTGATTACCTCGTGGCCGCGGTGTTCGAAGACGTTCGCCAGCGCCGTGCTCAACACGCCGTTGCGAAGGTGGCCGACGTGCAGCGGTTTCGCGACGTTCGGGGCGGACACGTCGGCGACGATCCGTCGACCGTCCTCCCGTGCGCCGAACCGGTCGCCGGTCTCGACGACCGCCTCGACGATCCCGCGAAACACCGCCGGCTCGTCGACGTGGTAGTTGACGAACCCGTTGACGATCTCCACGTCGTCGATCTCGTCCGGGAGTCGCTGGCGGTCGACGATCTCCTCGGCGATCGCCTGTGGCGACCGGCCGAGTTGGCCGGCGAGACGGTGGGCGACGGGCGTCGCCAGAAGCCCACGCTCCTCCTCGGCGGCGTCCTGTAGCTCGACGAGCGATCCCTCCACCGAACAGTCCATCTCCGCGAGTACGTCCCCGATGGAGTTCTCGAGCTGATCCCGGAGTGTCCGCAACATTCGTACCCGAACGGTACGTACCCTCGGTCTTAGCACCTGCGATGCGGTTCGGGATCTCGGGAGATGTCGGTCGATCCCGGCGTCGCCTCGAAAAAAACCGTGCGTGATCGGTCCGACAGCGACTCGACCGGTCTGCCGACTACTCGAAGAGGTCGACGGCTTGCTCGTAGCGCGTGCTCGGCTCCTCCCAGTCGACGACCTCGAAGAACGCGTCGACGAACCCGCCACGATCCGGCCCGTAGTCGTGGTAGTAGGAGTGCTCCCACACGTCGAGCGCGAGGATCGCGTGGCTCCCCCAGAGCGCACCCTGATCGTGCTTGTCGACGACGACGTTCCGGAGCTGGTTGCTAAAGGAGTCGTACACCAACAGCGCCCAGCCGCCGGCGGCACCCGCGGCCGCCTCGAACTCGCCCTTCCAGGCCTCGTAGGAACCGAAGTCCTCCTCGATCCGGTCGGCGAGCGCACCCTCGGGCTCGTCGCCCCCATCCGGGCTCATGTTCTTCCAGAAGAGGTCGTGGAGGATGTGCCCACAGCCGTTGTGCGTGACGCTGCGGAGCGCGCCAGGGGAGCTGCCGAAGTCGCCTGATTCGCGGTTCTCGGCCAGCGTCTCCTCGGCCGCGTTCCAGCCGTCCACGTAGGCTTGATGGTGGGTATCGTGGTGCCAGGTGAGCACCTGATCGCTGATGTGCGGTGTGAGTGCGTCTTCGTCGTACGGCAGCGGAGGAAGTTCGTAGTCGCTCATGTTCCAGTCGATAGGTACTTGCGGTTCATCATAAAGATACCTGTTACCTACGATTAGTTACCACCCTCATCGTAATCACGATCGGTTACACTCGGCGCTCGTTTCCGCGCTACTCCGGCACACCGTCGAGGATCTCGACGCCGCTCGACGCGCCGATTCGTTCCGCCCCGACGTCGATCATCGCCATCGCGTCCTCGTAGCTGCCGATCCCGCCGCTGGCTTTCACGGGACGGTACTCGGCCATCCGTTCGACGTCCTCGACGACGGCCCCGCCATCGGCGAAGCCGGTCGACGTTTTGACCATCGCCGCACCCGCCTCGACGGCCGCCTCACAGGCTCGGTCGAGTTCGTCGTCGGTCAGGAGGGCGGTTTCGACGATCACCTTCACCGGGGCATCGGTCGCCTCGACGACCGCTGCGATGTCGTCGCGAACCGCCTCGTCCTCGCCCGCCTTCAGGCGGCCGACGTTGATCACCAGATCGAGTTCGTCAGCGCCGTCCTCGACCGCCAGTTCGGCCTCCGAGACCTTCGCATCCGTCGCGTTCTGGCCGTGCGGAAACCCGATTACGGTCGCCAGCGTCACGTCGGGTTCGTAGGCGGCGGCCTCGGCGACGTAACACGGCGGGACGCAGACGTTCATGCCGTACGTTGATGCCTCGTCGAGGAGGGTGTGGATGTCGTCGACGGTCGTTTCCGGGCCGAGGACCGTGTGATCGATCAGGCGCGCGAGTTCGTCACGGTTCATGCGCGGATCGATGCACGCCGATGCCAAAGGCGTATCGGGAACCCGGGAGATCACTCGCGTTCGCGAAGCAGGCGGGCTCCACGATCGAACGTCGCGTCGTCGATCTCACCACGGGCGTACCGTCGACGGAGCTGTTCGATCGATTCGGCGGGGAGTGCGTCCTCGGCGTAGAGCACCGCACGTTCGGAGTCGTTGACGTACTTCACGGCGGCATAGACAAGGTTCACGATGCCGAGGGTCCACCAAGCAGTCAGCACGGCCAATAGCAGGTGTACCCACACCGAGCCGACGTTCGGTCGCTTGAGCACCACGCGATCGTGCCCGTCTTCCTCGATCCGCCATCCGTCGGCGAGATACTCATCGACGTGGTGGCGAAACTCCGGAGACTTCATCGATCGCGGTACGAACGGGAGAACCAAAAACGGTCGGATCGGGCGTTCGAACTTGGGTTCTCGATGGAATACTCAGCCTAGCCCGGTGATCCGAACGACGAACCAGGCGAGACCGATCGCTGCGAGTGAGCCGAGGAGGTTCCCAAGCGCGTGAATCGTCGCGGCTGGCACGCGTCCTTCCTCCCACAGCCGCACGGTCTGGAACGAGAACGAGGAGAACGTCGTGAACGACCCCCAGACGCCGACGGTGAAAAACAGCCAGAGCGTTCCGTCTACGCCTGCAAACAGGATCAAGCCCGCACCGAAGCTCCCGAGGACGTTCACCGCGAGCGTGCCGCTCGGATACTCCTCGGCGTCGAGCGCCATGGCGACGTAGTAGCGCAGAACCGCGCCGAGCGCGCCCCCGACACCGACGGCGACCGCCGGGGAGAGATCACTCACCACCGCCACCTCCGAACCGGAGGACGATCGTCCGTCCGGCGAGCACCCCGGCAAAGCCAAACGCATAGCTCACGGCCACGTACCCGACGGCGACAACCGGGGTTGCGAGCGCGGCCTCGACCGCGAACGTGCTGTACGTCGTGAACGAAGAGATGAATCCGGTCGCGGCGATCAGTCGCGTTCGCCGTCCCAGCAGCCCAGTGTGCATCGCCTCGTAGAGGACGATACCAAGCGCAAAGCTTCCCACGACGTTGACCAGCAACGTCCCGCCGAGTCCAGGGGCGAACAGTCCGATCGCATAGCGGAGGGCCGATCCCGCGAACCCGCCGACAGCGATCAGTACGATCGTTTCGATCATGACGCGCAAGCGATTCTGTGCCATCGTTTTCGGGAGTATCACTCGACTGGTGTGTTCCGCCGGAAATCTGGACGGCGAATACATATGTATTCCGAACGCGAGGACCACAGTGTGAATGGTGTCACCACGTCGCATCCAGGTCGGTACCGCGGTGCAATACGGAAGTCAGACAAAAGCTCTTTTGCCCCGCCGGAAGTGAGTACCTACGAATGACTCGGTGGCTGGGCGTCGGCGTGCTCGTGCTCGTCGTCGTCGTGTCGGGATTCGCCGGCCAACTGCTGGTCGGACCGGTCGTAGCCGTAGCCGGTCCCGACGCCCCAGTGAACCCGTTGACGGGTCCCCTGAACGATGGCCTCGGTGACGGCCAGTTCGAGATCGAAGACGACGGAGTCGACGAGATAGAGTTCGACCGGGTCCAGTTCTGGATCGAAGTGCGCGACGACGGCTCCGCCGAGTGGACGTTCCGGTACGAACGCATCCTCGAAAACGAGACAGAAGCCGAACGATTCGAGGCGTTCGCCCAGGAGTTCAACGAAAACGAGACCTACCTCTACGACGACTTCCGGCGTCAGGCCGAAGTGCTCACCGACAACGGGAGCGACGAAACCGACCGCGAGATGGACGCAGGGGCGTTCGAACGGGAGGCACGGACCGGCGGACTCGACGCGCGCGACGACGAACTCGGGATCGTCGAGATGTCGTTCGCCTGGTCCGGATTCGCCGAGGTCGACGACGATCGAATCATCGTCGGCGACGTCTTCCGGGGCGGACACATCATCTTCGACAACCAGTCGATCGTCGTCGAGGCGGGCGATGGACTCGCGTTCGAGCGGGCGGATCCCGAACCCAGCACGGTTTCTGACGAAGTTATCGAGGACAGCGACACGCTCACCTGGGAGGGCGAACAGGAGTTCAACGACGCCCGTCCCCGCGTCGTGCTGATTCCGGAAGACCAGCAGGGTCCAGTCGAGCCGTCGCCAACCCCGACGCCGACCGAGGTTCCACCCGAGACGAACGAGCCTGGCGAGGAGGCGGTGGGTGACGACAGCGGGCCGTGGATGGCCGTCGCGTTCGGGACGGTCGTCCTCCTCGGTCTCGCGGCGGCGGCGGTGTGGCAGCGCCGGGACGACCAGGGATTCCCCCTTCCGTGGGGTGATGCGCCCGATGACGATTCATCGGGAGCGGTGGCTCCGGCCGAACCGGAAAGCCCGATCAGCGAGGACGAGTTGTTGACCGACGAGGATCGGGTGATCACCCTGTTGGAGGACAACGGCGGACGGATGAAGCAGGTCAACATCGTCAAGGAGACGGGATGGTCGAAGTCGAAGGTCAGTATGTTGCTGTCGGACATGGAGGACGAGGGCCTGATCAGCAAGCTTCGCGTCGGACGGGAGAACATCATCAGCCTCGACGGCCAGGAACCCGAAGCCGCCGGCTCCCCGTTGGGTGAGCGGTAGGGACTGACACGGGCACTCGAAAGCGCAACCGTTATACTGGAACCTCGATAACGGGAAACTGTACGCTCCGGTGGTGTAGTCCGGCCAATCATATTGCCCTCTCGAGGCAATGACCGGGGTTCAAATCCCCGCCGGAGCACTTCTGTCGAAACTACCTGCCGAGCGCCAGCGTCGCTGGCGCTCGGCAACGTTGTGAGACGAGTGGTTCACGAGGGGATTTGAGCAGACGGGACGCAGCGCGAACGAAGTGAGCGACCGTCTCGGCGAGTTCACATCCCCGCCGGAGCATTCTGCGAGTAATACGTGAGCGATAGTGGTGAGAGCAACCCCACTCTACGAGGCTGCCGATTCCGTGATCTTTCGAACGTCCTCACGAGGCAATGGGGCTATGTCGACGAGCTCATCATCGGCAGTGTAGAACATCTGTATCGATACGTCCCGTTCCGGATACTGCTCGGAGACGACGTGATAGTACACGCTGAGTTGCGTGCGGTATTCGGCTTCGGCGTGACGGCTCAGATCCGTCTTGTAGTCGATGATTCGAATCTGCTCCGGGGTGAGTACGAGCAGATCGATGATTCCGACGAGTGTGACCTGCGGTTCCAGATCGAGCGGCAAGATTGCGAGAACTTCCGGTTCGAGTTCGCCGGCGAGCGAATCCACCAACGCCTGTACGTTCGCCTGATCGTCGCCGGACGGCGAAACATCCTCACCCCGAACGTAGTCCTCGGCGAACTGATGTAACCGATCGCCGAACGCCGTTCCCCGCCCGTCATCGACATCCTCGTACACGCTCTCGTCCATAATGTCGTGGACGCTCATCCGACGCGGGCGGGAGCGCTCCGGAACGGTGACTGCGAACGCGTCATCGTCTTCAGGCTCGAGTTCCAGTTCGGTAACTGATGGTTCAATCTCCTCGGCGTCCAGGGACAATTCGGTGAAAAACGGGCTTGGCTCGTCCCCAGCCGTGAGGAACAGATGTCGCTTCGCTCGCGTCACCGCGACGTAGAGGAGTCGTCGCTCCTCGTCGTACTCGGACGGAAGACAGCCAGTCAGGAGATCATACGGCCAGTGCCGGTAGACGAATGGCTGTCCGTTCGACTCGTCGTACACGGAGCGCTGTCTGAGACCGATCGGATCCCGATACTGGATCGTTCCGGAGGATGGTGTTCCGTAGTGAGGGAACGCGCGGCGATTCATGTTTGCACAGAACACGATCGGATATTCGAGTCCCTTCGCGCCATGGATCGTCTGGAGGGTTACGGCATCCTCGCCTGGGTTCGAATCGATCTCGACCGTCGACCCGGCTTCGAGGTTCGCTTCGATGTACGCGATTGCCTCGCTCCGGGTCGAACCGGTGGACTCGTGCATGCCGGTGAGTTCCCCGAGCAGACCGTTCGCATACGCTCCATGGTAGCCGTATTCGTCGAAGACAATCCGGGCGAATCCCCCGATGGTCTCGCACTCTCGAAGGCGGTTTCGGAACGCGACCATCGAATCGGGATACGGTTCCGAGTCGAGGATCTCCGTGGCCTGTGGAAGTGTGTATCCCGCATCTTCCAGTACCGCTGCCCATCCACGGGTATCGTCGGCTTCACAGATCCGAAGCCACGCGAGCAGGAGCTTCGCCTGGTCGGTGTCGAACAACTCGATCCCGCCTTCGTACGCCATCGGGATGCCATATTCCTGTGCCGTTTCGAGAAGTTCTCTGGCGAACGATCGCGTCCGCGTAAAGACAGCGATATCACCGTAGGATGGGGACCCGAGTCGCTCGCGTTCGGCAGCCGTCTTTTCGGCCTGCGTCATCTCGTCCGTCGGGTTCGGTTCGTCACGCACTTCGACGCGATACGCCTCGTTGTCGACGACGTGCTGTATTCGGTCGAGTATCAACTCTGGCTCGTCCTCGTGCGCTACCGCCTCGATCTGGCTGTTGTCGACGTAGTTCGTCGCCGTTAACGGCGTGAGTTCACGTTCGATCGCTTCAGCGTCGACCGATTCACTGCCGGTAGCTGGAACGGTCAGCGTCTCCGTGGCCACCGAGAGAATCGACTCGGTCGATCGGTAATTCTGCGTTAGCGGGAGTTCCTCGACATCGTCGACAGGATACGTGACTCTGTGGTCGTCACGATTCAGTTCGGCTTTGTATCGGGCGATTCGCTCATCGAACCGCTGGATGTTTTCGACGGTCGTATACTGGAAGCCGTAGATGCTCTGCTTCCAGTCGCCCACGACGCAGATGTTGTCCGTTTCGGAGAGCAGTAGCGTGAGTTTGAACTGGAGTTCGTTGGTATCCTGAAACTCGTCGACCATCACGTACCGATGCTGCACCTGTTCGCGGACGCCTGAGTTCTCACACAGCATCACGAAGGTAAAAGCGAGCATGAGACCCTGGGTGAGGTAGTTGCGACGCAATGCGTACTGGAGATACTCGAAGTACACGTCGTGGACGAACGCGAACAACTCCTCGCGGTCCTCGTCGAACGCCCGCTCGACCGGCTCAGCATACAGCTGTGGGTAGCCAACGACCTCATCGGCTGTCGGCGCGTCTGGGGTGTACTCCGTGTTCTCCCAGCCGCTCATGGACGAACGAGCATCGGATTGCGTTGGTCCGTTCGCTCCCTCGTTCGGGTGGTTCTCTCGCTCGAAGAGTGTCATGAACGCCTCCTGATCACCGTCGAGCGACGAATCCGTCTCCCGATACCAGCCATCACGCTGGGGAATCACGCCTTTCGCGGCGAGTTCGGCGATCAATGAGCAAAGGGACGGAGGCGAATCGATGGCCGCAAAGAGGTGGTCGTACTCCGGGTGTCGATCCGCAAACTGTGAGATGAACGCGTTGAACAGCACCCGTTCCCGAATTCCGTCTTCGATGAGATCGAGTGACTGTGGAATCTGGTCGTCGATTCCCAGCACACTCGGCGTCTCGTGGCCATACCGTCGCAACAGGCGATAACAGTAGCCGTGGAACGTACTGATCGGAGCGTCCTGCAACTGGACGGGATCGTACGGTGACTGCTGGGCGATTCGATCGGCCATCTCCGCAGCAGCGTTTCGGGTGAACGTGACCAATAACACGTCGTCAGGGTCGATTCCTGGCTGGTCGAGGATGTTCGCGTATCGATGCGTGATGGTGAACGTTTTGCCGGTTCCAGCCCCGGCATTGACGAGGGAGATCCCCTCGGTGCTCTCGATCAACGTCTGCTGGGCTGGGTTGGGTGAAATCTCGCTCATCGGTCTGTGAGGATCAGATCGCGGTGGTCAACTCGATCCCAGTTCGGCCCGTCGTCTCGGTATGCGACCGGGAATCGACTCGCACGATACTCGTTCAGTGCGGTGAGTTGCTCCTCGACGAACGCTTCGAAGGCGTCGAGATCGGACGTGAGAACGTAGCCGGTCGGAACGTCGTCGAGATCGTCGATGACCGTCTCACAGCCATCCCTGACGTACTTGTACTCACCAACGTGCTCCTGTGTGTATTCGACGAACCGCTCCGTTACCCGCTCACGTCGCGAGGGGTCTTCCCCGGCCCGTGGAAGTTCGTTCGCTTCGAAAAAGTCTCGATACGCCTCGTAACCGAGCGGTTGGAGGGCTTTGCATCGATCGTTCGAATCGGCGTACTCAGTTACTGCCTCGAACGTATCCCGGCTGGCGACGAACTCACTGAACGTTGCGGGAACGTAGGTGAGTGTCGTCACGAGGTCGGCCGGATCCAGGGGAGTACCGTGAACCGCCTCTTCAACGCCGGAGAGCAAGTGGACGAAGTGTATCCGGAGTCGCTCATCGGGACGTTCTTCTCTGTGCTTTGTGAGATAAACGAGTGCCTGGAAATCCGGATACTCGTCGACCGGATCGATCGACGCGGCATCGAGAATCGCCGACGCGTCGTTCTTATTGCCGGTCTTATAATCGACGAGCGCCGTGGCGTTTTGTAGCAGGTCGACGTAGCCGTGGACGCCGATTGATGGTGACGCGAACCACCGCTCGGTGATCGGTGAATCGAGTTCGACCCCGAGTTCGGCTGCAAGTTCGTTCTCCTGGTTCCGGAAGTCGTACGTCTCGTACTCCACCTCTTCCGGTGGGTTCTGTTGTAAGAACGCGACAACAGCGTCCAGCCCGACTGCCAGACGTGTCCGTTGAACCGCTCGATCGGCATCACCGAGGTAAGGATCCAACCGAGCGCACATCGCATCGAGAACGTCCTCGCGCCGGGGTCCGAGTACAGTGGGATCACAGACGTGGATCTCGGCCGCTTCGTGGAGGACAGTCCCTCGAACCATCGGAAGCGACTCAGGTGTCTCCACAAGTCGATCGAAGTATGCGTCTCTCGGGGCGTTAGCGAGGGATTGGAGCCGTGATTGGCTGATCGTGGTGACTGGCTTTGTCGTCGTCTCAGTCACCATCGGAGCCGAGAATGGTGAGATCGGCGTTCCGGGTGCACGTCCGCCGTAGCGTTCGTGTGGCAGATCACCGAACGTTTCAAACGGTTCCTCGTGGAGCTGGCGAAGATACACACAGGGCGTTACGTCACTTCCTGCCTGGGTTTCCTGAACGAAGTAGTATCGCTGTTCGCCGTTTTGAAGGAGCCGTTCGAACCGTGCGACATCGGCGTCGAGAAACGCCTCGGGATCGACCCACGGATAGTCCGGGGGCGTCTGCGCCCATTCAGGACCCAGACCGACGTAGAACACGATCGGTCTGTCGACGTACGCTGTCGATGTTGCGCCCGCCAAAAGCACGCCGTCACGGTCATTCGTGTCGGTCGGAACGGTGAACGCGTCCAGGTAGTACTGAAACTGGGTAAGCCGATCCTCTGTTACTGGTTCGTCCAGCAACCCCAGTTCATCAAGCTCTCGACGAAGCTCCGTGAGCCGCGTGTCAACCATCGATTCGTAGACCGAAAGGGTGTCACGAAACGTTCCGGTCGCAACGGTCTCCCGAAACTCGTCGTAGGTCCCCAACTGTCCCGAAGCGAGCGAATCAACCCGGCTGTTGTCCACGTCCCAGGGAACCTCGATTCCAGCGGTCGTAAGGATGGGTCGGATATCCGACACTCGTTGATTCGACCCGGCGAACGCCGTTTCCAACAGCCGCAAGAGTCCCCGTACGTTCTCGTCCTCTTCGAACCCGGGTCCGCCACGATACGGTATTCCCTGTGCGTCGAGAGCGGATTCGATCAGCGCGCTGTACAGGCTTCCTTCGACGAGTACGATCCCGAACTGATCGGCTGTGTCGGGGTCGATCTGGTCGACGATCGTTGAGACGATCGACGTAGCTGACGGAAAGATGTGGAGTTCGGGGAACGCGATCTCCGTGTCAGTTAGTGACGAGTAAGAACTGTACTCAGACGGTGGTGGAAGCACCTTCTGGTCGAGTGTGGAAAGTTGTTGCTCGTCGACAACGGCGACATCGTGCTCCGCAGAGATCGTCGTCCGATCAGCGACGAGATAACTGCTCTCCAGTTCGTTCAGCAGCGTCACAATCGTCTGCGTTGCTGGCGTGTCGAACGCTGGATAGTCGAGTATCGCTTCACGGTCGCCGGTGGCAGTCCAACAATCAATCGAGAGTTCGAGCGCTCTCACGGCCTGTTTCCACGAGAGGTCAGTCCGTTCGATCACGTCGGAAAAGAGCGGTCGGATGTCGTCTGGAAACAGCTTCTGAGCAGCGTAGCTACGTGGTGTCGCCGATAACCGGCCAATACGAGGTGTCTGCACGCGATTGTCGAGGGCGAGCGCAAGCGGCGCTTCGGCCGTGAGAACGAGATCGTAGTCTGCGACTGATGAATACAGGTGATCGATCGATCGTGCTTCGTGTAATGGCACGTTTGCAACACTGACCCTATCGACTTGAAGATAACTCAACAGTCAGGAAACTCAGTTTGGGACAACTGTACCGCTGAAAAGAGCACTCCTCGTTCCGAGAGCATTCGACTCCGACTGAGCGACCGGTGTGTCTCCCCCACATTCCGGTGTCGGGTGAACAGATTTTTGTTCCCTGTCTCTCCAGAGGAATTGAACCGTGTCCAACAATCTACACATACGTTTTAATAGAGTCCTCCGTAGAGGTTTGGTATGACCGCCAGCGAGTCGCCATCGCTCTCCGAGCGTGTGACCAGCATCGAGCCGACGCCCATTCGAACGATGTACAACCTCGCCGAGGAGCAGGGCGGTGACCTCGTCCGGCTGGAGATCGGCGAACCCGACTTCGACACGCCCGAGCACATCATCGACGCCGCGATGGAGGCGGCCCATCGTGGAGGCACCCACTACACCTCGAACGCCGGCATTCCCGCCCTCAGAGAGGCGATCGCCGAGAAGTCCGCGCGGGATCACGACCTCGCCATCGATCCCGAGGACGTAGTGGCGACCGCTGGTGGGACGGAAGCACTCCTGCTCGCGTTGTTGTCGGTCGCCGGACGTGGTGAGGAAGTCGTCGTCCCGACACCCGCGTGGCCACAGTACCGGATGCAGATCAAACTCACTGACGCGACGCCAGTCGAGATTCCCCACTCCGCGACGGACGACTTTGCCCTCGATGTCGATCGGGTGATCGACGCAATCGGCGATCGAACCGCCTGCGTGATACTCAATTCGCCATCGAACCCGACGAGCCAGGTGTACGATCCGGAGCCGGTGGCGGCGGTCGTCGAGGCTGCCGCCAAGCACGACGCCTACGTGATTCTCGACGAAGTGTACGCGAGCCTGGCCTTCGACGGCGACGGACGGAGCCTCGCGGCCGACCTCGACGCGAACAACGTCGTTCACGTCAACGCCTGCTCGAAGCAGTACGCCATGACCGGGTGGCGGCTCGGCTGGCTCGCCGGCCCGGAGTCGGTGGTGAACGGCGCGATGAAGCTTCATCCCGGAACGTCGACCTGTCCGTCGAGCGTCTCCCAGCACGCCGCCGTCGAGGCGCTCGTGGGACCGCAGGACGCCGCCAAGGAGATGTACCGCGCGTTCGAGGAACGCCGTGATTACGTCCGCGATCGGGTGGCCGAGATTCCGACGCTCTCGTGTCCGGACCCCGAAGGGGGCTTCTACGCATTCGTGGACGTGAGCGCGTTCGACGGATCGAGCTTCGACGTCGCTAAGCGCCTCTGTCGGGAGTACGGCGTCGTGACCGTTCCCGGAGAGGGGTTCGGAGCCGGGGGAGAAGGCCACCTTCGGTTGAGCTTCGCGAACAGTCTCGACCGCCTCGAACTCGGGTTCGACCGAATCGAGGCGATGGTCCGAGACGAACGTGAGTGACCCGGCGATCGATCAGGGTCCCTCGAACGTCTCCCGGTGAGGATGGGGCTGTGTGGCCCCGTCCGACTTCCTGGCGACGATCTGGGCGTACGCTCCCCGATGGCTCCCCTCCCCCGTTCTGAACTCCCGATAGTGGAGGACGGTGAGGTCGAGGCAGGCATGGAGCAGGTCGTTCGCTCCGACGCGTCGCCGTTCGGGCGGACCGTAGTCTACGCCCTCCGACGTTCGCATGTGGTCCTGATAAAAGAGGACGCCGCCAGGAGCCAGCGCTTCCTTCACGTCGGTGAGGCGGTCGTAAATCCGAAACGACCGGGCGGTGATCACGTCGTAGGTCGACTCGGGATACGGAAACCGGAGGGCGTCGGCGTGGATCCAGTTCACGTCGACGCCCCGCTCGTCGGCGTTCTCGCGGGCGATGTTCAACCCCTCTCGTGAGCGGTCAATCGCATCGACTTCGTAGCCGCACTCGGCGAGGAAGACCGAACACCGGCCGGTGCCGGTCGCGATGTCGAGCGCGCGTCCGTCGGGAAACGTCCCAACGAGCCGTTGCAGGATCGCTGGCGGGTCGGGGTTCCGCGGATATCTCCCCTCCCGAAACCGATCGTCCCAGGTCGTCATGGTGGCCGATATCGGCGGTGGGACGGTAACGTTTGGGGTACAAGCGGTCGTCGACGGTCGCATCGGCGAGAGGTCGTCGACGGTCGAATCGATCCGAGCGATGGGTTTACTGCGGGCGACCGAGGAGTGGTGATCGTGACCGATTCAGAGCGTCATTCCGGTCGGGAATCGGATTCCGGTGGTGGTCGTATCGGCCGGAGGTGGTGTGCGGGCTCCAACTCGGGAGTCGATTCGGCTGCTGATGTCGGCGACCGCCGGCGGATACGCACGGACGGCGGAGAGATCGCGCTCATCTTCCCAAGGGGTACCGTGTTCGGTCAGGTGCGGGGTGGAGACGCGCTGAAAGCGAAACTAGACGACCTCCCCGACGCAGGAGATACCAAGATCGAGTTCGGTGCCGTCAGGACACGCGATCGGGGCTTGTCGTCACTGGTGAGACGCGAGAACCACGAGGATCCCGACGGAACCATCACCGCTCGGGTGAAGGCGATCCGCGACTACGTCGTGATCGCCGAGGAGTTCGACAAGAATACGTTCCAACATCGGTGGAGCGAGAACGGATTCGAGATCCGAACGGAGCACGGATGGACCGTGCCGACGACGTTCGAGCTTCGGCGACTGTATCACGGTGACTCGATCTACGTCTACGTTGACGGGACGTTCAGGACGCTTTACGACGGAACTCGGGACGGCTGACTACTCGAGGATCTTCTCCCGTTCGCGTGTGCGGGATGTCGACTGAGACCGGGATTGCGACCTCGACCCTCCCGAGCCACCGCTACCGCCGAGGAGCTTCGAGAGCAAGAGGTACGCGAGCAACAGGAGGACGAGCACCACGAGGATCGTGACGATCGTGCTCACCAGCCAGGAGACGAAGCTGAGGATCATCCCGAGAATCGTCCAGGCGAGCCACAGGAGTGCCAGAACGAGGACGATCCCACCGCCGATACGTAACCAGCGACTCATTACATTGGGATTGCTCGTCAACCCTCATGAATGTGTGTACTGCTCGTCAACCCTCATGAATGTGTGTACTGCTCGTCAACCCTCATGAATGTGTGTACTGCTCGTCAACCCTCATGAATGTGTGTACTGCTCGTCAACCCTCATGGTCCCTGTTCGTCCACTCTGCGCCGGTGTGGGTAGCCTGTGCACGCACACCGACGAGCGATTGGGAGGAGCCTCACTCGTCGGGTTCGAGCCAGTCGACCGGCACGTCCTCGGTCTCGGGAAGCGGCTTCGTCGGGAGGTCGACGAGCGACGGTCCGTCGTGTTCGACGGCCTCGGCGAGGATCTCCTCGTACTCGTCGGCGTTTCGGACTCGGTGGCCGGAGACTCCCATCTCCTCGGCCACGCCCGCGTAGTCGACCCCGTCGAAGTCGACGGCGAACGAGAAGTCGTCGTAGTTGCGCTGCCCGGCCTCGATCCACGAGAACGAGCCGTTGTTCACGACGATGATGGTCACGGGAACGTCGAGCCGTCCGAGGGTTTCGAGTTCGCCGAGCGACATTCCGGCTCCGCCGTCGCCGGTGAGTCCGATCACCTGCGACTCGGGCCGTGCATAGTGTGCGCCGACGACACCCGGGATACCGTACCCGAGCGCACCGTGCGCTCGGGGGGTGACCCAGTGCCGTCCGGGCGGCACGAACTCGTACAGCGAGGCGAAGTACGGGACCGTCGTCCCCGGATCGGACACGATGATCGCATCGTCGTTGAACACCTCGTTCGCGCCGGCGACCAGCCGTTCCGGACGGAGCGGGAACTCGTCGGCGTCGAAGCGCTCCTCGTACGGGGCGACCCACTCCGCGTGTCGGGCGGCGATAGCGTCCGCATCCCACTTCTCGTCCGGTCCAACGGCGTCGAGCAGCCGGTCGAGAATCGCCCGGAGGTCGCCGGGAAGGGCGACTTCAGTGCGATAGTTTTTGCCGATTGACTCGGCGTGAACGTCGGCGTGGACGATCCGCTTCTCGCCGTCGGCGGGCCGGCTCCACTTTTCGGTCCAGACGCTCTCGACGGCCGTCCCGAACAGCAGGAGGGTGTCGGCCTCAGCCAACATCTCGTTGGCGTACGCCCGGGATCCGTTCTCGCCGACGACGCCGATCGAATATGGGCTGTCGCCGACGCATCCAACCGAGGAGAGCGTCTGTGCGACGGGAACACCGACCTGTTCGGCGAACGCTCGAAGCTCCTCCCACGCCCGCGAGGAGTGGACGCCACCGCCGGCGACGATCAGGGGTCGCTCGCTCCCTTCGATCACTTCCGCGGCGCGGTCGATTCTGTCGTCGTCGGGGAGGGACCGGTACGCCGGATACCGGATTGCGTCCGGGTTGGCGTATGCGTCGGAATCACACACGCCATCGAGAACGTCCATCGGGAGCGAGAGATGGGTCGCTCCCGGTCGACCGCTGGTCGCCTCCTGAAACGCGCGCCTGACCATCCGAGGGATCGCCTCCGGGTGATCGACCGAGGCGTTCCACTTCGTCACGCCGTCGAGCAGACTGGCCTGATCTAACTCCGTGAGTACCCCCCGGTTGCGATACGCGACCGGGACCGTCGTGTTCAAGCCGACGACGGGAACGCAGGAGTCGTCGGCCTCCGCAAGCCCCGGCAGGAGATACGTCGCGCCGCCGCCGCTCGGTCCCTCCGTGACGCCGGGTTTCCCGGAGAACCGGGCGTACGCGTCGGCCATGTACGACGCGCTCCGCTCGTCCCGTGCGAGGACGTGTTCGATGTCCGCGTCCGTTCGCTCGAAGGCACGATAGAACCCGACGCTCGTGTCGCCACAGACGCCGAAGACGTACTCGACTCCGTGGGCGTCGAGCGTTTCGAGCAATCGCTCGGCTCCGTTTGGCATGTGGTCGCAGGCAACAGGTGGAGGGAGGGTAAAGGCACCGATCGGCCAGTCGAGAGCCGGCCCGTGCTCCCTTCCCGGTGCGGACACATTGACGTACCCGAGCGACCAAGGGCTCCCCATGGTAGTGATGCGGACGGTCGAACTGGAGGGCCACATCATCGATTCCGGGATGATGGGCCGGTGTTTCGGGATCGTCATGGACATGGGTGGCGAGTTCGACGTCGAGCAGTTCGAGGTCGGCCGTCACAAACACGAGGAGTCGTACTGTCGAATGGCCGTGACGGCCGACTCGGAGGCCGACCTCCGGGCGATCGTCCACGAACTCAATCAGAACGGCGCGACGGTCGCCGATCCACGAGACGCGACGGTCGAACCCGCGCCCGAGGACGGTGTCGTCCCGCTGAACTTCTACTCGACGACGAATCACCCGACGTTCGTTCGTCTCGACGGCGAGTGGATCAGCGTCGAGGACGCCGAGATGGACTGTGCGCTCGTCGTCGAGCGTGCGGATTCGGAACCTCGGGTTCGAACGAAGGTCCTCAACGCCATCGAGGAAGGCGACCTCGTCGTCACGGGCGAGACGGGAATCCGCGTCGAACCGCCGGAGCGGCCCAGGGATGCCGACAGCGCGTTCGGGTTCATGCAGGGTGGCGTCTCCAGCGAGCGACCCTCCGCCTCGCTCATCGCGGAGATTGCGGACGAGTTGCGGGCGGTTCGGGACGCCGACGGAACCGCCCTCGTCGTCTGTGGGCCGGCCATCGTCCACGCGGGCGGGCGAAACGCGCTCGCCGACCTCGTCCGGGCGGGCTACGTCGACGCGATCAGCGCCGGGAACGGATTCGCGGTCCACGACCTCGAACGCGACCTCTACGGAACGTCGCTCGGCGTGGACACCGAATCGCTCGAACACCCTCGAAAGGGCCACAAACACCACATCTACACGATCAGCGAGATCGTCCGCGCTGGCGGCATCGAGGAGGCCATCGAAGCAGGGATCGTCGATGGTGGCGTGATGTACGAGTGCGTGCGGAACGACATCCCGTACGTGCTCGCAGGTTCGATCCGGGACGACGGGCCGCTCCCCGATACGATCACCGACGCCGTCGAGGCACAGGCCGCCATCCGAACACAGGCCCAGGAGGCCGACATCGTCCTCATGCTCTCGACGCTTCTCCACTCGGTCGCCGTCGGGAACTGCCTTCCCTCGACGACGAAGACCGTCTGCGTCGACATCAACCCGGCCACCGTCACGCAGTTGCTCGACCGGGGCAGTGCACAGGCGATCGGGATGGTCACCGACATCGGGACGTTCCTTCCGATGCTCGCCGACGAGTTGCTCGACCGCGACTCGGAGACGGCCGACGAACGCCCCGACTGATCGACACCTGCGTCCGCATCGAATCGCACAGCTACTCGACGCCTGCGTACGCTACCGCACCCTCCACCTCGATACCGTCGAGTTCGAGGGCGAACGACGGCCCGAACGCGGACGCCGGGGTCTGGAAGCCCGGTGAAACGTCGCCATCGAGCACTCGCCGAGCGGCCTCGACTGCGGTGTCCGTCGTCACGTCGAACGGATCGGGCGTGCGCAGCCGTCCATCGGCGACGTTCCCGTCGTCGTCAACCACCTCTCCCCACACGCGACACCCTCCTGCAGCGCGGTCGTCCGACGACGGGGGCGACACCAGCACGTCGGCGGTCCGCTTCAACAGGCGCTGGACGGGTCCAGCAGCGAGAATCGGCGTCGCCCAGCGGGTTCGTTCCATCGCCCACGCGGCCCGCTCGGGAACGGTGACGTACGTCTCGACGTTCGGAATGCCGGTCGAGTAGTACGCCGTCGACACGTCGCCGGTCGGGATCGTCACGGCCGTGCGCGGTCCGTCGCCGAAGTCGATCTCGCGTCGCCGCCAGGCGGCCGGCACCTCGCGGATCGCCCCTTGCTCGCGGACCGCACCGGGGGTACGTAGCCCCTCTATCCCCGACTTCGCAGTCCCCGCGGAAGCCGTTCCACCGTGATCGACCCCCAGCTCGAGGTGGGTCGCCGACGATAGCTCCGCGTCGAGAAGGGCGGCCAGACAGTCGGTGACCGCCACGGTGAACCCGACGCCGGGAAGGAGCGTGATCTCGGCGCGCTCGGCCTCGCGGTCCCGTTCGGCGATCGACTCCAGCACGCGGTACTCGCCAGTGATGTCCAGGTACTCGGTTCCGGTCCGCAGACAGGCTTCGACGAGCGACCTCGCGGTGTCCGCAAACGGCCCGGCGCAGTTCACGAGCACGTCGGCATCCTCGATCGCCTCCTCGACGATCGCCGGATGATCGAGGCTGAACACGCGGTGGTCACAGTCGAGCATCGTCGCCTGTCGTTCGACCGGTTCCGCCCGCCGACCGGCGAGAATCGGCGACATCCCCTCGGCGACCGCCCGTCGAGCGATCAGCGATCCCGTGTAGCCGTACGACCCATAGACAAGCAGTTCCCCACCCATGGCATCCGCTTCGACGGTGAGGACAAAAGGTTGGTGGGGTCCGCCGTTCTCGGAACCCCCTCACGCTGCTGGACGACGAGTACGGCGGCTGGACGGTTCCCCGGTAGAAAAACTCTCTCGTCGCCGTACATTCGTTTCAAGGGCCATCACGTCGAGTCCGAAGCGATGTACTCGAACGTCCTCCTTCCGACGGACGCCCGTGAGGGAAGCGAGCGCGCCGTCGCTCACGCGCTGGGTATCGCCGATCGGTATGATGGGCGGGTCCACGCGCTCTTCGTCACCGACCCAACCGAGGAGCAGGCGCTTTCAGGGGACGAACGCCGGGAGCTTCGGACGGTGACCGACGCGGCCGGCCGGAGCGCGACCGAACGGATCGCCACCCGAGCGGCCGAGGTCGGGGTGGACGCGAGTCGCGAGCATCGAGACGGGGTCGCACACGAGGCGATCCTGACATACGTCGACGAGGCGGGGATCGAACTGGTGGTGATGGCGACCAGGAGCCGATCCGGGCCGGATCGTCCGCGGCTGGGAAGTACGACAGAGCGGGTCATTCGACGGTCGGCCGCCCCTGTTCTCGCGGTTCCGGTCGGCTCCAGCGATCGACAACCCGACGACCCGGAGGAGCTTCCGAGTTACGACGACGTGCTCGTTCCGACCGACGGGAGCGACGGAGCCGAACGGGCCGCCGACTCCGCGATCGCAGTCGCGGAGCGGTACGACGCGACCGTCCACGCGGTCTACGTCGTCGACGAGGCACCGATGCGGTACGAGGATGCCCCGCGAAGCCTCCTCGGTCCGCTAGAAGCGGCCGGCCGACGGGCCGTCGATGAGGTGGCGAGTCTCGCCGAGGAGGCGGGACTCGGGTACACGACGAGCGTTCGGCGGGGCGTCCCCTTCCGGGAGATTCTCGACCGGGGCGAACGCATCGACGCTGACCTCGTGGCGATGGGAACCCGTGGCCGGACCGGCCGTCCCGCCGTCCTACTCGGCAGCACGACCGCGCGGGTCCTTCGGCACTCGTCGATTCCGGTGCTGGCGTCGCGGTAGGTGTCCGGTGCTGGCGTCGCGGTAGGTGTGGTGTCGTGCGGTGGCCTGCTGGGGGTTCCAGCGGTTCTGAACTCCGACCCGACGGCAACTGGTGTTGGAAGCGAACGAATCGGTTGCCGTGATCGATTGGGGTAGGACCAAGTTCCCAGAGTGTGACTGAGAGCCATGAACGGACACGTGACCTCCTCGCTCGTCTCCGCGCTCGATGCCGACCGTGGCGTGACGTGTGTCGTCGGAGCTGGCGGGAAGAAGTCGACCCTCTACGCGCTCGCCGAACGAATCGACCGGGCAATCGTCACCTCGACCGTTCGGATTCCGCCGTTCGAGCGACACGTCGACTCGGTTCGCGTGACCGACGATCCGATCGCGGCCGTCCGTGAGTCCCCACGGTGGCCCGTCGGACTCGTCGCGGCACGGGACGGTCCCGATCGCTATCGCGGGTACGATCCCCGCGTCGTCGACGACCTGGCGGCCGCGGTCGGCGAGGAGTGTGCGATCCTCGTGAAAGCCGACGGTGCGCGCACTCGCTGGCTCAAGGCTCCGAAGGAAAACGAACCACAGCTTCCCGTCTCGGCCGACACCGTCGTCCCGATTGCAAGCGTCCAAGCCGTGGGTGAGCCACTCGACGAGGGGGTAGTTCATCGACCCGAGCGGGTCGCGTCGATCACCGGTCTCGACGAGGGGGAGGCGATCCGCCCGGAACACGTCGCCACTATTCTGGCGAGCGAGCGGGCCGGGCGAAAGGACGTGCCGGCGGACGCGACGGTCGTTCCGATGCTGAACATGGCCGACACGCCGGCGCTGGAGCGTCTCGGACGGGAGATCGCAGCCGAGGTGCTCGACCGAACCGACGTTCCCCGCGTCGTGATCGCCCGGATGATCGCGGACCGGCCCGTCGTCGACGTGATTCGGTGAGCACGTCGACCCGATCGCTGCCGGTCCGACGTGGGGTTCCACGGAATCAGAGGCGTCGCTCCGCCGCCCGAAGATCTTCCTTCGTATCGATGCTCTCGAACGTGTCGAGCGAAATCCCCTCGGCTTCGAGATCCCGCTGCTCTACGACGACCCAGTCGAGTTCGTCCAGCGCGGTCAGGATCCGGTTGTCGGCGGCGTCGATCGCGTCGGCGCAGGCACGACGCATCGGGTCGGTTCGATAGATCGCCTGCGTGGTCTGGAACCACCCATCGTCGAGTCGGACGACGGCACCATCGTGCTGCTGTGCGCGTCCGAGGAGGAGATCGAACAGCGCCGGATCGAGGAACGGCATGTCGCAGGCGACAACCGCGGCGTACTCGGCATCGATTGCGTCGAGTCCGGTGTGGATGCCACCGATCGGCCCTCGATCGGCAACTGGATCGACCGCGAACCTCGGTACCTCGACCCGATCGTCAAGGGCGTCTCGAAGCGCGTCGAGTTGCTCCGATCGGCAGTTCACCACGATCTCATCGGTGACCTTGCAGAGTCGATCGACCACCCGACGAATCATCGGCGTTCCAGAGAGGGGCGCAACGGCCTTCTCTTCCTCCCCGAACCGCGTCGAAAACCCTCCGGCGAGGACAAGTCCCGCCAGCGATCGGTCCGTCATCGCCCGAGCGTTCGGATCGGAGGGCTATCAATCCCTGTATCGGCGAGTCGGTGACGCTATTCGTGAACCGACCCTCGGCTATTTCTGCCAGCCGGTTGTAACCGATCGCGGGGAGGGAATCAGGGTGAATTACAAGGAGTTTCTGGGGCAGGTACAGAACCGGCTCGAACTGGCCGAACTCGGCCCGGCAGTCCGGGCGACGCGGGCGACACTCACCACGCTCGGTGAGCGACTACCCGAGGGGGAGGCGACCGACCTCGCCAGTCCGTTGCCGATGGAGATCGATCGGTACCTAGCCGAAGCGGATCACGGCCAACGTTTCGGCTACGACGAGTTCCTCAACCGGGTCGCCGATCGCGAGGGCGTCGATCGCGCCGACGCGAACTATCACGCCCAGCAGATCGTGGCGGTCGTCGGAGAAGTCGTCCCGGTGGGAAACATCGAGAAGGCGAAAAACGGCCTTCCGGACGAGTTTGATAAGCTTTTCGAGTTCGTCGAATCCACCGTGGACGACTGAACGCGATCGCTCAACCATCGGTTGATATTCCCACGACTGACGTCATGGACTTTCTCCTCGTCTGCCGTGTGGCTCGCTCGTCTACGCTCCGCTGGCTATCGACCGGGCCGGTCGGTTCCTGTTACCGCGTGACCGCAACTGACGGTCGCCGTCTCAGCCGGTGGCTTCCACCGTTTCGTTTTCCTCGGTCAACCGTTTGAGCGAGTGGACGATCTGTGCCAACTGTGCTTTCTGCTCTTCGGTTGCGGCGGCGATGTCGCTGGTTTCGCCGGCGATGGCATCGATTTCGGCGGCGGCCTGATCGGCGGCCGCGGCGACCCCTTCCGCGCTCTCGGCCTGTGACTCGGTCGCGTCCGCGACGTCGCCGACGCCGTCGGTGGCCTCCTCGATGGCGTCGACGATCTCGTCGAGGGATTGCATGCACGATTCGACGCATTCGGTTCCGTCTTCGACCTCGTCGAGTGCGACCTCCACCGACTCGGCGGTCGATCGGAGCGGGTCGTGCATGGACTCGACCTGTCCGTAGACGGACTCCAACCGTCGTTCGGTCTCGTCGGCGAACGACTTCACCTCGTCAGCGAGGGCTCTGAGCGTCTCCCGATCGCCGCTGGCCTGTGTCGACTGTAACGTCGCCTCTCGACCGATTCGCTTGGTCTGGCGCGTGACTTCGTCGAGGCTCTCCAGGGTGTCATCGAGGTCGTCGAGAACGCATTCGAGGTCGGCGACCTCTTCGCCGACGTCCCGCGTCGCTTCGGTTACGTCCGACACCGCCGAGAACGCACGTTCGGCTTCGTTTCGCCCGTTCTGAGCGGTCCTCCGTGCGTGTCTGGCCGTCTCCTCTACCTCGCTCGCTGTCGAAGCGATCTCCTCGGTGGCCGCACCGACGTTCGCCAGTTCGTCGGCGATGGCCGTGATGCCCTCCGTGCTCTGCTCGGTCCGAGCGCTGATCTCCTCGGCACTCCGGGCGACCTCGCCAGCGGCGGTGTTGAGGTCCCGAAGCGGATTCCAGGCGTCCCGTTGAACCTCCTTCGCGAGTTGCGCGCGGCGTTCGGCTTCCGCTTCGATCTGGCTGCTGTAAGAGTCGACGTACGTGTCCACGGCAACCTGCATGTCGAGGTTGATGATCCGAAGGACCGACAGCAGATCCTGTACGTTGGCGTGGATCTCCTCTCGGACGGTCTCTTCGAGAGCGGCGGACAGTTCTCCGGTCTCTCCGTGTGCGTCGTCGCGTCCGAACGCCCCGAACAGCCGAGAGCCGACGCCGGTCTCGTCACTGTCGTCGAACTCCTCGACGGTCCACTCACGGATCGCCTCGACGACGTTCTCCTGAATACGGTCATCGAGCACTTCCAGCAGGAGGGTGTAATAGATCCCGTACTGGCCGATGTAGTGATTCAGCGGCATCTCCAGCAGGTCGTGAAGCTTGCCGATTCGGGCCCGGTCTCGGAAGTATTCCTCGCCGTAGTTGCCAGCAGAGAGCGTGACGAGATACGCTCGCTGCGTCTCTTTCAACTCCTCGATACCCTTCGGAGAACGACTGAAAATCTCCAGTGTGCGGTCGTGATTCGTGAGATTCTCGTAGAACCGATCGGCGATTTCGTCGTCGTGAGCGCGAAAGACATCCTCTAACGCAGACAGCCGCTCCACGTCCGTCTCGTCGAAATTGATGTGTTCTTTTCGCCAGGCGAGTTCGTCGTCGTCCAGCCCGATCGAATCGAGAAGTTCCGCGGGATTGACCTGTTCGTTCAGGCCACCCCGACCGAATCGCTTGTCAATAGCCACGATGGAACATATTTGGGGAAAGATATAAATACGTTATGTTTCGGGCCAAAATGTAGGACTGGCGTCATGAGTTCGAGCGGTAGCATCCTTCCGCGCCGACGACGGGTACGTATGCTCTCCTGGACCGGCTCTGATCCGACTTCGGCACGGGCGGCTTGTCAGTCGCTCGGGAACGCGGGATCATCCCCGAACTGGTGCCGGGATGGCAACCGATAAGGCGGCCCGATGATGGAGTGTGACACAGACGTGGAAGACGAACGAAGCGCGGCAACCGTGCGTAGTACACTGGGACATCCATGACGGCAGCACACGACGAGAGCGATTATTCGGCCCGCGCGAAAGAAGTGCTGGGGTACTCGCGGTGGTGGCAAGTCACCGCTGCGGCGGTGATGATGGCGCTGGTGAGCCCGTATCAGTACGTCTGGTCGTCAATCGAGGGACCGCTGGCGATCCGCCTGGACGCTTCGCTCGCGGTGATCGGGTTCGTGTTCACGGTCTACGTCGTCGTGATGTCACTGGCGCAGTTTCCGGCCGGCTGGTATCGTGACCGCTACGGACCCCGGAAGCTGACGCTGCTCGCTGGCGTGCTGGCGGGTGGCGGCTATCTCGGAACCGCGTTCGCCGCCGAGACGTGGGTGCTGTACGTGAGTTACGCGATCGGCGCGGTCGGCGTCGGGATCGTCTACACGATTGCGGTCAACACCGCGATCAAGTGGTTTCCCGACAAGCGCGGGCTCACGACTGGCGTCGGAACGATGGCGTTCGGCGGCGGAAGCGCCCTGTTCGTCCCGTTCGTCCGGGCGTACTCCGCGCCGGAGTCGCTCCCGTACGTGCTCACGGGGATGGGCGTGCTGATCGGTCTCGGGATCGCAGTCGGGGCGTTCGTCCTGCGGGATCCGCCGTCGGGATTCGTCTCGGAGACGGCGTTCGAGACCGACGACGCCACCGATTCCGAACGCGCGGGGATCGACGCTGAGGACGATCACGATACCGAAACGGGGTCTCCCGACGCCAATTCCGAAGGAACGGTACGGGAGGACGGCGGCTACGAGCGCAGCCAGCCGAAACAGTACACCTGGCGGGAAACCGTTCGAACGTGGCAGTTCTGGACGATGTACCTCATGTTTACGTTCGTCGCCGGTGCGGGACTGATGATCACGGCGCGGGTCGTCCTCTACGCCGAACAGCTGGAACTAACCGCGCTGGTGGCGACGGTCGCGGCCACGCTCCTCCCGCTCGCCTCCGGTGGCGGGCGGTTGATCGTCGGCGGACTCTCCGATCGGATGCGACGGGAACGGGTGATGGCCGGGTCGTTTCTCGTATGCGGGGTCGCCACCCTGGCGATCGTCGGTTTCGGGGCGTTCGAGGTCGGCGCGGGCTACGTCATCGCCGTCGTCGTGGCCGTCTTCTTCTGGAGTTCCCAGTTTTCGCTCTTTCCGAGTACGGTCGCCGACTACTACGGCCACGAGCACTCATCGTCGAACTACGCGCTGCTGTACTCCAGCAAGATGTGGGGCGGCGTCTTCGGCGGCGGCGTCGTCGGCTGGCTCGTCGGCGTGATCGGCTGGGACGCGAGCTTTGTCGTTGGCGGCATCATGGCGTTGCTCGCGGGACTGATGGGGCTGTTCCTCCGTCCGCCCGGTGGCCGGCGACGCTGATCGAGAATCCCAGTCGGTCCCGGTACGCCTCTGCCGTCATCGGAACCGATTTTCACATCCCCGATAAACTGGCGGTCGTGCGCTGGCGCTACCGTCACACCGTTCTTGGACTCTGTATGCTCGCGTTCTTCGCAACGATGGTCGCCCGGCTGGCGATCAGCCCCGTCGTCCCCGACATCGTTGATGCGTTCGACGTGAGCCACGGGCTCGTCGGACTGGCGCTCTCGGGCATGTGGGCGGCGTACGCGCTCTCACAGTTTCCGAGCGGCGTCCTCGGTGATCGCTACGGAGAGCGCGTTGTCATCCTGACGGCCGTCGGGGGAACGGCCGTCGCCAGCCTCCTGCTCGCGCTCTCGCCGTCGTTCGCCCTGTTCGCGCTGGTTGCGGTCGGACTCGGGGCAGCGGCGGGGCTTCACTACAGCGTGGCGACAACGCTGCTGACCCGCCAGTTCGACGACATCGGCCGGGCAATCGGGGTTCACGTCGCCGGAGGGCCGCTCGCGGGGCTGCTCGCGCCGATCGCCGCCGCTGCGGTCGGGGCACGGTACGGCTGGCAGGCGGCGATCGCGACCGGAGCCGCCGTGGCGATTCCGGTGTTCATCCTGTTCGCATGGCGGGTCGAGCGGACCGAGCCGCGGGTTCCGGACGAACCCATCCGAGAACGAGTCGCGCTCGACGGCCTCAGGGAGCTGCTCACCCGCCCGGAGATTGCCTACACGACCGGACTGGCGATCATCGGGGCGTTCACCTGGCAGGCAACGGCGTCGTTTCTTCCGGCGTTTTTAGAGGAGGGGCAGGCGTTCTCCCGGACGATGGCCGGCGCGCTGTTCTCGCTGTACTTCGTGGTTCACGGGGCGACACAGCCGCTGTTGGGGGCGCTCTCGGACCGATACTCGAGGGACGCAGCCGTCGCGGGGACGATGGTGATGGGCACCGGAGGATATCTGTTGCTCGTCGGCGCAAACGGGACGGCCACGACGGTGCTGGCGGTGGTCGTCGTGGGCGTCTCGATGAGCTGGGGTGCCCCGTTGCAGTCGCGCTTCATGGATAACCTCGCGGACGCCGAACGTGGACGGGGGTTCGGGCTGGTCCGGACGGTGTATATGACCGTCGGCGCGGCGGGGAGCGTTGTAGTCGGCGCGCTCGCCGACCTCGTCGGGTGGGAGGTTGCCTTTGGGCTGTTGGCGGTCGTGATGGGAATTGCGCTGGCGGCGATCGTAACGAATCGGCTGTTCTCGCTCGGTTACTAGCTCTCCTCTGCGTGTTCTCGAGATGGGGTGGACGGCGATCCGGTGTCCGCCATCTCGGCGTACAGCGAGTACGCGAGCGTGCCGAACCCAATCGCCGTGAAGACGCTGTGGACGGCGATGGCGGTCTGGAATTCGAAGCCAGCGATCTGATGCAGCGTGCCGCCGAGGAGCGCCCCGAGGGTGACGAGACCGAGGCCGAGCGCGAGCGCACGGAGGGCGGGAGCGCCCGTTCGGCGGGCAGCACGCCACGCAAGCGCGGTGACGACGCCCCCGAACACGAGGGTGAAGGTGTTCGCCAGCGCGATAATCACGGTGAGGTGATCCACCTGTCTCACCTCCTCGAACGGTTCGTCTGGTGGGTGGTCGATCGGATCATCGTCTCTCTTACAGGCGAATTCTCCACATGGGTAATAAAAGAACTCGGTCCGTTCCCACCGTGTGAGAATCGACGACGAGTCGAGACCGTAACTCGGGTGCGAATCAGTCCGTTTTAAGGGGTGGGACTCCGACCCTCGAACGATGGTCCGCGATCCGTTCGACGCCAGGGACGATCCGGAGTTAGTGCCCATCCTCGAAGCGCTCGAAGACGAGGACTGCCGGGCGATCGTCCAGGCGCTCGACGCGCCGCTTTCGGCGAGCGACCTGTCCGAAGCGTGTGACATTCCGATGTCGACGATCTATCGGAAACTGGATCTCCTCTCGGAGTCGAGTCTGCTGACCGAACTCACGGAGATCCGCTCGGATGGCCACCACACCACGCGGTACGAAGTGGCGTTCGAGGAGATCAGGATCTACATGAACGAGGAGCAAACCCTCGACATCGAGATCGAACGTCCTCCCCGAACCGCCGACGAACGGCTTGCGGAGATGTGGTCGGAGGTACAAAAAGAAGTATGAGTCCCCACGACACCGCCGGAGACGATATTACGATGGTTTTGATGATCGTCAAGACGCTGATCCTGATCGTCGG
>SKSS01000101.1 GCA_007122875.1 Salinarchaeum sp. | reverse complement strand
GGCGAGTCTGTGCTGTTTGCTAACATATGTGCAGTAAGTCATCGCAGGGAATAGCTATTCTGTCGTGTAGCGTGGCGTTTGGCTACGGCTGGTCGTCGGACAACTCACGGCTGGTTTCGGCGGACGTGGACCGCTCGACAGTCGCTCGCTCACCACGATCGTTCGTGTTCGATATACTCCGGCACGAATCGTTCGATCGGCCACTCGATCTCGTAACCGAGGTCACGCCGTGCGGCCGAGACATCCGTCCGCTGTGCAGACCACTCCAGCGGATCACCGTCCTCGACGGTGATCGGCGCGTCCGTGGCCGAACGGACGGTTTCGGCGACCTCGGCCACCGTCGCGTACTCGCCCCGGACGTTGTAGACGCGCTGTGAGAGGTCGCCCTCGTCCGCGAGCGCGAGGGCCGCGAATGCGCTCGCAGCGTCCCGGACGTACAGCCAGCTAATCGTCCCGTCGGCCGGACCCACTCGAACCGGTTCCCCGCGGGCCGCCCGTTCGAACAGGTCGGAGAACTCGATGCCGTGTCCACCCGCCCCGAACACCCCGGTCGGTCGGATCACCGCGGTCGAGAGCCCGTGTTCGTCGGCGTACGCGTACGCGAGCCGTTCGGCGTAGAGTTTCGCGGCGGCGTAGGGACTCTCCGGCTGGAGGGTAACATCTTCGGGAACCTCGTCGTGTGGATACGCCGAATCAGGCGCGTACACCGTCTCGCTGGAGGCGAGCACGACGCGATCGACTCGGTCATCGAGGATCCGAGCCGCTTCGAGGACGGTTCCCGCGCCGTCGACGTTGACTGCCGTTCGGGTCGGAAGCTCCACGTTGGACGCCGACAGGAGCGCCGCGAGGTGGACGATTCGCGTCGCCCCCGAGCGTGCGACGGCTCGAAAGACGTCGGTCGGATCGCTCACGTCGCCCGTTCGGATCGATACGTCGTCCGCGACTCCGAGGCGGTCGAGCAGTTTCGTGTCGCCATCGCGGTCAAACGCGACGACCTCGTGACCGCGGTCGACGAGTTGGGCGGCGAGGTGTGAGCCGATGAATCCAGTTCCGCCGGTGATGAGGACGGTTTCGGTCATGATCGGGGAGTCAGCCCGAGAGCGGAAAAACGGTCGGTTGGCGGTGATCGAATGGTCCTCGTACCCCTGCCGCATCGGACACCGTTTTACGGGCTGGGGGCATCCGCCCGACTGTCGATGGCACGGGTACTGCCGGAGGGAATCCCACGCGAGACGGCGCTGGTGGTCGGGCTGATCAGCGGCTCGCACGTGATCAACCACATGTACCTCGTGCTGTTCCCGCCGATCATGGCGATCCTGGCGGCGGAGTTCGAGGTGAGCCTCGCCGCCCTCGGCGTGGCGATGGGCGTCCAGGCGTTCGTCAACACCGCGTTTCAGCTTCCCTATGGCTACCTCGCGGACAACTACGACCGAACGCTCACCCTCGGTCTGTGCCTCGGTCTCGGCGCGCTCGGAACGGCGATTCTGGCGTTGGCACCGACGTTCGAGTGGCTGCTCGTCGGGCAGGCGATCCTCGGGATCGGAATCGCGGGCCACCACCCGTCACACTACTCACTGCTCGCCGACGCGACGCCGGAAGCCCACCGCGGTCGTGCGTTCAGCGTCCATGGCTTCGCCGGGAACCTCGGGTTTGCCGCACCGCCGGTCGTGATCGTCGGCGTGATGGCGCTCCCAGGACTCGGGTGGCGGCACGCGTTCGGGCTGATCGCGGTCGTCGGCGCGCTCTACGGTCTCGTTGCGTGCGTCGTGCTCGCCCGACGGGTGAGCAACGATGTCACTCGTCCGAACGTCTCCGAGCGGACGCCTGCGACCGCGGACGGCACGTCGGAGTCACTGGTTGCGGGTTGGCGAACCCGGTTCGTCTCGGGCGGGCGGGAGATTCTGGAAACACCTGCGATCCTCGCGCTCGGCGTCCTCGCGATGGTCGCCTCGACGGCTCACTGGGGCGTGACCTCCTACGTCGTCGTGTTGCTGGAGGAGGGCTACGGCGTGGCGTCGGGGACGGCGAGTTTGACGCTGACCGCGATGTTCGTGACGGGGGCGGCGTTCATCCTCGTCGGTGGCGACCTCGCGGATCGGTTCACCCCCGGACCGATCCTCACGGGGGCGTATCTGCTGGTGACGGTGTTCGTACTGGCGCTGGCGTCGTTCGCGCTCGGGCCACTGGCCGCCGTCGTCGCCGCGGTGCTGGCCGGGAGCGTCGGCAGCCTCGGAACGCCAGCGAAGGACAAGTTAGCGGACGTGCTCTCGGCACGGGCGGATCTTGGACGGAACTTCGCCATCGTCACGATCGGGATCATGGTCGGCAACACGATCGCCCCGCCGCTGTTCGGCGCGATCATCGAGACCGCGGGATTCGAGGTCGCGTTCGCGAGCGTGGGCGCGGTGGCACTGCTGTCGGCGCTGCTCACCGCCGTGATCGTCGTCCGCTATCGTGACGGGGTGACGGTTCCCGTCGGCGGACAGCCGGGTGATGACTGATCGGCCGTCTCGGAACCGTGAGGGGATCGTTCGCTCTCGGCGCGCTTTCGAGTCTCCTCGCGTGAACCACCGACGCGGCCGTTCACTCCTCCGGATCGACTCCCGAGAGCCGCATCGCGTTGCCCGTCACCGCGAGGCTCATGCCCATATCGCCGATCACGACGGCGTGGATCACCGTCACCACGCCGAACGGGGCACCGGCCGCGAGGGCGGCTTTCACCGCGAGACTTCCCCCGACGTTCTGACGGATGACCCCGTTGGCACGACGAGCGAGCCGAACCAGGTACGGCAGCCGCGAGAGGTCGTCGCCCAGCAGCGCCACGTCGGCGGTCTCGATCGCTGCGTCGGTGCCCGCAGCCCCCATCGCCACGCCAACCGTTGCGGTGGCCAGCGCGGGGGCGTCGTTGACCCCGTCGCCGACCATCGCCACCGTTCCGTATCGAGCTTCGAGATCGCGGATCGCGTCGAGTTTGTCCTCGGGAAGCAGTTCGGCGTGGTACTCCTCGACGCCGACTGCCGCGGCGACCGTCCGCGCCGTCCCCTCGTTGTCGCCGGTCAGCATCGTCACCGGAACGTCGGCTGCCTGGAGCGCGGCGACCGCGGACGCGGCTTCCGGGCGAACCTCGTCGGCGACGGCGATCACGCCGAGCAGTTCGTCGTCGGTTCCGACGAGCATGATGGTCTTCCCGGCGCGCTCGAACTCGGGAAGCACGGTTTCGAGAAGGCTCTCACAGTCGCGTTCACAGCGTTCCGGGGGGAGTTGGCAGAGCCCGCCGTCGGTTCTGACTCTGGTCCGTCGGAGGTCGAATCCGAGCCGCTCGAACAGCGTGGGCGTTCCGGCGTAGTGTGCAACACCGTCGACCTCGGCGCGGACGCCGCGTCCGGTCAGCGCTTCGAACGCCGCGGCGTCGTCAGCCTCGACGCCCCGTTCCCGAGCGTACGCGACGACGGCGTCGGCGATCGGGTGTTCGCTGCGCCGTTCGAGCGTGGCCGCGACCGAGAGGACGGATCGTTCGTCGTCGGCCGAGAGCGCTACCACGTCCGTGACCGTGAGATTCCCGGCCGTGAGGGTTCCGGTCTTGTCGATCGCGACGGCGTCGACCGCGGCCATCGCTTCCAAGTGCCGGCCACCCTTGATCAACACGCCGTTTCTGGCGGCGCTCGTGATGCCTGAGACCACCGATACGGGCGTGCTGATCACGAGCGCACAGGGACAGGCGATCACCAGCAATGTAAGCCCGCGCAGAAACCAGGTGTCCCAGGACCAGCCGAACGCGATCGGGGGGATGACAGCGAGCGCGATCGCCGCGACCATCACGACCGGCGTGTACACCGCGGCGAACCGGTCGATGAACTGCTCGCGTTCGGTCCGCTCGCGTTCGGCGTCCGTCACGAGGTCGACGATGCGCGCGAGCGTGCTGTCGTCCGCCGTGCTCGTCGCCTCGATCTCGAGATAGCCCCCCTCGACGATCGTTCCCGCGTACACCTCGTCCCCCGGAGCCTTCTCGACGGGGACGCTCTCGCCGGTGATCGGGGCCTGATCCACCGGACTCGATCCCGTGCGAACGAGGCCGTCGACCGGCACCTTCTCACCCGGCCGAACCGCGAGCAGGTCCCCGAGGACGACTTCGCTCACGGGGACGGTCTCCTCATGCTGGGCCGAGTGCGGTTCGGACCCGGATGCCGACGGGTCCCGAACGACGGTCGCGGTCTCCGGTGAGAGTTCCATGAGCCGGCGAATGGAGTCGCGGGCGCGATCCATCGAGAAGCGTTCGAGGAGTTCGGCGATCGAGAACAGCACCGCGAGCAGCGCCCCCTCGAACGGGTGGTGAGCGGCCACGGAGGCCACGATTCCGACGCTCATCAGCACGTCGATGTTCAGATTCCGCGCACGTGCCGACCGAACGCCGCTCCGGAGGATCGGTGTTCCGGCGAGCGCCGCGCTCGCCACGAACAGGAGGTGGGATGCGAAGTACTCCCGCCCCAGGAGTTCGAAGACCGTGGGGTCTGCGTTCGGGACGACGAAGTGGAGGAGGAGACCGACGCTCAGCACGATTCCACCGACGGCGGTCGTGACCGCTCTCGGACTCGTCCAGACGGCCTGGGGCGGTGGCGGTTCGTCGTCCTCCTCGGCGGCAACTTCGTAACCAGCGTCCTCGATCGCGGTGTGGAGCGCGTCCTCGTCGGCTCGACTCGGATCGTAGCGGACGACGACGGTTCCCGCCGTCACCTGCGTCTCGATCGATTCGACGCCGTCGAGGGCTCGGAGCCGCCGCTCGATTGTCCCGGCACAGGACGGACAGTCCATCCCCGGAACTCGAAGACGAACCGCTCGGAGAGCGTCGCTCATCGCGTCAGACTAGGTGGTGACTGGCTATGAACACTCCTGCCAACAGTAGTACACCCGTCCATAAGTTCTAGTACTGAACCGGAGTTAGGTTAACAAAACCCATGATTCGGTCGTTCATCGTCCGTTAGATGCGGCGACGCCGATCGCGTTCGCTCGTCGTCGTACAAGACGGCTGAGGGGAGTAAGCCCCCTTCTGTTTCGACCCGACATTCGGCTGAGCGTCCGCACCCGTGTCCGGGCTACCAAGCGGTGCGGACTTGCACCGGCGAGGGTTCGCCGTTCCATCCGTTCTCCGAGCCACACGACGTGCGACCGGCGGCTGTCGCCGCCCCGTCGTTCCTCGGTGGGTTCACTCCCCGTCGCTTTCTCGGGCGGCCCTGGGGCCATCCTTGGTCGCAGACGGGTTCGCACACCTCATCGGTCGAGCGGAGTGGTCTCGTCTCTGTTCGAGTGCCGACGGTCTCCCGCCCCGGGCTTGCACCCGGTCACCCGCCCGGACGGTGGGGGGACTTTCCTCGTGGGCGGCCTCGCCCACGGGAGTCGGGCTCCCTCTGCCACCAGAACGTATGCTATCCGCCGGGTTAAGGCGTTCGGTGTCCGCATCGCCGGGTCGTCGCCACCGGTCGTCGAGAGCGCGACCGGGAGCGGCTGTTGCAGTGTACATACCAGTAACGTTCGAGAAACCACCGACCGACGCCGCAAGGGAAGGCTTGAAGGTGGTTAAGCCCCGAGTACTATCCCATGTCTGAGGCCGAGACCGTTCCCCTGACCATCGAAGACGGGACCCGTGCCGTCGAGATCGCACGGGAGGCCGTCACGTCGTTCGTGGAGTCCGGCCGGCGACCACAGCTTGGAAGCATGCGCGAAGCGTTCTACGAACGCACCGGGGCGCTGGTGCGTCTCGAATCGACCCGTGGTCCCGGACGGCTCCGAGGCTGTGCTGGAGCCTACCGCGGAAGCGAGCAACTCGGTCACGCCATCGTCGACGCGGCGATCGAGGCCGCCAGCGAGGACTCCTGTGGGTCGGAAGTCTCGGCGGCCGAGCTACCGAACCTCCGTGTCTCGGTCTGTGTCGTGGGCGACCTCATCTTGACGGACGATCCCGTCGCCGACATGCAGATCGGAACCCACGGTGTGGCCGTCGAGTACGGAAGCGATGGCGGGTGGCTCTGGCCGACCGTCCCCGAAGAGCACGGCTGGACGCCCGAGCAGTGTCTTGACCGAACGTGTCGTGTCTCGAACCTTTCACCGACGACGTGGCAACGTGAGGACGCACTGACGACGCTCTTCGAGGGACGCGTCTTCCGGGAGCGCGAACCGAACGGAAGCGTCGAGTCCCTTTGACTAGCTCGCGCCCGCGATCACGAGTCGCCCACCCGTATCCGTCGAGAGCGTCCGAGTCGCGTCCGGGTCGACCCTGACCGCATCCCCTGGCGACAGCTCGATCGCCTCGTCTTCGACCTCGATCGTCGCCTCGCCCTCGATCAGCACGTACACTTCTTCCTGTCCATCGTCAGCGTGATCGTGTTCTTTGCCCGTCCAGTCACCGTCGAGATCGACGACCGTCACGCCGAGTTGCTCACAGCCGAGCGGATCGCGGAGGAAGTGCATTCCGTTCGCAACCGGCTCGACGTCGTCGTAGTTCACCGTTTCGTAGGACATACGCGGGACAACACCGCTGAGGAACAAAAACGTCGGTGACGATGTCCGGCATCAATCCTGCACCTGTGATCGATTCGCCCCACGCCAGTCGCTCAGTCGGCGTTTGAGCGCTCGGCCCGCCCCTCCAAGGCGCGGGCAGTCCCGTCCACGACGAGTTTGTACACGGTCGCGAGTACGCCGAGGAGGATCAGTACGATCGCGACGACCCCGAGGAGCGACCCGACCCACTGCGGCCCGCCCAACTCGACGATCGCACCGGCGATCACGTACACGACAACACCGGGGATGATCGCCTCGATGAGGTAGCGAAGCAGCGAAAGCGCATAGCGCCACCCTTCGAGGACGGTGATCGATTGCATACCAGTCGTTCTCGTGTGTGTCGTATTGCTATTCCGAAACGGATATTCCCGTCATATTCCGAAACGGATATTCCCGTCATATTCCGAAACGGATATTCCTGTCACTCGCCGAACCCAACCCGTTTTGCGTCCTCCAACGCCCGTTCAGCCGCCTCGTCGAGGTCGAACTCCCGGACGACCTCGCCGTCACGGACGAGCGGTTCCAGTAGTGACTCGCCGTCGTCGGGCCCGGAACGGCTCGCCAGGCCGACGTGGTGGCCGCCGTCCGGCGTCCGGTACGCCTCTTTCGGTCCCGAGAGTTTTCCGCGCTTGGCCGCCGGCTCACCCTCAACGGCCACGATGTCCAGCGCGAACTCCACGGGATCGGCGTTCGTGACGTAGCCGCCGACGCCGAACCCATCCGCGAGGTGGCGAAGTCGACGCATGGTGTCGGGATCGATCCCGCCGCTGAGGAAGATCGACAGCTCGTCGTAGCCGCGGGCGTCGAGTTCCCAGCGGACCTCGCGGACGATGTGCTCGAAATCCCCCCGGCGCGACCCGGTGGTATCGAGGCGAACGCCGTCGAGGTCGTCACCGAGTTCCTCGACTGCACGCAGGGTCTCCTCGACCTCGTCGGCGTACGTATCACAGAGCGCGATCCGGGGCACGTCGGGATCGACCCCGTCGTGAAACGCCCGCCAGGCGGCCTCCTGCTCGCCGCGACCGAAACAGATCACCAGCGAGTGCGGCATCGTTCCGCTCGCCTCCCTATCCAGGAGTTCGCCCGCGGCGACGTGTGAGATGCCGTCGAACCCGGCGCGGAGGGCGCTGCGCTCGACGACGGCCGCAATCGAGGGATGGACGTGACGCGCGCCGAAGCTCAACACCTGCGAGTCGGGAGCCGCGAGCCGCGCGTCCAGCGCTCGGGTGGCGAAGCCGGACGCCTGTGATAGAACGCCGAGCAGCGACGTTTCGTATCGAGCGAAGTCGAGATACCGTCCCTCGATCCGCATGACTGGGCCGCCGTCGAACAGCCGCCCCTCCGGAATCGCATCCACGTCAACCGGGAGGCCGTCGAGCAGGTGGGCGGCGTCGGCCACGCCGGCAAGGAGGTCGAACGAGCCGGTCGGAAACTGGTCGGCGGTCACTTCGGCGACGACTCGCGGATTCCGGCCGGCCGCCGACAGTGCGGTCTCGGTCCGCTCGAAGTACGCGTCGGTCGCGGTGCCGTCACGGATCGCCTCCGGGGTGATCACGTCGAATCCGTCGTCCATACCGGAAATTCGTCACCTGGGCGAAAAAGCTACGCGGTGTTCGCCGGGAGGGGCGTCGGTGACGCTACCCAGTGGTCGCCGGAATGGTGGTCGGTGCTTCGAGGCCGGCTGCCGGAGCGCGAAAGTCGGGATCGGCTATCGTCACGGTGTCGAGCGAGTCTTCGCTCTCGACCGGATGAATCCCGTCGAGTGCGTCCCGGTCGGGCGCGTGGACGATCGTCACCTCGTCGTCGTCAACCGTGACGCGATACGCGCCGCTGAACGATCGGTTTTCGGGGACGACGTGGACGTCGTCGCGGTGCTCGGCGTCCATCCGCTCGAGCGTTCGCTCGTAGGCCTCGGCGAACGTGTCGGCGTCCTCGGTCGATCGCCAGGCGGTGACGAACACGTGGCCGGTCTCGCCATCTTCGCTCCGGTAGGGGACGAGTGCGTCGCCATCCCAGCCGCGGGTGACGTTCTGGTCGTAGTCGTACACCGAGCGTGGGTCGTCCGTGACGAGGTCCGATCGATCGAGTTCTCCCTGTGCGTAGAAGGTCGCCACGAGTGCCGCCTCGCCGACTCGCTCCTTTTCGGGGCGGTCGTTCGGCCGATCCTCGAAGCGCTCCCAGCCATCGTCGGATCGATCCGGAACCGACACGTTGCGCGGCCCGTCGTCGTGATAGCGATCGGGATGGATGATCTGCGTCGCACTCTCCGGTCGATCGTCGTACGCCGCGTTCACGACCGACCAATCGTCCGTCCGGTCGTACAGATCGCCGACGAACGCCGGACCGTCGCTGTACGGCTGATAGATCGTCAGAAACAGCGCCTCGTTGAAGTCGTCGGGGCGGTCAGTTGCGGTCCGCGGCGGCGTATCGAGACACTGCCACTCGCCGGAGGCACACCGCTCTTCGTACCGCTGTGGGACGTAATCAGCGTCCCCTTCGAGCAGGCCGTTACGTGCGAGCTGCTCGTCGAGGACCGTGCCACGTGGACCGAGTCCGAAGTGCTGATCCTGGAGGGCGTGGATGAGTTCGTGGACGAGCGTATCCTCGTGGACGACCGGTCGCTCCTCGTCGCTGACGAGGACGATCTTCCCGTCGTCGGCCGTGGTGTAGTACCCCGCGACCGCCGAACCATAGAGGGTCTGGAACGCGTCGTCGGCGTCCGTCTCCTCGTCGACGATCAACAGCGCTTCCCACACCTGATTCTCGTAGGCGGCCTCGGTGGCGTTGGGTTCGCCGCCGTTCGCCCGACGCTCCTGAAACTCCGCTCGGTCGATCACCTCAACCGGAACCCGTCGTTCGAACTCGAGTCCGCGGAGCACCTCGACGCGGGCCATCGTCCGTGCGACGACGAGGTCGAGTTCCTCGTCGGTGAGCCCCGTGCTGGCGTTCACGTCGAGTTCGTCGTCGTAGGCGACGCCGTCGACGGTGCCGAGTCCATCGCTCTGGAGCGACCCATCGTCGACCGGGGCCGTTGGAGCCGTACATCCGACGAGGAGCATCGTCGCGACGACTGCGAGCGCGATCACCGGACCGGGGTGATTCCGTAGCCCCATGGGTCACCGGCGGCGGACCGCGGCCAGCATGCCGGCGACGGCGACGAGCGCGACGGCAACCAGACCGAATCCGGGGACGGTTTCGTCGGCGACGCCATCGGCCACGCCCCCGGTGTCGTTGGTCGGCGTCGGCGTACCGACCGGCGTCGGCGTGGCGATCGGCGTCGGATCGTCGCCGACGTCGTCGAGGTCGTCGACGGTTGCGTTCTCGTAGATCAGCGGAAGGTCCGCTTCGGACGGTGCGTGGACGATCCGCACCTCGTCGCCGTCGAAGTCGACGTGGTAAACGCCGGCGAACGATTCGTGAGGCGGAATCTCGTAGACGTAGGTGGTGTCGTTCTCGGCGATCCGTTCGCCACCCCAGTAGTCGAGGAGCCGCTGGTAGCTCGATACGAACACCCTGGCGTCGGCCTCGGACTCCCAGGCGGTCTGCCAGACGTAGCCGATCTCGTCGTCGTTCTCGTAGGCGTGGAAGCGGTCGCCGTCCCACCCATCACCTTGTGGCTGATCGAAGTCCAGCGGCTGTACTGGCTCCTGATCGTCGCCCTCGTCGACATTCAACCACGACTCGGCGCTAATTATCTCGGTCGTTCCTTCGCTGTGATAGGTCGGATAGACGAACATCGAGACGATTGCGGCCTGTCCGAATCGGTCGTGGGCATCCTCGCCGTCGACGCTCACTCGGTCCCACTCGTCGGGATCGTTGCGGTCGTCGATCGTCACGTTTCGCGGTTCGACGTCGAGGTACCGATCGGGATAGATGATCTGCTCGGTCGTGTTCGGTGGAGCGTCGTACGCGCTGTCGAGTTCGTCCCACTCGCCTTCGCCTCGGTCACGAAGCGCTTCAGCCCAGACCGGGCCGTCGTTGTACGGCTGGAACATCGTGAGATACAGTCCCATGTGGATATCATCGGTATCGGGAGGATCGGAGTCCTCTTCGAGACAGTCCCACTCCTCATCGCAGTTCTCCGCGTAGATGTTCTCGACGTGGACCACGTCGCCTTCGATCAGCCCGAGTTCGGCTGCGTTTCCGTCGGTCGTCTCGGCGGTGAACCGACTCAGATTGAAGTGCTGATCCTGGAGGGCGTGGCCGAGCTCGTGGCCGAGCGTGACCTCCTCGATTGTGAGTTCGTCGGGATCGTCCGAAACCAGTACGATCCGGTTCTCGGCGGGCGCGTAGTATCCCCCGACGGCGTCGCCGCGGTTGTCGAGCATGACCTCGACGGAGTCCTCGTCGTCGCCGACCATGAACAGTGCCTTGTACCGCGCGTTGTCGAACGTGCGCAGATCGTCATCGGGCTCGAACCCGGCTTGCTCTTCCTGGAACTCCTCGCGGTCGATCACGTCGACCGGTACGTCGTCCTCGAACTCGAGACACCGAATCGCCTCGACGCGCGCCATCGATCGGGCGACGACCGCATCGAGATCGTCGTCGGTCAGCGTATCACCCTGCTCGACGTCGATCGATTCGTTGTACCAGTACCCGTCGACCCAGCCGATCCCGGTATCGTCGGGATCGGAAAAGTTGTCGGGCGGGGTCGCCGCGCACTCGGAGATCGGCGTGTACTCGTCGTCGACCTCGGCCGCCGCGCCCCCGGCGACCAGGGCGAACCCGACGACGAGCAGCGCCACGGTCAGGGCCGCGACGAGTCGGGAGCGCATGCCACCCTCATCGGAGTGAACAGCAAAAAAGCCACGGTTGCCGCGAAGACGAGAAGAATTTTCCTCGAACGGAGCGATCGATCACGTATGAACGTCGACCCAGCCAGCACCGCGGTCGTCGTCGTCGACATGCAAAACGGCTTCTGTCATCCGGACGGGAGCCTGTACGCTCCCGGAAGCGAGGCAGCGATCGATCCGGTATCGGCGCTCGTCGATCGGGCCCGTGATGCGAGCGTACAGGTGATCTACACGCGGGACGTACACCCGCCCGAGCAGTTCGAGGACGCCCACTATTACGACGAGTTCGACCGCTGGGGCGAGCACGTACTCGAGGGATCGTGGGAGGCCGAGATCGTCGACGAACTTGATGTCCGTGAGGACGATCACGTGGTCGAGAAACACACCTACGACGCGTTCCAGCAAACGGAGTTCGACGGCTGGCTGTCCGCACGAAAGATCACGGATCTCGTTATCTGTGGGACGCTCGCGAACGTCTGCGTCCTCCACACGGCCGCCTCCGCAGGCCTTCGGGACCACCGCCCGGTGATCGTTGAAGACGCCGTCGGATACATCGAGGAGGACGATCGGGCGTACGCCCTCGATCACGCCGACTTCCTGTTCGGCGAGGTCGTCACGAGCGAGGAGATCGAGTTCGAGGGGTGACGAGATCGAGTCGGCTGGTGGAGGCACACCGACCGAGTATTAAAGAATGATCGGGGACTACCCACGTTCATGGGAACCCGTACGGAGTCCGGCGGTGATGGCGACGAGAAGCTCGCGGAAGCCATCGGACTCTTCGTCCTCGGACGTATTTCGCTCGGCAACGCAGCCGAGCGGGCGGGGGTCTCACGCTGGAAAATGGAATCCATTCTGGAACAATCCGGCGTCGAGCGACGGTATGGTCCCCGGTCGCGGGCAGCGCTTGACGACGAGATCGACGCCGCGCTCGATATCGAATGAGTGGAGACGGGACAGCAGTGGTTCTCGACGCCACCGTACTCAGCAACTTTGCCAGTTCGGATGCCGTCGACTGGCTGGTCGACGAATGTGAGACACTGTACACCGTTCCTGCGGTCCGGAACGAACTGATAGACGGAACCGAAGCCGGTCACGAGTTTTTGAAACCGGCACGGAGGGCACTCGACTCCGGTGCCATCGAAACGATGGAATTCGATTCGGATCTCGAATCACCGTTCTCAGCCGAAACCGACCGGCTCGATGCTGGAGAGTTCGAAGCACTCATGCTGGCAGTCGAAAAGGAGTGGACGCTCGCAACCGACGATGGAGCGGCCCGGAGAGCAGCGAACTCGGCAGGAATCAACGTGACTGGGTCGGTTGGATTACTCGTTCGCGGCGTCGATGGCGGCGATCTCTCGGTCCAGTCTGCGAACGAATGGTTGACCGTTTGGATCGAAGATCGCGGATATTACGCACCGATCGACCGGGTCGAGGAGGTTCTCCCCGACGATTCGTGACGCTTCGCTCCACTGACCTCACCGTTCGACCGCTGATCCTCCGCCGTTCACCTCCGAAACAGCCGGTATGCACCCTGTCCGGTCGCCACGGGCCGGCGTTCACCGTTCGGTCCCTCGCTCTCGACCGAAACGTGACTGACGCCGACGCTCCCCCCGGCGCGGACGACCTCCGCTTCGGCGACCAGATCGGCGGTCGCCCGTCGGAGGTAGTTCACGTTCAGGTTGATCGTCGCGACGCCCCCCGAGACGGGATCGTCGAGCGCCGTCCGCAGCGCTAACCCGCCCGCCGTGTCGATCAGCGTCGCCGCCACCCCGCCGTGCATCTCGAGAGGCTCCTCGCCGCCGCCGTCCGGCCGCCGGTTGGTCAGCTTTCGATCGTAGGGGACGACCATCCGCATGTAGCCCTCATCGAGTTCGTCGATGCTTGTTCCCAGCCACGACAGAAACTCGTGGTTCTCGTCGATGTACGTCTGGAGCCAGTCGGCGGCTTCGTCGGGGAACTCGGACATCGCTGGTCGTTCGACCGACCGGGGTTTGTAGGCGTCGGTTCGATGGACCGGTCCAGCCCCAGCGTCAATAGCGTTCGACCGCAATCTCGCGGATAGTGAAGTGGTTTCCACCAGTGCGGAGATCCACCGCTGACGGACCGAGACCGGTTTGTGCGACTGCGATCAACGGGATGGCGACTCGGTACGTCCGGTTCGGGTCCACTCCCCTGGTCATCTCCAACGTACTGTGTCGCTCACGAATTTCACGGTCTCGAAGTCCGCTCAAGCGATGTGTTGCCGCTTTGGCGTGTGTATCCGTGTCAACGACGGTTCCGTCATCGAGACCGTACAGTCGACACCCGACAGCCATTCCAACGGTATCCGTCATCGGGGAGAGGAGTCTCGACCCGGAAAGTCGTATCGGCCGTTCCGATGCCGACGGGTCGTAGCGTGGCTCATCACCGTCGGAGCGTTCGACTGACTCCTCCTCCGAGGTGCGGGGACGCTCGTGGAGGTGGCCGGTCTGGAGGGTCGCCCGATACTCGTACTCGATTCCGATCCAGAGCCGAGTCGAGCCAGCGGAGGCTTCGATGTCGAAGTCAACCCACGTCCCGAGCATCGCCTCCGCGCTCCGACCGCCGTAGGTGCTCGCTTGCACAGCGTATCGATATCCAGGTTCAATGTCCGCCGACGCCGAGCCGCGCCGTTGAACGTCGGAGCCGACTAGCCCCTCTCGAAAGTCGTCTGCATCGTACGTGATCCGGTCGTCACCCGGTGAAAGCTTCTTTCGACCGTCGATAGGTGTCTGCGGTAGCGAAATCGCACTCGAAAGGTGGGCGTCACTGTCTGAACCGAACAAGAGTACACCAACGCCGGCTGCGAGTGCCGTACCGGCGATGACCGTCCGCCGAGAGGAGTCAATCGCCATCTACTAGATCGCTTTCTTCGCCACGTATATGTGTTGTCTCCCACCCGTTCGTTCCGTACCCGCTCACACGTATTCGAGGCGGAGGCCCACGACTTCAGTCGTGGGTCGATGACCGAAACCCAACCCGCACCCGATCCCCGATCGCGAACGCGTGACCCGGACAGATCAGCTTCGCCCCGAACTCTCCGTCCCGTGCGAAGAAGAACGACAGGCCGGTGATCGGTTCGCCGTTGGCGACGACGGTCACGTCGTGCCAGTCTACGGTCCGTCCGTCCCCCGTGCCGATCTCGGTGCCGAGCAACCGAACGGGTCCGCTTGCCCCACCCAGCAGTCCGCCACCATCGTAGTGTGGAACACCACCGTCGAGCACCCCGCCATCGTCCGCGGCGATCCCGACGAATCGCTCGCCGGGAGCAGGATGCGCCGGGGAGTCGAGGACAGCGTACGTGTCCCCAGTTTCGACGACGGTTCCCGTGCCGTTCCACGACAGCCCCGTTACGTGTACGTCATCGGGAAGCCGAAGCCGAATCGACCCGGACGCGCGAACGGGGTCGGAGCCGCGGGGACGAACGCCGACGTGGAGGTGATCGTCCACCCACGGCGCGAAAAAGCCTGCTCGAACCGTGTTTCCGAGTTGCTCGCCCTCCTCGACGTACTCACCGATCTCGACAGTGGGGTCGACGTGGAGGATCCGGACGAGGTGGGTTCCGTCGTCGATGACGATCAGATGGTCGTGTTCTGGGGCATATGGTTTCGGTGGCGCGCGGACGGTTCGGACATCGACGACCTCGCCTTCGACGGGGGAAGGGGCCCCCGAAATCGGATACAGATCGATCGCACACCCGTCGTCGTGGGCCGCATACGGCGAGTTGTAGAGGGTGAATCGGGGATAGCGGTCGAACAGCGACGACGGGAGTGTGACGGCCATCACCTGGCGTTCGGGATCCCGCAACCATAGCCGTGACGGGACAGGGATCGATCAATCGACAGGGAACGTAGTCTCTCCGATACATTCAAGCCAATCCGCGGGGGTTTCCTGCCATGAGCGGTGAGTACGAGGGGCGTGGCGAAGACCGTGGCGACGAGCACCGCACGGGCTTTGGGACGCGAGCGATCCGTGCCGGCTACGACCCGACCGAGCGCGGTTACGGAGACGCTACCGTTCCCATCCATCTGGCTGCGACGTTCGAGCGAGAACGAGTCGATCAGCCCGGATCGTACACCTACGACCGGAACGGGAATCCGACGCGGGATGTACTCGAACGACGACTTGCCTCGCTCTGCGGCGGAACCCACGCCCGAACGTTCGCCTCGGGGACGACCGCGATGGCAGCGACGGCGCTTGCGACCCTCAATCCGGGCGATCACGCGGTGTTGGTTCGCGGGGCCTACGGCGGGACGAAGATCCTGTTCGACGAGTTTCTCGACGATCAACTCGGCGTCGATGTGACCTACGCGGACGAAACCGATCCCGAAGACATCCTCGACGCGGTTCGGGAGGATACGAGACTCGTCTGGCTCGAATCGCCGACAAACCCACTCCTCCGGCTCTGTGACCTCGGGACGATCGCCGAACGCCTCTCCTCGCATCCGGCAACCGTCGTCGCGGACAACACCTTCGCCAGCCCCTACTTCCAGCGACCGCTCGAACTCGGCGTCGATGCGGTCGTCCACTCGGCGACGAAGTTCCTCAACGGTCACAGCGACGCGATGGGTGGGGTCGTCGTCACGAACGACGGCGCCCTCGAACCGGCGCTGTCGTTCATGCAGGTTCACGGTGTGGGGGCCCCGCTCTCGCCGTTCGACTGTTATCTCGTTCTCCGTGGCTTGAAGACGCTTCCCGCACGGATGGATCGCCACGAGGCGAACGCCCAGCGGGTCGCGGAGTTCCTCGCCGACCACGACGCCGTCCGGACGGTGAATTACCCCGGACTGGAGACGCACCCACAGCACGACCTCGCCCGCCAGCAAATGACCGGCTACGGCGGCGTCGTCTCTTTCGAGGTCGATGGAGACATCGCGGAAACGAGAGCCGTTGTCGAGGCGCTCGAATGCTTCTCACTCGCGGTCTCGCTCGGTGGCGCGGAGTCGCTGGTCGAACACACCGCGAGCATGTCCGCCGGATACGTCCCCGAAGCGCAGCGGCGAGCCTCAGGAATCAGCGACTCGCTCGTCCGCGCGCCCGTCGGACTCGAAGATCCTGACGACCTGCTCTCGGATCTCGACCGGGCGCTGTCGCCGCTGGCCGAGTGAGTTCCTCGCCGTCCAGCACGGTTTTGTAACCTCCGACCAACGGTACGCCGGAGAGCAATCGATGGCCCGTATCGCGGCGACGAAGTGGCGTGCGCTCGTGCTCGTCGGCGTCGCCCAGCTGCTCGCGATGACGCTCTGGTTCAGCGGTTCCGCGGTCGGTCCGGAGCTGGCCGAGCTGTGGGGACTCACGCCGACGGAGACGGCGTGGCTGACGAACGCGGTCCAACTCGGCTTCGTCGTTGGCGCGCTCCTCTCGGCGACGCTCACGATCGCCGACGTGATCCGTCCGCGAACACTCTTTGCCGCCTGTGCGTTCGCGGGTGCGGCCGCAACCGCGCTCATCGCCGGCGTCGTCGACAGCGGGTCTCCCGCCATCGTCCTGCGCTTCCTCACGGGTGTCGCGCTTGCCGGCGTCTATCCGACCGGAATGAAGATGATGGCCGCGTGGTTCAGACGCGGTCGCGGGCTCGCCATCGGCGTACTCGTCGGCGCGCTCACCGTGGGATCGGCCACGCCACACCTCCTCCGGGCGCTCGGCGGAATCGGCCAGCCCCGGACCGTCCTCTTCGGAACCGCCGGTCTCGCCGCCGTTGCCGGCGTCCTCGTCCTCGCCTACGAGGACGGTCCCCACCAGCCCCGCACGGCCCCGTTCGATCCGGGGGCAGTCCGTCGGATCGTCTCCGATCGCGGCGTCGTGCTTGCGAACGCGGGGTACTTCGGACACATGTGGGAGCTGTACGCCGTCTGGACGTGGATTCCGGTGTTCCTCGTCGCCAGCCTCGAAGCGAGCGGGACGGCCGACGCCGAGCGGATCGCCGCGCTGCTCGCCTTCGGAACGATCGCCATCGGGGGCGTCGGGGCGTGGCTCGCAGGCTCGGCCGCCGACCGCTGGGGGCGGCCGCTCGTCACGAGCGCATCGATGATCGTCTCCGGAAGCGCCTGCCTGCTCGCGGGTGTCGTGTTCGGTTCCTCGCTCGTCGTGTTGGTGCCGTTCGTCCTCGTCTGGGGGTTCGTCATCGTCGCGGACTCCGCGCAGTTCTCGGCGGCCGTCTCCGAACTCGCCGAGGACAGCTACGTCGGGACGGCACTGACCCTCCAGACCGCCATCGGCTTCCTGCTCACCATCGTCACGATCCAGCTGATCCCGATCGTTCAGGCGGCCGTCGGCTGGCGGTGGGCGTTCGCCCCGCTGGTCGTCGGTCCCATACTCGGAACGCTCGCGATGCTCACACTGCGGACGCTCCCCGAGGCGACTCGGTTGGGTGGGAACGGGTGATCGTGGTCGGAGAGAGGCACGCTCGACGACCGTTCGTCGGCCCTTATCATTATCGCCCCCGCGTTCGAACGTGGGGGGTGTATGCGCGTGCTCCGCGGCCGGCTTCGTGATCTCGACGCCGATCGCGCGGTCGTCTCCCGGATGCTCGACCGCGCGGGCGACGGTGAGCCATCGATCCGGGTCTGGGCACCCGGAAGACAGGTCGCGTTCGGGCGACGGGACGCCCGCGCACCGGGGTACGATCAGGCGAGACAGATCGCCCAGACAGCGGGCTTTCTCTCGATCGAGCGGAGCGTCGGCGGCCATGCCGTCGCCTACGTCGAGACGACGCTTGCGTTCGCTTACGTCCGCCCCATCGACGATCCGCGAGAGGGGCTAACCGACCGGTACGAGGCCGTCACCGCCCGTATTCAGCGTGCGCTCTGGGACGTTGGCGTGCCGGCTCAGCGCGGCGAACCCGACGACTCGTTCTGTCCGGGCTCCCACTCACTGTCGTACTACGGGAAGATTGTCGGCATCGCACAGCGGGTTCGTGGGGATGCCGCACTCGTCTCGGGCGTCGTCATCGTCGACGGTCACGAGGAGATCGCCCGGGTGCTCGGTCCGATCTACGACGCCATCGGCGTGCCGTTCGACCCCGACTCGGTCGGGAGCGTCGAACGGGCGGGCGGAACGGCCGACTCGGGAACCGTGGCGCGGGCCATCGAGGAGCGGCTGGTTGGATCACGAGAGCCAATGTTCGAACGAGTGGACGAGTGGCTCGACGAAAAGCCGATCGAGGAGTAGCCAACGGCGGTGAGATCGAAAAATCGTTCGAGTATCGCCGATCGATCAGTCGTTGGACCGATCAGATCAGCCGTCGAGCCGACCCTCGTAGATCACGTCCCGTTCCCGGAACACGACGAGGACGACGTGTGGCTCCTCCTCAACCGTCAGCGATCGACTGTCACCGGCCTCGACGGTTCCGTCGTCGTCCCACTCGATCAGTGTCCCCCCGCCGGGTTCGACGTACAGGTGAACGTCCTCCGCGTCGAGTTCGTTGCCACCCGCGTGGCGTACCGTCACCTCCTCGCTCTCGTCGTCGAATTCGACGTCGAACTCGGCCTCGGGGGTGACGATGTGGTCGCGAAGCGTGACTGGATCGTCCGGATCGGTCCACTCGACGACGAGTTCCGTACCCGAATCGAAGGATCCGAGGACGATCTCGTCGCCCGCAGTAAGCTCGTCGTACTCGTCGCCGGGTTGAACGTCCGTCTCGGAGCCGTCCGCGAGGATCCGGAACGCACCAGGATCACGGGACACCTCGTCGGTGTAGGCCGCGACGACATCGCCGTCGTCGGAACGGAATCTGAACGCAGACCGGGGGTTCGGCGTGAACTGGAACAACGGGTGGCGGTAGCCGCCGTCGTCATCGCGGAGCACGACCGAGATCCACTCGTCGATCTCGACATCCTCTAGCTCGATTCCGTCGCCCGTCGTCAGCGTGTCGTACTCCGCAGCGAACAGCGGCTCGGGGTCGTCGCGACCGGGTCCACCGGACGATCGACGATGGACGCCGAGTCGGTCGGGATCAACGTCCTGTTTCCCCACGTACGTGAGTTCTAGGGTGCTACCGTCGTAGCTCGCTTCGAACGTTTCGGCGGCGGTCACCGTCCGTCCGAGCGAGGTTTCGTGATCGGATTCGGCGTGTTTCCAGCGGAGTTCGACCGTGGCGAAGGGATCGACGTCGGCTTCCAGGCTGTCGCCCGGTCCGTAGCGCTCGGAGTCTCCATCGACCGCGCCGTCGACTGGCTCGCCGTCGATCACCACCACCAAGTCGTCGACATCGACGGCGTCGCCGTCGCGATGAGCGATCGTTAGGACCCCGTCCGCGTCGTCGTACTCCATCTCGGTTCTGACCTGTGGGGTCACGATCAGTTCGCCGACGTTCACCGGCTCCTCGGGTGCGGTCCACTCGGCGGTCAGCGTCGTTCCGAGATCGTACTCGCCGAGCGGTACGGTGTCGCCGTCTTCGAGGGTGTCCGCGACGTCATCGAACTGCGTGTCGCCCTCCTCGCCGTCGACCAGCAGTCGGAAGTCACCGGCGTCACGCTCCTGGTCGCCGCGGTAGTAGGCGATCATGCCGTCGCGTGGACGCCGATGCAGATGCAGTCGTGGCGGGCGGACGCGATAGTGGGCAAGTTGACGGCGAGCGCGCTGTGGCCGGTTCGGAACGTCGAGTTCCAGCGAGATCCGGTCGCCGACGCTGACTCCCTCAATCGTGATCGAGTCGCCGGCGGTGATCGTGTCGTACTCGCTCGCGAAGTCATCCCGTGAGCGGATCTCGTCCTCGGAGCGGTATCGGACCGTCAGCTTCTCCGGATCGGCCGGCCGTTCGCCACCGTACTCGATTCGTATTCGCTCCGATTCGGCGTCGTACTCGATCTCGAAGGACTCCCGTCCGACGAGGATCGACGTGTACGGGTAATACACGTTCTCGTCCTCGTCGAACCACCGGAGGGTGAAGGTGGCCACCGGATCGGTGTCGACGATCAGCTCGTCACCCGCTTCGAGTACGTCGTGGTCGTCTGCCGGTTGCTCGTCGGCGAGGTCACCGTCGCGCCACAGTTCAAGATCGGCTGTGTCGACCGGCTCACCCTCGCCGTGGCGGAAAACGACGGTGCCGTCTTCGTGGTCGATCTCGGTGTCGAACCGGGCTATTGGTGCCGCGTCACGGTCCCGCTCCGGCGGTTCTTCGGTGACGACGGTCGCGTAGATGAAGTCATCCTCGCGCTCGGCGTCCAGCGTGACGACGGTCCCAGGTTCGAGTTCGGTCACGATCTGCTCGACGGCGTCATCGTCGAGATCGGCGTCGTCGGCCGGAAACAGCACGTATTCGTTCTCGGCCGTGCCGTCGATCTGTGTCGGGACCGTCTCGAAGCCAGCGGCGAACGCATCGATGGCTTCCGCCGCAACTCCAGGTACACCTGCCTGGTTGGCATTGGCGACGAAGTGAACCCGCGACTGGTCGGCCAGTAACTCGAACGCCGTCTTGGCGTCGGCGTTGGAACCGAGGAACGTATCGGCCTCTCCCGCGTCGGCCGCAACCGCCGCATCGACGAGATCGCCGGACTCGTCACGCTGAGCGACAACCAGTCGATCGTCCGCCGTCGCATACGTTCGCCCGGTCTCCTCGGCGAGTCGCCAGTCGCTCCGCTCTTCGGTTATCCGTCCGGGTTCGGGTCGATCGAACGACCCGACGGCGACCCCGAGTTGTCCCCCAGCGTCCGTCAGGTAAGCGGACACGACCTGGGAGATGTCGTCGACGCTCACCTCGTCGACCGAATCGAGAATCGACCGTACCTCGTGACCGGCGGTCGCGTCGTCATCGCCGTCGACATCGATGAGGACGATCGCCTGGTACCCGGCGTCGACCGCTGATCCCGACGGGACGAGCGCGAACACGTCGTCAGCGTCGTCGGACAGATCGACATCGCTGCTGTCGAACTGCTTCGCGTTCGATCCGCCGCTGATGCCGGCTATCCCGGCGACTGTGGCAGCGCTACCGGTAAGGAAGCGTCGCCTGGAGGGCTGTTTCATGCACGAAAAAGTGCACCAGCCATCAATAAATACTTTCTCCATTGATCGTTTTGTAGTCATTTCTACGGTGGTTCGTCCGACCGTGGGGTTGCCGGCCCAACCGTCCACGGCGTATTCCGAATCGAGAGACTTAGGGCGCTCTCTCCCCCACGGTCGGTAATGCTCGTTCGGAACGCGACCCTCGCGGGTGGCCGGATCCGGGACGTGGCGGTTGAGGACGGCCGGATCGCGGCCGTCGGAGAGAATCTCTCGGGGGAGGAAATCGTCGACGCGACCGGAAAGCGCCTCCTTCCCGGGGTGATCGACGCGCACGTCCACGTCCGGGAGCCGGGGTTCACACACAAGGAGACGTGGGGGACGGCCAGCCGTTCGGCCGCGGCCGGCGGCGTGACCACGATCGTCGACCAACCCAACACCGATCCGCCCACGATCGACGGGGCGGGCTACGACGCGAAAGACGCTGTCGCCGAGGAGTCGCTCGTCGACTACGGTATCTCCGGCGGCGTGATTCCCGACTGGGATCCCGACACCCTCCTCTCGCGCCCGCTGTTCGCCCTCGGCGAGGTGTTCCTCGCGGATTCGACCGGCGGGATGGGCATCGACGCCGATCTCTTCTCCGTCGCCGCCGAACGGGCCGCAGAGGCGGATCTCACCCTCACCGTCCACGCCGAGGACGACGCGCTGTTCGACGAGTCGGCCCTCGAAACGGCCGGCAGCGGGACCGGCCGGGATGCCGACGCGGACGCCTGGAGCGCCTACCGACCCGCCCGCGCGGAAGTCGACGCGATCGATCTCGCCTGCGAGCGCGCGACGGAGGCGGGTGCGGATCTGCACGTCGCTCACACCACGTCCCCGGAGGCGATCGACGCGGCCGTCGAGCACGGCGCGACCTGCGAGGTCTGTCCCCACCACCTATTTCTCTCTCGCGACGACCTCAACGACCTCGGGACGTTCGGCCAGATGAACCCGCCACTTCGAAGTGAGGCGCGCCGCGAGGGCGTCTTCGAGCGGGTCGCAGACGGCACCGTCGACATCGTCGCCTCCGATCACGCTCCGCACCTCACAGCGGAGAAGGAGGCCGCGGTCGCGGCGGCCCCGAGCGGCGTTCCGGGCGTGGAGACGACCCTCCCCCTGCTGCTCGCCGCGGTCCGTGACGGCCGGCTGACCTGGGAGCGGGTCCGTGATCTGACGGCCACGAACCCGGCGGACGTGTTCGACCTCCCGACCAAGGGGCGGATCGAAGCGGGAATGGACGCCGACTTCGTGCTGGTCGATCCGGAGAACGTCCGCGAGATTCGCGGATCGGATCTCCACTCGAAGTGCGGGTGGACGCCCTACGAGGGGATGACGGGCGTCTTCCCGGAACTCACGGTCGTTCGAGGGCGGATCGTCTACGACGACCGTGACGGCGAGGAGCGGTTCGGCGAGGCGGTCGGGCGGAACGTTCGCGGGTAAGACAACCCTTTTCGACGGTCCCCACCCTCATCGACACATGGACGCTCACAGCCCCCCCGGCGACGTGTGGAGCGACGTGATCGAGGACGCGGAGGCGACCGCCACGGAGTACGACGCGGAGGGGTGGGAGGTCGTGACGGTCACCCCCGGTGACGTGACCGCGCGGACCGACGACCAGTTCGGGGTGACCGTCGTCGTTCCCGGTGAGGAGTACGCGGCCGTCGAGGAGGTCGTCACGGACGCGGCCGACTTCGACCGCTTTCAGGTGTTCAAAGCGAGAGATGACGCCATCATCTACTACGTCACCGCAATCGAGAACCCCGACGAGGAGGTCGCCGTGATCGTCCCGGCGTACTACCGGTGGATCGGGGATCGGCCGATGTTCCGCCGGGCCCGCCAGGAGGGCGTGATGCGGACGCACATCCGCCCGCTGTCGGGAGACGACCGGGTGACGTTCGTCCACGACAACGCCGAGCCGTTCTTACCACTCAATCGACACAACCCTGAGGCAGATCCGGCGGCGGATCGACGACGACGCGGTCTCGAAGCGCGCCGACGGTGGCGGGCGAGGAACGACGAACGAACCGAGTCCGATGACGCCGACCCGGACACGTCGGACGACGATCGGTCGGACTCCCGTTAGTCGTCCGTGAGTTCCTCCCCGCAGTGCGGACAGGAGCCGTCGAGTTCGAGTTCCTCGGCGGTTCGGAGTTGCTGGCTCGCCTCCCGAACCTCACGCATCACCGTCGAGATGCGCTCTTCGGCCTCCAGTTCCTCCTCGACGGAGAGTTCGACGCCCTCGACTTCGAGGAGGAACTTCGCGACCTCGGTCGCCTCGTACATCACGTCGTCGAGTTCCTCGGCCGTGAAGAAATCACACATCGCGCCGTAGAGGAACGTCGCACCCGCCATCCGAATCTTCTCCTCGAACGAGGCCCGCGCCTGATTGACCGCCTGCGGGGTGTACGTGTCGGTCATGAACGGGACGAGTTCCGGGAGGTTCTCGCCGATTTTGGTCATCTCGACGCCCGTCTCCGTGCGGAAATCCGAGCAGAGCCGTGCGATGGCCCACTCGCGGGCCGTGATGTGCGTCCGGTTGCGGAGGAACTCGTTGACGCGCTCGTACTCCGCGCCGTCGACCTTCGTGAACCGCTCGTACGTTTGCACGTCCTCGGGTACGTCCCGCTCGTCGGCGCCGTCGGGTTTCGTCTCGCCGTTTTCAGGTTCCGCATCACGCTCTTCGGATCCCGTGTCAGTGTCTCCGGGTTCCGTGTCGGCATCTTCGAGTTCCGTGTTACTGTTTCCGGATTCGGTATCTCCGTCGTCGCTGCGGCCGGACGTATCGAAACCGGATTCGTCGGTATCGTCGTACTCATCGTCCGTCCGGGAGGCGACACGTCGTCTCGGGTCCGGGTCGGCTGACTCGGCTGGATCGCCCGGCTCGTCGGTCATGCCGGGACGTTCCCAGCGACCCGACAAAAGGATTGTGCGCGGCGGTCGGACGATCCGAGCCGAGCTATCCGGTGGTTCCAGCAGCGAACCGCTCGACGACCTCGGGGACGGCCTCGGGATCGACCGTCTCGGTTCGGCCGTCCTGGGTCTCGACGTCGACCAGACCGGTTTCGCGGTACTGGTTTCCGACGACGATCGTAGCGGGGAGGCCCAGCAACTCGCTCTCGGCGAAGCGTTCACCGACCGACTGCTCGGGATCGTCGAACAGCAGGGTGTCCTCGGGACCACACCGTTTGTGGAGACGGTCAGCCTCCTCGCGAACCTCGCCCTCGTAGCCAACGGGGACGACGGCCGCGCGGTAGGGCGCGACACAGCCCCAGTCGGTGACGGGCCACCGACAGCGGTCGATCCCTCCCTGCTGGACGAGCGTCTGGAGCAACCGATCGACGCCGATGCCGTAACTGCCCATCAGGACGGGGAGTTCGCGGCCCGCCCGGTCGTCGATCGTGAGCCCCATCGCGTCCGAGTAGCGCGTTCCAAGCTGGAACACGTGGCCGAGTTCGGTTCCGGCTGATTCGGCGAGGAGGGTTCCACACTCGGGACAGGAGTCAGCCACGGTGTAGCGGTCGAAATCGGCGTGTTCGTCCGTGACGCCGAACCGACAGCCGTTGGCCGTACAGTAGACCAGCCGGTTGGACCCGTTCTCGACGGGGGCGACGAACTCCTCGGAGTTCGAGCCGCCCATCACCCCGGCGTCGGCCTCGACGATCGCGAACGAGAGGCCGAGATCCGCGAAGATGCGTTCGTACGCCGCTCGAACCTCGCCGTATGTCCGATCGAGACAGTCCTCGTCGGCGTGGAAGCTGTAGGCGTCCTTCATGGTGAACTCCTTGCAGCGGACGAGTCCGTTTCGAGCATGGTCGTCACGGAACTTCGACTCGATCTGATACAGCAACAGGGGGAGGTCGTCGTAGGACCGGATGCGGCCGTCGACGAGGTGAACCATTCCCTCCTCGTGGCTGGGCGCGAGACAGATGTCCTTCCCGTCCCGGTTTTCGAGGGTGAACATCTCGCCCTCGAAGTTTGCCCAGCGCCCGCTCTCGTCCCACCGTCGTCGGGGCTGGAGACCGGGAAGTCGGACCCGCTGTCCGCCAACGGCGTCCATGCCGGCGCGGAGTCGTCGGATCAGCTTCCGACGGACGCGAACCCCGGCGGGCGTATACCCCCACAGACCGCTCCCGAACGCTCGGACGAGTCCGGCCCGGACGAGGAGTTTGGTCGTCTCCGTCCCCGCACCGCGTGTCTCCCTGGTGGCGGGGAGGAAGAGGTCGCTACGCCGCACGGCAACCACCTCCGGGGGTGGCGGGTGTGGATGTGTGTGTTACGGACGCAGCGTCGACGATCGATCGGGTGACGGACGCAGCGTCGACGATCGATCGGGTGACGGACGCGCCGCTCGCAGATCGGAATTCACGGCGCGTCGCACAGAAGTGACTACTCGCTCGATACTCCGCTCGGAACGCGTCCACGGGCCGTGCTGGACCCGCGGTTCGTGTATGCGCGACGCATCAGTTTGCAGGTGGCCCATCCGAGCAATAAGTCTTTCTCACTCGCCGAGATCGCCCGTGAGGACGACGAGTCGAACCTCGTCGTCGGTCGGACACTCGGTCCCGTCGTGGGTATCGACGGGGATCGACTCGAGATCGGCGAAGGCGTCCCGAGGCTCCCCATCGCGGTCGTAGAAGATCCCACCGGCGATCGTGAGTTCGCCTTCGACCGACTCCCCGCCCGCGAGCACCTGGGATCGGAACGCGTGGGCGGAGAGCTGCTCGGGCTCCGGTCCGGTCACACAGATCCGCAGGGTGACTGAGTCGACCGAGCGCGAGAGGACGAACCCGTTTTCGGCGGTCACGGTTCCGATGCTGCGCTGCTCGCGCGGTTCGAGCATCTCGATTTCGTCTTCGGTCTCCACCTCGTAGGTCGGTTGGGCCCCAACGACATCGACGCCTACGAGGAGGGCGGTTGCGACCGCGAGCACGACGACGATTCGAGCGGTTTGCGGGCGGGTGAGCGCAATCCCTCGTTCGCGGACGCCGTAGCCGAGACCGACGAACAGCGCCGACGAGAGCGCGAGGACGAGAAAGACGCCCACGTCCCCGAGGTCGAACCGCGAGAGGACGTACGCGATGGTCACGAGGTACGATCCGGCGGTGAGGGCGTAGGTGACCGTTTCGAGTCCGCCGCCGTCGATCGTCAGCGCGACCGACAGCAGGCCAACGAAGACGATCGCGAGGAGGATGGCCGTGATCGTCGGTGAGAGCCCGGTGAGCAGTTCGAAGCCGAAGTAGCCGAGCGCCACCACGCCGAGCAGCACGCCGACGGCGTACAGCAGCTTCGTTCCATCGATCGAGACGTTCACGGCCGTGATACGTCCGGCTAGCAGGTAATGGTTCTGCTCGTCCACGAGTCGGTCACTCGACGCGCACATCCGGGTCGGAGGCCGATTAGCTCACCAGCCAGCGAAGGATCTCCGGGCCGACGTCCGTCCGAATGAACTCCCAGGTCTCGGCGACCAGAACTAACATGGAAATGATACTACGCCAACCACGTTAGTTATATTCTCGCCACCTATTGCCACAGTCCTTACATTTAAAAAACCGCGTTGGTGGCTCGTCCGCGGAGGCCGTCTGCTTGATCGTGTACCACGCCCTGTCGTGGCCGCACTCGTCGCAGTGTACGTCTTTCGCGGTCGGCTTGCCCTCGAAGTCCGCACCCTCCTCGGTCTCAATCACGTCGTCGTCTGCCTGCTCTTCCGTGCTGACGAACGCGGCCGCACGCTCCTCGTCGCGGGGCTCGCGGTTTCCGCAGGCCGAACAGACCATCTCGTCGTCCGCCGCTTTCATCATCGAACCGCAGTCGTCGCAGAACTGCATATCGAGGACGTACTCGCCCGGCACTCAAAAACTCCACCGCCCTCACGCGCCATGTTTGCGTTCCACTTGTGCCCCCTCGTTACACCCCGCTACCGCCTCGACCCGGCCATCGACCCCCGCTTTGTCGAGCGCTCGACGAGCCGCGTCCAGCGCGCGCTCCGCCCGGTCCGCCGTCGTGATCGCGTAGGTCGCCGGCCCCCACGAGGACTGCCCGGCCCCGTCGACCGCCGGATCGTCGGCGAGTGCCTCGACGATCGTTCCGACCGGCGGCCGGTAGATCCCACCCTGCGCGTCGGCGTACCAGGCCCCGTTCAACCGGCCGATCTCGGAGACGGCCGCTCCGAACGCCCTCGCGTCCCCTTCGGCGACCGCCGGAAGCACGCGATGGACGACGGTTCGGGCGATCTCGTCGGCGACGGCTGGGTCGGCGTCCTCCACCGTTCGGCGCATGGCGTCGTCCTCGTCCGCGCCGCTCCGGCCGGGATCGGCGTCCGGAAGCGCGAGGACGAACCGCCAGTCGTCGGGTATCTCGTGGCGTGAAACGATCGGGGGGACGGTCCACTCGCCGCGAGCGGGTGGCTCCGCGGTGAACCGTCCCGTCGGGTGGCCGGCGTCGAGGACGAATCCGCCGCCCTCGAAGGCGGCGACGCCAACGCCGCTTCGACCCCCTCGTCCGAGGTTGGGGGCGAGTCTGCGGGCCGCAGGCCGTTCGCCGTAGGCCGCTCCGACGGCGACGAGCGTGGCGAGCGCAAGCTGTGTGCCGCTCCCGAGACCGACGTGCCGGGGAGGGGAGTTCTCGACCCGGACGGTCGCCCCGGGGACCTTGAGATGGCTGACGGCGCGCTCGGCGTATCGACGCGCTTCGGGATCGGAACACTCGACCCGATCGGCCGGGGTGGCCTCGACGCTCGTTCGAAACCCGTCGAGGGAAACCCCGAGAGCGCCGTAGAGCCGCTCGCGGGCCGGTGAAAGGTTGACGAAGCCGAAGTGGAGGCGAGCCGGGGCGACGACCCGTGCGGACATGAATCCGGGTTTGGGGGGGCCCGACAAGGGGGTTTCGACGGCGGAGATCGTGGCGGCGTCCCACGTCGGGTTCGACGGAGGGGGCTGTCCGGTAGCCGGGCTTAAGCCAGTCGGGTGCCATCCTCGGGTTATGAGCGACCAGAAGGATCCGAGCCTCCCGAGCAACGACGTTACCGAGGGTCCCGAACGAGCCCCCCATCGTTCGATGTTCCGGGCGATGGGCTTCGACGACGACGACTTCGCCTCGCCGATGATCGGCGTCCCGAACCCGGCGGCGGACATCACGCCCTGTAACGTCCACCTCGACGATGTCGCCGAGTCGGCGATCGAGGGGACCGACGAGGCCGGTGGGATGCCGATCGAGTTCGGGACGATCACCATCAGCGATGCGATCTCGATGGGAACCGAGGGCATGAAGGCGTCGCTCATCTCCAGGGAACTCATCGCCGACTCGGTCGAACTCGTCGCGTTCGGCGAGCGTCTCGACGGGCTCGTAATGGTCGCGGGCTGTGATAAGAACCTCCCCGGAATGATGATGGCCGCGATCCGCACGGATCTCCCCTCCGTGTTCCTCTACGGCGGTTCGATCATGCCCGGCGAGCACGACGGCCGTGACGTGACGATCGTCCAGGTGTTCGAGGGCGTCGGGGCGGTCGCCTCCGGCGAGATGTCCGAAGACGAACTCGACGACCTCGAACGGAAGGCCTGTCCCGGTGCGGGTTCGTGTGGCGGGATGTTCACCGCGAACACGATGGCCTCGATCTCCGAGGCGATCGGGCTTGCACCGCTGGGAAGCGCCGGTGCGCCGGCCGAACACCACGAGCGGTACGCCGTCGCCCGGCAGGCCGGCGAACTCGCCGTCGAGTGCGTCGAGGCGGATCGCCGACCGTCCGACATCCTCTCGCGGAAATCGTTCGAGAACGCCATCGCCGTCCAGACGGCGATCGGCGGCTCGACCAACGGCGTCTTACACTTGCTCGCGATGGCCCGCGAGGCGGGCATCGCCCTCGACATCGAGGACTTCGATGCGGTCTCACAGCGGACGCCCAAGATTGCCGACCTCCAGCCCGGCGGCTCACACGTGATGAACGACCTTCACGAACTCGGTGGCGTCCCCGTCGTGATTCGGCGGCTGCTCGATGCGGATCTGATACACGGCGACGCGATGACGGTCACTGGGCGGACGATCGTCGAGGAACTCGAACGGCTCCCACTCGCGCCCGACGACGAGATCGACGCGGAGTTTCTCTACTCGGTCGACGACCCGAAGGAGGAGGAGGGCGCGATCAAGATCCTCTCGGGAACCCTCGCGCCGGACGGGGCCGTGTTGAAAGCCACCGGGGGGGATCAGTTTCACCACGAGGGACCGGCCCGACTCTTCGAGAACGAGGAGGATGCGATGGCCTACGTCCAGGAGGGGCACGTCGAGTCGGGTGACGTGATCGTCATCCGCAACGAGGGTCCCCGTGGCGGTCCCGGGATGCGCGAGATGCTCGGCGTGACGGCTGCCGTCGTCGGGGCCGGCCACGAGGACGACGTCGCGCTCATCACGGATGGACGGTTTTCCGGTGGAACCCGCGGCCCGATGATCGGCCACGTCGCACCCGAGGCGTTCGTCGGTGGCCCGATCGGGCTGTTGGAAGACGGTGACACGATCACGGTCGACGTGCCGGATCGAACGCTCGACGTGAACGTGAGCGAGGCGGAACTCGACCGTCGACGCGAGGCCTGGGATGAGCCCGAGCCACCGTACGACGCGGGCGTGCTGGCGAAGTACGGCGCGATGTTCGACTCCGCATCCGAAGGGGCGGTCACGAACCCCGGATTGACGCGAGACTGATCGCGGTTCGATCGGAGACGGAACCGTCCGCACCGTCCAGCCAGTCAATATCGCCACACCTTCCAGCCGGTCGACGGTATCGTTCAGGGGGTCCCATGGTCTCGTGGTGGAACGGTCGACTGACGAGACATCAGTCGTCAGATGGAGTTCCGTTCGTTGCAGAACCTACGCGCGCCTCCAGGGTTTCCAGCCGGTCTTCCAGTGACTCGTTTCGGGTTTCGAGGGTGTCAATCCGGTCGGCGTTCCGGTTACGCTCGGTTTCAAGGGCGTCGATCCGCTCGTCCCGGTCCGCAAGTTCCGCCTGCTGGCGCTGAACGGCGTCGAGAAGCACCGGAACCAGCTTCGAGTAGTTGACCCCGAGGTGTCCCTCCTCCCCGTCTGCGTCGTCTTTTCGACGTTCAACGATCTCCGGGAGGACGTCCGCGACGTCCTGGGCGATCAGCCCCACTTGGCGATCATTCCCTTCGTCGTCGTCGGCCCACTCGAAGGTGACCGGACGGAGCGCATTCACCGTTTCGAGCCCGTTTTCAAACGGCGAAACGTTCTGCTTCAGACGGGCGTCCGAGTTCTCGAACACATCGTTCGCGAAGACGTTTCGTACGCCGACGAGGTCGCCATCGTCATTCAACTGCGTCTGGCTGTGCACGCTGAGTTCGATCGTGTTTTCGGTCTCGTTTGGCGCGATGCTCAGCGAGTCGTCCGGTGAGACGAGATTCAGATTTCCAGCTCCGTCGGGCGGCGTGCTGTTGACCTGTCTGACCGTCTCAGCAACGGCGTCGGCAAGATCGAACATGGCAGGACTGCTGAGTTCGATCATGTTTTCGGTCTCGTTCGATGCGATGCTCAGTGACTCGTCCGGCGAGACGAGATCCAGATTTCCATCCCCGTCGGGCGGCGTGCCGTTGAGCTGCTCGATGGGAACCCCAATGGCGTCGGCGAGGTCGGAGATGGCGGGGACGCTGAGTTCGATCGCGTGTTCGGTATCGTCCGGCGCGATGCTCAGTGACCCGTCCGGCGAGACGAGAGCTAGATTCCCGTCGTCGTCCGGTTCGACGCTGCCGACGCTCTGGATGCCGGACCCCCCGAGATCGAACGCCTCCTCCCAGTCCGTTCCATCACCCATGTAGACGACGCCGGTGTCTGTCGCCAGAAACTTCGCGCCCTCTCTCGGTTCGTACTCGTCGATCGCGTGGCTCTCGTCGCGGATTTCGATGTCGACGTCGTACCGTTCGAAGTTCTCGTTCAGCGGCACGTGCCAGTTCTGCTCACCCTCCTCGGGTACGTTGTATCTGTGGTTTGGTGTTCGAGTCATGTCGTTCTCCTGGGTCGCATCACGGGTCGACGCCCCCGTAGCCATCCTCGCCGTACCCATGGCCTCCGTACTCCTCGGTCGGTTCGAGCGTCGGCGTCTCCTCTGAGGTCGGCGTCGATGGCGTCGTCCCGTCGGCTTCGCGGGGCGAACCTCCCTCCCCGTCGAAGACGGTTATCTCGTGATCGCCGATAGTGACCGTACAGCCAGCGTTCGAGACCGTCGCTAACAGGGTACCGACCCCCACCAACGCACGTCGCCTCGTCGTCGGTTGTTGTTTGTCTGTCATCTTCACATGCTCCCGGATCCCACAGCGCTTCAGCAGTTGCGTCGAGTCGGTCGGCATCGTCGGGGTTTTCTCCTCAACCGATGGCCCCGATACTCTGGATTCTGCGACATATCCCTTCGATCCCGGTTCGAAACTGACAAGCGAAGGATGGGTAATAAGTGTACTCTGACTGGAAGGTAAGTGTAACGTTACCTTGAAGTAAGCTACTGCTCGATCTGGCTCCGCCCACGGCTGAGGTCGTGGGCGAAGTCAGGCCACCGATCCGACCGATGCCCATCCGGCGACGCTGACGACTCGCCCCGCGACGAGCACTCGACGACTGGCCGGTATCCACACCGTTTTCTCCGTTCGTTGCCCTCTCATCACCATGGTCAGCACTGCCGACATGGATCTCACGGAGCTTCGACGCGACCTCCACGCTCACCCGGAGGTCGGCTGGACCGAGTTCAGGACGACCGCACTGCTCGCTGAAGAACTCGACGAGCGCGGCTTCGACCTCCACCTCGGCTCGGACGCCGTGGCCCCTGGCGAGCGACTGGGCGTACCCGACGACGACACGCTCACGGCCGCCGAGGAGCGCGCTCGCGACGAGGGGGCCCCGGAAGAGTACCTCGAGGAGATGGACGGGATCACGGGCGTCGTCGCCGAGAAGACGTACGGTGACGGCTCCGGGCCGACCGTCGGGATTCGGGTGGACATCGACGCGCTGAAACGCCAGGAGGCGACCGACGACGACCACCGCCCCGCTCGCGAGGGGTTCGTCTCGACGCACGATGGCGAGATGCACGCCTGCGGCCACGACGGCCACGCGACGATCGGTCTCGGGCTGGCGCGAGAACTCGACGAGTCGAGCGGCTTCGACGGCACGCTGAAGCTGTTCTTCCAGCCGGCCGAGGAGGGCGGTCGTGGCGGTCTCCCGATGAGCCGGACCGAGCATCTCACCGACGTCGATCACCTGCTCGCGGTCCACCTCGGTCTCGGCCGCGAGACGGGAACCGTGATCGCCTCCTACGAGCGCCCGCTGGCGAACGCGAAACTCGACGTGACGTTCGAGGGCGAACCCGCTCACGCAGGCGGCGAACCGAACGCCGGCCGGAACGCCCTGCAGGCGGCCGCGACGGCGATCCAGAACCTCTACGGGATTCCGCGACACGCCGATGGCGTCACCCGGATCAACGTCGGCGAGGTGTACTCGCCGAACGCCCAGAACGTCATCTCCGAACGCGCGACGATGCGCGTCGAGGTCCGCGGACGAACCGCCGAGTTGAACGAGTACATGCTCGACCGGGCGCGGTCGATCATCGACGGTGCCGCAACGGCCCACCAGGTCGACGTGGAGACCTCGCTGTACGGGAAGACGACGACGTTCGAGGCCGACGACGACCTCGTGGAGACGGTCGTCGATGCCGCGAGCGGAGCCGATGGTGTCGACGAAGTCGTCGGCCGAGTGGACTTCGGCGCGAGCGAGGACGCCTCCTATCTGATCCGGGAGGTACAGGAGAATGGCGGAACGGCCACGTACGTCGGGATCGGCGCGAGCAATCCCGCCGGCCACCACACCGCACGCTTCGACATCGACGAGGACTCACTTCCGATCGGCGTGGACGTGCTGGCACGGACGGTCCGGTCGCTTTGATCTCCCACATGTGAGCTATCGACCGACGGGGATAACTCGTGTCGACGATCACGATATCGAACATTTTCACGGACCGCTCGTGAACACGGCGGGATCGACGCCCTCCGAAACGACTATTCGCTCGCCGCACTCGATCGCTGTCATGAAGGGACCGGAGCAGACGCTGGAGACCGTTCTCCGGGCCGTCTTCGATCCAGTCGATGCCGAGACGATCGCCGATCTGCTCGGTGGCATCGACGATGATGCCGAGCACGTGACGCTCACCGCAGCCCTCGACGAACAGTCGTTTTTCACGTACGCAAAACGGGACGACCGACAGGGGCGTGATCCTCCTCAACTGACACTCCTGATCGAAGAGTCCTATGATGTCCTGCGGACCGAGCGCGCGATGGTCCCGGCTATCGCGTCGGAGTACACACTCATACAGGACCCCGTGACTGGAGCAGAAGTACTCGTCCGTATGAACGAACGCTACGAGGAGACGATACCGGTCCGTTCGGACCTCGATCATTTCGAGATCGCACTGCCTACGGTCGAGGCCTTCGCGACGCGTATCGGTGCGGACCCTCGGGCACCGATGAGCGCTGAGGACGTACGAGTGGAACTGAAAACGATGGCGCTGCGAGAAGAGATCGAAGCACAACTGTAAACGCGAAGCCGATCACTCGGGGTTCTCGTCGCGGATCATCGCCACGTTCCCCAGCCCAGCCCCCGACGTGACGGTCGCCTCCAGCGCGAGCGAGTACAGCACCCCGTCGCGGTCGGTGACGGGTTCCTGCAGGACCTCGAACGTCGTGGGATCGTAGAGCGTCCCGAGCGGGTGGCCCTCCTCGATCCGCTGGCCGACAGCGATGTCGGGGTTCGAGCGGAACAGCCCAGAGGTCTCGGCCGTCACCCGTCCGAGGTGATTGCGTGCGAGGACGGGATCGCCGTTCTCGACGGGATCGCCCGGAAGCATGTCGAGTTCGCGGAGGACGTTCTCCATGCCGACGACGCCGATCTCGACGGCGTCCTCAACGATTTGCTTGCTGTGTGCGAGTTCGGGCGTGATCGACGGAATCCCCTCGCGGGTGGCGGCGACCCGGAGTTTTCCGGAGAAGTCACGCTGTTCCCACTCCTCGTCGGCGTCCTCGCCCGCCTGCTCGCCGAGGAGCAGGTCGGTACCGAACGCGAGCGCGAGATCGCGGGAGGGACCGTCGCCCTCCATGAACACGACGTGCGTCGCCATGTCCGGGCTCCCGGTGTGAAGGTCGACGATGGCGTCGGCCTCGGTCGCGTGCTCCCAGAGCGTCGCGGCCATCTGCTCGTGCAGCGACCCGTCCTCGTCGCCCGGCCAGCACCGGTTCATGTTCGCGTTGACGCTGTCGAGGATCTCCGGCGTCGTGTAGGAGACGTGATCGAACGTGAGCGGATCGGCGACGGGAACGGCAACCAGTCGTCCGGCGAAGCCGTCGGCGTCAAGCAGCCGTTCGTGAAGCCGTCGGAGGGTAGCGGTTCCGTTGACCTCGCGGCCGTGCTGGGCGGCCTGCGTGTAGAGCGTCGGGCCGTCCTCGTCGCCCTCGTAGGTGTGAACCGTCGTTTCGATCCGGACTCCGGAGGGCAACCGGGCGAGTTCGATTCGCTCGCTGCGGTGTGTGACTGACATATTACCACCACCGTTGCCCGTTGCAAGTACCTACCGGTGGCGGCAGCCTCGACTGCGGCCGCCATCCGGAGCGAGTCGCAGCGCACGAACGGCGATCACTCGGTTTCCGGGAAGAACTTCTCTACGTCGGTGTGTTCGAACCTCGCGACCGGCGTCTTGTCGATCCGTTGGACGTGAGTGTACATCACACCCTCCTCCCGTGCGGTCTCGATCAACTGACGAGCGTGCTTGCGCTCGTACGTTCCGGCGATCATGATCGCACACTTCGCGTCCTCATCGAACAACGCGGTCACGAGAAACACCCGCCGCTGGAACGTCGCCCGGTAGACATCGTATGTCGGGAACTCACGTCCGTCGACCAACTCGGCGAGGTCGTCCGCCTTGTTGCCGGGAACCACGTGGACCAGCCCGAACCGGTCGCTATCGCCGACATCCGGGTGTTCCGGAGCGGTATCTCCGGCGGGAATCGTCACCACCTCCCACCCGTCAGCTTCGAGTTCGTCGGCCATCGCCTCCATGTCGTCGAGCGTGTGCTGCCAGGCGTTTCGGTACACGTCGGGTTCTCTCGGGGAGCCGTCGGGGTCTTGCTCTCGAAATCCCGCCATGGTCGGCCTTTTCTAACGCGAGCGTATATGGGTGTTGCTCACCCGGGCGCTCGACGCGAACCGTGAGGAAGAATCATCGTCACACGCGAGAAGAATCAGCGCGAACCCGTACGGTTCTCCCCACCGGAGGCGTGAGGTGTTACTCCGACTCTCCCGTAAAGACGTTCAGTTCGTCGTGAACGTCCTCGGGGTTCGCGTGATCGTCGAGGTGGCGGTGACAGAGGCTGAGCCGTCCGCCTCCCACGTCGTGTTGGATTGGGGGGTCCTCGTCGCAGGTGCTTCCGAACTGCTCGTCGAGGTACTGGTGTGCTGCCGCCTCGTCGGCATCGGCCACGTAATCGATCGCCTCCTCGATATGGCCACGAACGGAATCCGGAAGGGTGACGTCGCCGAACAGCTCTTCGCGAATTTCGTCGATGTCGCTAAAGCGGGTGTCACGCCCCAGCAGATCACGAATCCGATCTTTCAATCCCATCTCCGCGTTCATCCGCTGGCGGAGCACCTCACGGAAGATCTGGATGCGCTCCCAGACCTCTCCGTCGAGATCGCGGTACGCCGACGGTCGGACCTTCATCGGACAGCGCGTGCTGAACGGACAGCCCTCGGGCGGATCGCGGGGGCTCGGCGGGGTCCCTCGAAGGGTGATCCGGTCGGTGTCGTGGGACGGATCGGGTTCGGGGATCGCCGACAGCAACGACTGCGTGTACGGGTTCGCCGGGTCACGGAACATCTCCTCGGTGGCGCCGATCTCCATGACGTGTCCGAGATACATCACGGCGACGCGGTCGCAGATGTGGCGGACGACCGAGAGGTCGTGGGCGATGAACAGGTAGGTAAGATCGAACTCTTTCTGGAGATCCTCGAGTAAGTTGAGGATCTGTGCCTGGACGGAGACGTCGAGCGCACTCACCGGCTCGTCGAGGACGATGAACTCGGGTTCGAGCGCGAGCGCCCGTGCGATGCCGATCCGCTGGCGCTGCCCGCCGGAGAACTGGTGGGGGTACCGGTAGTAATGCTCTTCGCGTAGTCCGACGACTTCGAGGAGTTCTCGCACCCGTGCACGACGCTCTCGCGGCGTTCCCACCGCGTGCACGTCGAGCGGTTCACGGACGATTTCTCCGATCGTCATCCGGTTGTTCAGGCTGGAATCGGGATCCTGAAACACCATCTGAGTCCGCCGCCGCCACTCCTTGAGATCGTCTCCGCGAAGTTCAGTGATGTCGGTCCCGTCGAAAAGGATCTCGCCATCGGTGGCCGATTCGAGCTGGACGAGCGTCCGTCCGAGCGTCGTCTTCCCACAGCCGGATTCGCCGACCAACCCGAGGGTCTCCCCTCTGTCGATCTCGAAGCTCACGCCGTCGACGGCCTTGACGGGATGGCTGGAGAGCAGTCCACCGTCCTCGTAGTACGTCTTCAGACCGTCGATCTGCACGAGCGCCTCGCCGACACTCGCACGCTCGTGGGCAGCCTGTTCGACGTTCTGGCTCACGAGTCCTCACCCTCCTCGCCTGCGAGCAGCCGTCGATGGTGGTCGATCGCGTCCTCTCTCGACCGGTCCTCCGGGTAGAGCAGACACGAGGCCGTGTGGTGCTCTCCTTCACCGACGGCGACGGCCTGCGGCGCGACCCGGTGGCAGGCGTCGAACGCCTCCCCGCAGCGGGGGGCGAACCGGCAATCCTGCGCCGGTTCGGTCGGGGTCGGAACGTCGCCCTCGATGGTCGGCAGGCGATCGGCATCGGGGTTCCGTCCGGGGATGCTTTCGAGCAGCCCCCTGGTGTAGGGGTGTTTTGGTTCGTCGAATATCGTCTGGACGTCGGCGTGTTCGATTATCTGGCCGGCGTACATCACGTTCACCCGGTCGGCGATCTCGGCGATGACGCCCATGTCGTGGGTGATGAACATCATCGCCAGGTTGCGCTCGCGTTGGAGCTGCTGGAGCAGTTCGAGGATCTGCGCCTGAATGGTCACGTCGAGCGCGGTCGTCGGCTCGTCACAGATCAACAGGTCGGGATCACAGGCGAGCGCCATCGCGATCACCGCACGTTGGCGCATGCCGCCCGAGAACTG
>SKSS01000119.1 GCA_007122875.1 Salinarchaeum sp. | reverse complement strand
TCGGCTGGGCGAAGTTCACGAAATTCTCCGTCACGACCTCGGGGTTCGCGGCCAGTACGTGTGCGTAGAACTCCCGCCAGGCGAGTTGTGATCGGAACGCCTCGACTGAATCCTCCTCGTCGGTCCCGTCCGCCGCGGCCATTGCACCCTCAGTCGCCCTGTACACCTCTCGAATCCCGATCGTTCCCCACTTCAAGTCGGGCGAGAGCCGAGAGGTACCCTCATCGGCTGGAACATCACGCCGGTCCGCGTACCGGTAGATCGGTCCGTCGACGAACGCGTCGAGGCGCTTCCGGGCGGCCGCCGTGCCGGCGTCGGGGAGTGTCACGTCAGGCTCCTCGACGCCGAGGTCGTGGAGCGTCGGCCGTTCTCCCGCCCCGTGAGCATCGGACTCCGGGTCCACGAGCGCCGTCGTGTCGACCTCGACGGGATCACGCTTCGCTCGCTCCCGCCACTTCCGCCAGAAGTACGAGAACACACGATAGTGCGTTCCCTCGTTCGTGGTGATCGATCCCGGCTCGAAGAGCAGGGCGTCGTGGAACGACTCGTGGTCGATGTCGGCTTCGGCGAGCGCGCGACGCACGGTCGCGTCGCGCTCGCGAGCGAGACCCGAGTGGTCCCGGTTCCAGACGATCCGATCGGCGTCGAGATCGGTTGCGAGCGCGGGAAGCACCTCGGCAGGTTCACCACGCGTGAGCAGTAACTCGCTTCCCACCTCGCGGTAGTCCGCTCGGAGCGATCGAAGGCAGTCGAGCAGAAACCCGATCCGCGGCGGCGACCCGTGTCTCAGCACGGTCGGATCGAGTACGAAAACCGGCGTGACGGGAGCCGACGCGACGGCCGCCGCGAGCGCCCGGTTGTCCGGTACGCGGAGATCACGACGATGCCAGTGTAGGTGCATACGACCCGTACGGTCCCGACGGCTGTGAAAGCGAGGGGAACGCCAAACCGACCGTCCGTTGGATGGCGTTGGAGCAGCGTTATGGTCGGTCGGCTCGACTCACGCGCCATGACGACCCGAGATGTTCACCTTCCGGTCGCGGCCCAGCCGTCGCTCGACGACATCGTCGGACAGGCAGTCGTCGCCGAAGCTCACGGCTACGACCGTGCGTGGCTCCCCGAGACGTGGGGACGGGATGCGGTCACAACGCTGTCGGCGATCGCGGAACGAACGGAGTCGATCGGGATCGGGCCCAGCATCCTCAACGTCTACTCGCGCTCGCCTGCGTTGATCGGTCAAACCGCGGCGACGCTCGACGAACTCTCGGATGGCCGCGCACGGATCGGCGTCGGCCCGAGCGGGCCGGCCGTGATCGAGGCGTGGCACGGCGCATCCTTCGATCGGCCCCTCCGACGAACCCGTGAGTGCGTCGAGATCGTCCGACAGGTGGTCTCCGGCGAGCCGGTCGACTACGAAGGTGACGCCTTCGACGTGACGGGGTTCCGGCTGCGCTGTGATCCACCCGAAATCCCACCAAAGATCGACGCCGCGGGGATGGGTCCGAAGGCGGTCGAGCTAGCCGGCCGGTTCGCCGACGGCTGGCACGCGCTCATGCTCTCGCCGGAGGGACTGGCCGACCGCCTCGATGACTTCCACCGTGGGGCCGACCTCGCCGGGAAGGATCCCGCCGACCTGCGAGTGACCCTCTCGCTGACGTGCTGTGCGCTCGACGACGGCGAGCGTGCCCGTCGGCTGGCCCGCGAGCATCTCGCCTTCTACGTCGGGGCGATGGGAACGTACTACCGAGACTCGCTCGCCAGACAGGGCTTCGAGACGGAGGCGAACGAGATCGCCGCCCGGTGGGGGAGCGGTGACCAGGACGGCGCGGTCGAGGCGATCAGTGACGACCTCCTCGATACGTTCGGCGCGGCCGGAACGCCGGAGCACGCACGGGCGATCGTCGAGGAGTTCGAGTCGATCGACGGTGTGGACGCCGTGGCGGTCTCGTTTCCGAGAGGTGCGGACGGAGCGACGATCACGGAGACGATCGAGACGCTCGCGCCGTGAGAGTGGATCGGCCTAGCGCGCTCATCCCTGGGCAGCCGGGGCGTCGACGACCCGGCCGAGAAAGAGAATCGCGTCGGTGGGTCGATCCCGAATCGCGAAGAGGAACGGACGATCGACCGTCATTTCGAAGGGGTCGAGCGGCGCGGAGTCTGGTTGCATCACGACGCCGGTCGCGGCCGCAGCCTCCGTCCCTTCCTCGTCGACCGCGACGAACGCGTCGTGGTAGACGCCGCCGATGAACAGCCCCTCGCCAGCCGCTTCGGGATCGGCCATCCCCGAGAAGTCGGCCGCACCCTCCTCGAAGGCGGTCGGCATTCCCATTCCGGCGAGCGTCTCCGAGAGGTCGACTCCCGACTCGAACTCGAATCGAGGGAGTTCGATCCGGCCCTCCCGATCGTCGAGCGCGTCGAAGAGCTCGGCGAGGCGCTCCCCGTCGAGCTCTTGCTCGACCGTCTCGAACTCGCCGGCGGCGGGGAGGATCACCACCATCCCGACCTCCTCGCCGACGTACGGCAGTTCGATCACCTGGTGACCATCGACCTCGGCGTACGGGAAGCGCTCTGACTGGCTCATCAACGGCACGTCCGCCGTCGAGCCGTCGAGCGCGGTGAACGGTCGGTCCTCTGTGGCGTCCTCTGAGAACGTCTTCGCCCAGGTCGCGAGGAAGTAGATCGCGTTCGTGAGGACGAGCCGGGTGTCCTCGTCGACCGAATTCTCGGGGAGCAGTTCGTCGATCCGCTCTTCGGTCTCGGTTTCGATCCACTCGTTGATCTCCTGGCGGGCGGCCTCCGGATCGGCGGCGAAGTCGAGCGTCCGGAGCCCCGCCCCGTAGTGCTCGTCGGTCGTCTCGAGAAACGACTCCCGGTAGGGATACTCGTCGAGCCCCCAGAGGGCGTTCGCGTCGTTGAACTCGAACGGTTGGTCCTCCTCCTCGTCGTCCGCCCCGCGCTCCCCGAGTTCGGCCTGGAGGGCCGCGAACGCCGGGTGGAGGTCGTCCTGGTCGACGGCAAATCGGAGGGTCTCGGCCATCTCGTCGGCCGTCTCACCACGTGCACCGGCCCACGTCATCGCCAATGCGACCGAGATGCTGTACGGCGAGACGAACAGGTTCTCGCCGGGTTCGTAGTCGACGAGTTCGCGGTGAAGGTCGAGCGCGAACGCGGTGTTGTCTGCGACGACCGCCGAGAGCGTCGGCTCGTCCACGTTGGGGTTCCCGACAGCGGGAGTGCCCGAAGACGGAGTGGGTTCGTCGGGATCGCCGTCGTCGCCCGATGCGTCCCCCTCGTCGAGACAGCCGGCGAGAAGCACGCCCGCGAGCGCGATTCCCGCCAGCAGCTCGCGTCGGTTTCGGGACATGGGTGATGACCGTCGATACGGGAGGAACCCAAGAAGCCCTTTCGTTGAGTCAAAGAGCCGTTTGAGCGTCCGGGTAACCACGCTCTCATGTGGTGCCATGGAGAAAGTGTGTTTTCGCGTGGTACACGAAAATCCGTTCTCGCGTGGTGCTACGGAGAGAACACGCTCTCGTCGATTCGGTCGCGACGATCATCGAGGATCGAAAAGCGCTCATCACGTCGCCGCTCCAGCCACCGCAGAAGCCGCTCTGCCCACACGAGTTTCTTCGCTTTCATCGGTCCAACGGTGGGATCGTCGAAATCCCACCCTGGAAAGACGAGCGCGTCCGCCCCAAGGCGATCTGCGAGAAAGGCACCGCGGTCACCGTCGGTGAAGCCACCGGGATTGATCACCGGACCGGTCGGGGCGGCCTGGGTCGTCGGGAGGACGTTCTCGCCGTCGAACCGTGGGACGTGCTCGCGGAGTGCAGGGACGTTGTCACCGTGGGCGTGAACGGCGACGGGGACACCTCGACACGTCAGTTCGCGGGTGGTCTCCTCGTTTCCGTCGAGATCGGTGACCTGCAGATCGACCGCCACGCCCGCGTCGAGGAGGGTATCGGCGGCCGTCGAGGCGGCAACCACGACGTCGGCGGTGTCGGCGCGTGTAATCTCCTCGGAGAGGGACGGTCCCGCTCCGGCGACCGCGACGGTTCGTCCCGCAAACGAGAATCGGTCGAGGTCGAACGGCCCGGTCAGCGTCGCCAACACGTCACGCGCGTGTTCGTCCGCTTCCCGATCGAATCCGAACTCCGCCACGATCGCCTCGTAGACCGGTTCCCACTCGGCGAAGTTCATCGGTTCCTCCAGCGCGAGTGCCAGGAGGTTTCGTCCCGGAGAGCAACCGCTGGTGGATCTCTGGGTTTCGCACGAATCGCATGAGTGGACCGGAGTTGCACGCGCGTACCCCTACCCGAGTGCCCCTCCGGCTTCCATGGGTCCATTCAAATGCCTCCGGTATAAGTTTTCTCTTACTTGGTCCATGACCGTTCGAATGTAGCGACCTGCGTTACGATACCCGCGTGAACGCACAGTTACCTGCGCTGGCGGCTTCGCAGCGTTTCTACGATCATCACGACGAGCAACGCGATCCCCAGCCCCCGGACGACCGATTCGATCCCGTCGTTCGGCGTGACGTCGTCGGAGTTTTCGTAGACGAGGGCGTGACCGGTGTCGAGATACCGACGTGGGAACAACAGGGCTACGAGGCTAACCCCACCGACGACTGATTTCAGCACTGAGGACGCACGTCCGCCGACGAGCGCGACCAGGAGGTACACGAGGCCCTCCGCACGGATCGCCGACACCACCCACGGGCGCGCCTCGCAGGCGTCCGGTTCCTCGAGTGCGATTCGCTCGTACCACCGGAGGACGTGCTGTGGGACGAGTGCCATGACGAGACCGATCGGACCGAAGAGCGCTCTGGTCATTGGTGAATGTACAGCAATTCGATAAATAACGTTTGCGGATACCATCCTACTATCTGACACACTCGCCGTACGATCGCTCGCGTCTCTCGGATCGGTCGTCTTTTTGCGACGGTGGGACGTAGCAGCGCACATGGGAACGATCAGCATCGCCCTCGGGAGACGTTGGAAGACCCCGAAACCGATCTCGATCCCTCCCGCGAGCCTCCGAGCTGAGTTCGAATGACCGTCCCCGCAATCGCCGTCGTGGACGCCCAGACGCCGGGCAACGTCGGAACGATCGCCCGCGCGATGAAGAACTTCGGATTCACCGACCTCCTGTTGATCGATCCGCCCCCGCTCGATCCGATGGGTGAAGCCTACGGGTTCGCCGGACAGGCTCGCGACGACGTGCTTCCGGCCGCCCGTGAGATCACCTTCGACGCGCTCGTCGAGTCGTATCACACCGTCGGTTTTACCGCGATTACGGGCGAGAACGCCACCGGCCACGTCAGGTATCCGGTCGCCACGCCGACCGAGCTCGGCGACGACCTCGCACGCACCGACGAACCCGTCGCGCTCGTGTTCGGACGCGAGGACGTCGGCCTCACGAACGAGGAGCTAGCACGCATCGATCGGGTGTGTACGATCCCGGCCGATCCGGACTATCCGGTGCTCAACCTCGGACAGGCGGCGACGATCGCCTGCTACGAACTCCGCGAACTGGCACTCGCCGACGACCACCTCCCCGACCTGACGCGCGATCGGGCCGATCCGGCCGCAGTCGAACGTCTACACGAACGCTTCGCGGACCTCCTCGTGACGATCGGCCACCCCGAGGAGAAGCGACCGAAGACTCAGCGACTGTTCCGCCGGCTGATCGGCCGGACCACCCTCACCGACCGGGAGGCGATTACGCTGACGGGCGTGTTCAGACGGGCCGCGATGAGGGATCGGAACGGCTCTGACCGAGAGTGAAGGGGAGTGCGAACAGCCGGATCGTCACGTCCGTTTGCCGATCTCCTCGCGAAGCACGTCGCTGACGACCTCACCGTCGGCTTTTCCGCGGAGCGCACCCATGCACTCGCCCATCAACCCCGAGAACGCGCCCATTCCCTCCTCGGTCACCTGCTGTTCGTTTCGTTCGACGACCTCGACGACCGCCGCTCGAACCTCGTCTTCGGCCACGCCACCCAGGCCCTCCTCCTCGACCGCTTCGGCTGCCGTCAGTTCGGGTTGCTCGGCGAGCGCGGTCAGGAGAGCACCCATCCCCTCGCCGGGAACCTCCCCCTCGTGAACGAGGACGAGCGCGTCCCGAAGGTGGTCGTCAGTCAGGTTCTCGACGGCCACGTCGTCACGTCGCAACTCAGTCAGCGTGCTCGCCAGCGTGCCGGCCGCGAGCGTCGGATCGACTCCGGAGTCGACCACGTCCTCGAACAGCGTCATTCGCTCACCGTAGGCGACCTGCTCGGCGAGTCCGTCGTCGAGACCGTACTCCGCGACGTAGCGGTCGACCCGCTCGGTGAGCAGTTCGGGAGCCTCGATGCCGGACGGATCGAGATCGACCGGCGGCACGTCGGTTTCGGGATACATTCGTGCCGCGCCGGGGAGCGGGCGGAGATAGCGGGTCGTGCCGTCCTCGTTCGCGCCACGGGTCTCCTCGGGGACGCCCTCGATGGCCGTCTCGGCCCGCCGTGCCGCGGCGTCGATCGCCTGTGGGGCGATCTCCGGTCCCGCGGCGACGAGCGCGACCGCGTCGTCCTCGTCGGCTCCGGTCGCCTCCCGGAGGTCGACGACCTCCGCCTCGGTGATGCCGTAGGCCGGTAGCTCGTCGGTGTGGAAGATCCCACCCGCACCGTGGCGCTTCGCGTGATCCGAGAGTTCGGTTCCCAGCCGACGGTCGGGTTGGATCTCCCGACCGACGAGACCATCGAACCCGGAGAGCGGAACGGCCCAGACCTCACCGCCATCCGACAGCGCCCCGCGAATCACGCCGCTTTCGGTGTCGGCGAAGAGTTCGGTTACGTCGGTCGGATCGCCGACGCTCGCCTCGCGTTCGCCGAGTTCGTCCGCGATTTCGAGCAACGTGGCCTGACGCTCGGCCTCGTTTCGAACGATGTCGTCGATGTCGTCGAGGCTCTGGACGCCCTTGATCTCGACCCGTGCGCCGTCGGCGATCGAGACGTTCACGTCCTGTCTGATGGTGCCCAGCCCGCGCTTGACCGCGCCCGTCGAGCGAAGCAGCATGCCGATCCGTTCGGCGGCCTCGCGTGCCTGTTCGGGGGTTCGGATGTCCGGACACGTGCCGATCTCGACGAGGGGGACGCCGAGTCGGTCGAGACCGTACCGGACGCCGCTGTCGGTCTCCTCGATTCGTTGGGCGCTCTCCTCTTCGAGCATGAGGTCCTCGATTCCGACGGTTCCGTCGTCGGTCTCGATGGCTCCGCCGTCGGCGATCTTCGCGGTTCGCTGGAAGCCGCTCGTGTTCGAGCCGTCGACGACGATCTTTCGCATCACGTGGGCGTGATCGACCGGTGTCATGTCGAGCAGCGTGGCGATCTCCAGGGCGACTTCGGTGGCTTCCTCGTCCAGTCGCCGGGGCGGCTCGTCGTCCTCCTCGACGAGACAGGTGCTATCGTACGCGAGGTACTCGAACTCCCGATCGACGCGACTCTCCTCTAAGGCCGCCTCGTCGATCTCGCCGAGTTCGCTCCGGGTCGGATGAAGAAAGCGGGTGAACGTCCGGGTCGCCGCCTCGGGGTCGCGCACCTCGGTCGGACACCCACAGAATAGCTTCGTCTCGGTGTCGAGCTGCTGGTGGATCTCCAGCCCGGCTACCAGACCCAACTCGTCGTAATCGCGATCGCTCATTGTCGGGAGTGGGTGACCGAACGATAAAAAAGCGTTCCAGTTCGATCGGAACACCTCGATGGTCGGGCGGGATACCGCGATCGGATTCGCGCAGGCGTACGCGATCGCCGCGCTGGTCGATAATCAGCCGATTCACCGCGACGGTCGGTCGTCGTCGGAATGTCCCCGATCCACGGCGGGATCCGTGGCCCCTTCTTCGGGATCCGGATCGTCGGCGGTCTCTCGATCGTTCGCGGCGTTCGAATCGCCGGTATCATCCGAATCGCCTTCCGACGACTCGCCGTCGGAGGGGCCGTCGTGCGGTTCGCTCGGCGTCCGATCCTCGTCGTTCCGGATCGGTCCGGACACTTCCTCGACGACTCGCTCCCGTCCCACGCGCATCTCCCGCTCCCGCCGTTTCTCTTTCCGGAGGTGGAGTCGCTCCTGCAGTCTGCGAGCGAGGAGTTCGCGGAGGTCGGCGGCGTCGTTCTCGTCGTAATCGACGGCCGTCGCGTCCTGCCCGACGAGACTCATCGAACCGGCCGTATCCGCCGTGACGCTCGCGAGTCGCCAGCGCCGCTGGATGAACGTCCGCGTGTCCACGACCGTCTGAATGCGGTAGTGGGGGACGAATCGGGTCGTTCGTCGCCAGAATCCGTTTCGTGCGACGAAGTACTCGTCGTCGGCGTGATAGCCCCGGTTGGTCCACTTGAGGTGTGCAGCCAGCGGAACGAGCACCAGTAGAACCAGCGGCGCGTACCACGCCGCCGGCGTACCGACGAGCGCATCCGCCGCGAACAGGATGCCGGTCACGATCCCGATGACGATCGTGTACCGCGCAGCGTACCGGCGACGGGCACGCTTCGGCGGACGCTCGAACTCGACGACCCCGATCGGCTCGATCTCGTTTGCCAGCCGGTTGACACGGCCACGCGTGGCGAGTGGAACCGCGGCCTCGGAGCCGCCGGAGGGTGCCTGTCCGGGTGAGTAGCCAGCCGTCTCGATTCCGAGCGTTGCATAGCCGATCTGACGCTTGAGGAGGCTCTCGTGGATCGTCAGCGTCTGGACCTTGTCGATCGGGATGCTTCCATCGTAGCGCTGGAGCAAGCCGCGCTCGTACCGGAGTTCGTCACCGACCCGCGACAGCTGAAAGCCGTAGTGACGGGCGAACGTTCGCCCCGCGCTGACGATCCACGCGATCCCGACGACGATGAGCGCTGCCAGTCCGAGGGCGACGAGCGCGAACCCCGAGAGGTTCGTGACCAATCCGACGAGACCCTCGGGCGATGCGGCCCCGAAGATGAACAGCGTCGGCAAGACGACGCCGAAGAAAAAGCCAAAGCCGGCGTCGAACGACAGCACCGACAGCAACACGAGTTCTCGTGGAGTTAGCTCGAACAGCTCCTCTTCCTCGTCGGCGTCGACGCGCTCCTCGCGCTCGGGTCTGTCGATCGGTTCGTCGGCCGTCTCGTCCGTGTGCTCCTCCTCGACGACCTGCTTTTGACGGCGGATATCCCGCTGGAGGCGCTTCGCTTCGTCGTATCCGACGTACTGGAGTCGCGCTTCGGTCTGTCCGCCACCTGCCGTCTCCAGTCTGAGTTCGGCAACGCCTAGGATTCGCTGGATGACGTTTCGCTCGATGTCAACGTTCTGGATTCGCCTGAGGGGGATCTCCCGACGACGACGGGAGATCACGCCGGAGGCGATGTCGAACGTGTCGGCCGTCAGTTCGTAGCCGAATCGTCGGTAGTACGCGACCTCGTACCCGCCGCCGAGCAAGATGCCGATCGTGCCCGCGATCACGGCGGGACCGGTTCCGTGGAGGCCGATCGCGTCGCCGCCGATCAGGGTGAGGAAGAAAAACAGCGAGCCGAAGCTCACTCCCCTCGCGAACCCCCGGTACGGCGGCGTCATCGGGTGCAGCTGTCGCATGGTTCAGAGGGCGTCCTCGTACTCGCTCTCGATCGCCAGTCCGCGAAGCCGCTCTTGGAGATCATCGGCGTCCTCAACGACCAGTCCGGGGATCGAAACGTCGGCCTGTCGTGAGCCGGCGGTGTAGACGACGACCGACGACAACCCGAGCGTGCGCTCGACCGGCCCGCGCTGGGTGTCGACGTGCTGAAGCCGAACGAACGGCACGACCGTCCTGATCCGCGTTATCACGCCCCGCCGAATGTACAGCGCGTCGTCGCGAACCTCGAACCCGAAGATGCGGTATCGAAGCTCCGTGTGGATCCCGCCGAAGATGATCACGACGGCGGCAGTGGTCGGACCGAGCGGAACCGGAGCGGGCGACGCGAGGAGAAACCGATCGATTCCGGTGGCGACGAGTCCGAAGATCCCGGCGGTAATCAGAACGCCGACGAACCAGACGATTCGGACCCGCGGATCGAGCGTTCTCATATACCACAAAAGCGATAAGCAAGGTAAAAACCATGCGGTTTCGCGGAGAAGAGAGCGGGTATTCCGGTGGCAGTCGCTCGGCGCTCATCGGCAGCCCACTTCCGGGGGCGAATCGACCCGGACCGGGTCACTGCGTCACGACCCGCATCGTGCGGACGCGATAGAGATCGGTGCCGATCCCCTCGCCGTCACAGCCGTCGCCGGGACAGCGGTAGCGCCAGCCGTCGTCGGTCGCGCTCGCCTCCGGGAAGCGCTCGCCACACCGATCACACTGAAGCGTCCCGTCCTCGCATCGATCGCGGTGGATGTCGCGGTCGAGTTCGGAGTCGAATGCCGACCCACATCCATCACAGCGGTAACTCATTGCGTGAGGGTCGCCGTCGCACTACATAAGTTGGACCGATCGTTTCCGGCCGATGAAACCGGTAGTGTCCGCCGTTCGAGCGCTCAGTCTCGCCCCAGGATGCCTCGTTCGGTCATCGCGGCCGGATCGAGCACGTCGTCGGCTTCGTCCTCGTCGAGATACCCACGCTCGATCGCGACCTCGCGAACCGTCTTCCCCTCTTTGAGTGCGGCCTTCGCGATCTCCGCGGCGGCGTCGTAGCCGATCTGCGGGTTGAGCGCCGTCGCCAGCGCCATGCTTCGTTCGACCTGTTCGGCACATCGGTCGCGGTCAGCCGTGAGCCGGCGGACGAACCGCTCGGCGAAGATTTCGCTGGCGTCCGCGAGCAGGGCGACCGACTGCAGCACGTTGTGTGCGAGCACCGGTTTGTAGAGGTTGAGATCGAGTTCGCCCCGCGCCGACCCCTGCGCGACGGCGGCGTCGTTGCCGACGACCTGCGTGTGGACCTGGTTGACCGCCTCCGCGACGACGGGATTGATCTTTCCGGGCATGATCGACGAACCGGGCTGATTCTCGGGACCGTCGAGTTCGCCGAGACCGTTCCGGGGGCCCGATGCGAGCAGTCGGAGGTCGTTCGCGGCCTTGTTCAGCGAGCCCGCGACGGTTCGCAGCGCCCCGGAGATCTCGCCCATCGCGTCGTGAGCCGCCTGCGCCTCGAAGTGACTGTCCGCCGGCCGGAACTCGATTCCCGTTTCCTCGGAGATGTACTCTGCGGCGCGCTCGGGGAACTCCTCGTGCGTGTTCAATCCCGTCCCGGTCGCGGTGCCGCCGAGCGCGAGTTCGCGAAGGCGCTCGCTCCCTTCCTCCACCCGTGCGAGTCCCTTTTCGGTCTGGACCCGATAGGAGCCGAACTCCTGGCCCAGGCGAACGGGCGTTGCATCCTGTAAGTGGGTCCGGCCGGTTTTCACCACGTCGTCGAACTCGGCTTCCTTCTCGGCGAACGCCTCACGGAGAGTGTCGAGCGCAGGTAACAGGTCCTTCCTGACGGCCTCCATCGCGGAGACGTGCATCGCTGTCGGGATCACGTCGTTCGACGACTGGCCGTAGTTGACGTGGTCGTTGGGGTGGACCACGCGGTCGCCAATCTCCGCCCCGGCGATCTCGGCTGCGCGGTTGGCGATCACCTCGTTGGCGTTCATGTTCGAGGACGTGCCCGATCCCGTCTGGAACACGTCGACGGGGAACTGATCGTCGTGCTCGCCGGCGATCACCTCGTCCGCGGCCGTCACGACTGCGTCCGCGGTCTCCGCTTCGATCAGGCCGAGATCGCGGTTGGCCTTCGCTGCGGCCTTCTTGACGATCCCGAGCGCGCGGATGAACCGCCGACCGAACGTGATCCCCGAGATGGGGAAGTTCTCGACCGCACGCTGGGTCTGTGCGCCCCAGTAGGCGTCCGCGGGCACCTGGATCTCGCCGAGGCTGTCCTCCTCGACACGATAGCTCTCGTCAGTCATGCTCGTTCGACCGTGCGGCCGGAGGAGGTAAAACCCAACCGGAACCGATCCCGCCCGGTGACCCGCTTCGAGCGAACCGATGTGTACACGTCCACCTGCGACGTTCTCTTCTCCGCGATGACTCGGGTGTGCTCTTCTCCGTGTGGACTCGGATTTGTGCGCACCTCTTTGAGACGCGACGATCGGTCAGTAGGAACCTGATAGCCATCAGTTAGTAGGAGTATAACCTTTCCCAGAACCGGCGTGAGTCACGCACGTGAGCATCACCCGCGGCACGCTGAGCAGACGAACGTATCTTCGGGCGGTCGGTGCGGCCGGAACGGTCGGGCTGACGGGACTCGCCGGGTGCGCAGGCACCGACAGCGAGGGCGAGCGTGACACCGCTAATGACGAGCGATTCGAGATTGCCCACGAGTGGACCGACGAAGAGGCCCAGGCGCTCGAAGCGCTCGTCGACGGGTTCGAAGCGGAGTACGGCGAGGTTGAAATCGCTCTCGATCGGGTGTCCGAACCGTCTGCCGACACGGCCCACAGCGAGATCCGCGATCGGGTGATCGACGGCGACCCACCGGGGACGTTTCAGAGTCGACCCGGTGAGGGACTGCGGCCGTATCTCGACGAGGGCGCGATAGCGCCGATCAACGATGTCTGGAACACCGACATGCGAGAGGGATACCTTGACGGCCCGATGGAGGCGGCCGCCCCGGACGGAGACGCCGTCTGCGTCCCGATCGCCGTCAACCGACTCAACAACCTCTTCTACAATGTCGAAATCGTCGAGGATGCTGACGTCGACCTCGACGGAGTCGGCACGCCCGAAGGGTTCGTGGACGCGCTCGAATCGCTTTACGGAGACGGAGTCGTCGGAATGGCCCACGGGCCCGAGACCCCGTGGTCGACCCTCCAGCTGTGGGAGACCGTGTTCGTCGGCCAGCACGGCACGTCCGCCTTCGACGGACTCGTCTCCGGGGACGCCGCGGAGTACGAACAGGAGGTTCACAGCGCGTTCGAGATGGTCGAACGGTACGCCGAGTACGGTCCGGAGGACGCCGATGCGACCGGGGACAACGAGGCGGCCGACCGACTCGTCTCCGGGGACGCAGCGACGCTTCACCAGGGCGATTGGGTGGCTCGTCGGTACGACGAGGAGTTCGAGTACGGAACGGACTGGGACGTCGTTCCCTTCCCCGGAACCGAAGGGATCTACACGATGGTGATGAGCGCGTTCGTCCTGCCGTCGGGCAGTCAGTCACCGGAGACGGCCCGCGAGTTTCTCGCTCACTGTGGGACCGCCGACGCCCAGCAACTGATCACTTCGCATACGGGATCGATCCCCCCCAGAACCGACGTTCCCGACGACGAGTTCGGACCGTTCCTTCGCGATCAGATGACGGCGTTCACCGACGCGGACTTCCTGACGACGACGATCACCCACGGCTCGGCCGTCGATCCGAGGGTGGTCGGGGAACTCGAAGCCGTCGTCGCCGAGTTCGACGAGAACCTCGATCCAGAGACGGCGACCGACGGCGTCGTCGCCGCGCTGGAGTGAGTCGGTCGCACCGGCCGACGACGGAACGGCTTTATTCGTCGAGACGGAGAACAGGTCGATGGCCGAGGTGTGCCTCGACGGCGTCACGAAGGTGTTCGGCGACCGCGGTGATTCGTTCCTGGCGGTCGGGAAACTCTCGATGGGGATCGACGACGGCGAGTGCGTCGCGGTGACCGGGCCGACCGGCGGCGGGAAGTCGCTGCTCCTTCGCATGGTCGCCGGCATCGACGCGCCGACCGGCGGCGAGGTTCGAATTGACGGCGAGATCGTAGACAGCGACCGGACGCGACACGGGAGTGTCGCCGTCGTGTCATCTCTTGACACACTCCTTTCCGACGCAACGGTTCGCGAAAACGTCACGTTCGGGCTGACGACCCACCCCGACGAGGAGATCGACGAGCACGTCCACCGAGCCGCCCGTCTGATGGACTTCGAGGGAATACTGGATCGAACCCCTGACGAGCTATCCGACATTGAGCGACGGCGGGTCGCCATCGGCCGCGCGATCGTGTCCGAGCCGTCGGTACTGCTGTGTGACGACCCGCTCGCCGCGCTCGACGAAGCGGATCGCGCCGACGTACAGGACGACCTCGTACGCGTCGGCAAGGAACTCGGCGCGACGATGCTCTACGGCACCGGCGATCCGTCGGTCGCGGTTTCGGTGGGCGATCGCGTCGCCGTCCTCCACGACGGCGAACTCGGGCAGATCGGAACGCCGACCGCGTGCTATCACCAGCCGGCGACCCTGTCCGTCGCGAGGATCCTCGGCGACCCGCCGATGAACCTCATGGCCGCCCGAAAGGAGGGCGAACACCTGGTCATCGGCGACCTCCGGTATCGCGTTTCGCGGGTGATGCGCGGGCTGATGGGCCGTGCGACGACGATCGTCGTGGGGATCCGACCCGAGAACGTCGCACTCGGGGTCGATCCCGACGAACCGAACGTCTATCCGGCAACCGTCGAGGGGATTCGATCGGTCGGTGACGGGCACGAGGTCTCCCTCCGACCGGCGAACGCGGCCCTCGAACTCGTCGCGACGGTCGACGACGTGGCGGACCTC
>SKSS01000043.1 GCA_007122875.1 Salinarchaeum sp. | reverse complement strand
CGTGCCTCCTGGAACACGGAGAACGCCGGCTTCCGCGTGATGGCGGACAACCTCCAGGACGAGAAGATCATGGAGATCCGCGAGCGCAAGGGAATGAAGCTGGAGCTTCCGGAATCGATCAACTACTTCTGATCGGGCCGTTCGTTCTCGTTTTCCCGACGCGATTTCGACAGCGATCAGCTTCGGACGGTTGGCGTGTCCGACCGGAGGCTCTAAGCGTCAGGATCGCAATACGCGACCCATGAGGTGGACGGCCGCGCTCGTCGTGGTGCTCGTGATGGGGACGGTGGCCGGTTGTGCGGGCATCGGCGACGATGACGAACGATCCACGCCGTCGCCAGCCAGTCCCACGGAAACGCCCGACGGCTCGGCTGAGTCCGTCGCCGACCCCGATGAGGAGGTCGACGGCGAGCAACTCGCAGTGAGTCACGGAGAGACGGTTCGGGACTCGGGAAGTTTCACCGTGACGAGCACCCTCTCCATCGAAAGCGACGGTGAGCGGACGACGCTTCATACGGAGACCCAGGTCGATCTCGACGCCGAAACCGCATACGAGCGTGTGGACGCGCACGGCCAGTCGGTGACCGAGCGCTATACGACGCCGGAGACCACCTACGTCAGAACGGAGATCGACGACCACGAGACGATCGATCGGGCCGAAGAGCCGTTCGACGGTGAGATCGAACCGGTCGACGGCGAAGATGCGCTCTACGAGGACACCATCGAACAGGTGTTCGGCGGCGAGGTCGACCTGACCGAGGAGGGAACGACGACCCACGATGGCGACGAGGTGACGGTTTTCGAAGCCGAGGGCGTCGAGACGTGGAACCCACCGGAGTACGATCCCGAGGAGGTAACCGACTTCGAGGTGCAAGTGTTCGTTGACGCCGACGGGATCGTGAGGCTGCTCTCCTACGAGATCACCGAGGAGTACGACGATGGCGAGCGGATGACGATCTCGATGACGATCGAGATCGAGAACGTGGGCGAGACAACGGTCGAGACACCCGAATGGACGCAGGCGGCGACGGAGTGACCTGCTGGTGCGATCGAACTGTGTTTATGACATTCAGATGAATTATTCGCACGTTTTGCGACTGACTATACGCTTAAGCGCGCCCGACGGTGAGAGTGCCCTATGACGAACGAATCATCCACCACCGGGGGATTCCAGTGACCAGCAGTGGATCAACCGACCAGACCGGGACGTACACGGTCCGGCTCGAACTGGCCGACGAACCCGGTGAACTCCTGCGGGCGCTGACGCCGATCGCCGACAACGGCGGGAATTTGCTGTCGATCTACCACGAGCGGGGCAGGCTGACCCCGCGCGGACGGATCCCGGTCGAGGTCGACGTCGAGAGTCCACCGGATCGGTTCGAGACGATCGTCGAGGATCTGCGAGCAGCCGGCGTGAACGTGATCCGTGCGGGTGAGGAGCGGTACAGCGAGGCGGTGACGGTCATTCTCGTCGGCGAAGTGATCGACGCCGACCTCTCGGCGTTGCTCTCGCGGATCGAGTCGTGTGCAGGCGCGACCGTCGACGAGGTGGCCGTGACGGCACCACGCGGCGACGGCGAGCCGGCGAGCGCGCGACTGCGGCTGGCCGCAGCCGAGGGACGCGTCGAAACTGCCGTCGCGACCGTACGGACGATCGCCGAGGAAGCCGACCTCCGGGTCGTCGAGGAGCTTACGGCAGGTGGGTCCGCGTGAGACTCGCGGTGATCGGTGTCGGCGCGGTCGGTCGCGCCGTCGCGGAGTTCGCCGACTCGTACGGCCACGAGGTGACGGCGATCGCGGACTCGACTGGAGCGACGGTCGAGTCCGCTGGCGTCGACGTGTCGGCCGCGCTGGCGCACAAAGACGACACTGGAGCGGTTGGCGACGATGATCCCGCGGACGCCCTCGCGGCGGACTACGACGTGTTGATCGAGGCGACGCCGACGACCCTCGGGGACGCCCAGCCCGGATTCGATCACGTGCGCGCGGCGTTGGAACGCGACCGCCACGCCGTCCTCGCCAACAAGGGACCGGTCGCGGAGCGCTACGGTGAGCTACGCGCGCTAGAGCGCGACAGCGACGGATCGGTCCGCTTCGACGCCGCGGTCGGCGGGGCGATCCCGATTCTCCCGACCATTAGGGACGTCGGCGCAGCACGCGTCAGCGGGGTCCGAGGGGTACTCAACGGCACCGCCAACTTCGTCCTCTCGCGGATGGCCGCGGAGGGACTGGCGTACGATCACGTGCTGGCGGAGGCGCAGGATCTTGGGGTGGCGGAAGCCGATCCGTCCTTCGATGTCGAGGGGACCGACGCCGCACTGAAGTGTGTGATCCTGGCGAACGTCCTCGCCAACGGTGAGCGGGAGTTCACGCTGTCGGACGCGACGGTCGAGGGGATCCGTGACCTGCCGGGAAGCGCGCTCGAACTGGCGGCTGAGGACGGCCGAACGGTCCGGTTGATCGGCGAGGCAACCCGTGAGGGCGTCCGGGTCGGTCCCCGACTGGTCCCCGAACACGGACCGCTAGCTGTGGCGGGAACGTTGAACGTTGCCCAGATCGACGCCGAGCACGCCGGACGACTGAGCCTGAGCGGACGGGGCGCAGGCGGTCCCGAGACCGCGACGGCGGTGTTAGCCGATGTCGGACGGCTCGGCTGAGTGGCGGCCGCGGTGACGGTGAATCACCCCCACGTGCGAGCGCCGAACCCAGCATCGTCACGGGAACCGAACTCGCCGTCACCGGGGTGGTCCGTGCACACGTTACACAAACCACGAGACCGCAACGGGATGGGTGGCGGTCGGTATCGTAATCGTTTTAACTGCTTCAGCCGAAAGACACCGATATAGCGCCTCTGGGCGTGAGATAACCATGAGTGAGGACAATCCCCACCAGAATTTGGCCATTATTGGCCACGTCGACCACGGCAAGAGCACGTTGGTCGGGCGGCTCCTCTTCGAGACGGGGAGCGTACCCGAGCACGTCATCGAACAGCACAAAGCGGAAGCAGAAGAGAAGGGTAAGGGTGGATTCGAGTTCGCCTACGTGATGGACAACCTCGCCGAGGAGCGAGAGCGCGGGGTCACCATCGACATCGCCCACCAGGAGTTCGACACGGACAACTACCACTTCACGATCGTCGACTGCCCAGGTCACCGTGACTTCGTGAAGAACATGATCACGGGGGCAAGTCAGGCCGACAACGCCGTCCTCGTCGTCGCGGCAGACGACGGCGTCGCGCCCCAGACCAAAGAGCACGTCTTCCTGGCGCGGACGCTGGGGATCGACGAGCTCATCGTCGCCGTCAACAAGATGGACCTCGTCGACTACGGAGAGTCCAACTACGACGACGTCGTCGACGAAGTCAAGCAGCTGCTCGCCCAGGTCCAGTTCGACGCCGATAACGCTAACTTCATCCCGATCTCGGCGTTCGAAGGCGACAACATCGCCGAGGCAAGCGACAACACGTCCTGGTACGGCGGCCCGACGATCCTCGAAGCGCTCGACAACCTCGACGCGCCCGAGCCGCCAACGGACGCACCGCTACGCCTGCCGATCCAGGACGTCTACACGATCTCCGGCATCGGGACGGTGCCGGTCGGACGGATCGAAACCGGCGTGATGGAGATCGGCGACGACGTCGTCTTCCAGCCCTCGGACGTTGGCGGCGAGGTCAAGACGATCGAGATGCACCACGAGGAAGTGCCGCGCGCCGAACCTGGCGACAACGTCGGGTTCAACGTCCGCGGCATCGGTAGCGACGACATCCGCCGCGGTGACGTCTGTGGTGCCGCCGAAGATCCGCCGAGCGTCGCCGAGACGTTCGAGGCCCAGGTCATCGTCATGCAGCACCCGAGCGTGATCACCGCGGGCTACACCCCGGTGTTCCACGCCCACACCGCGCAGGTCGCCTGTACGGTCGAGTCCATCGACAAGAAGATGGACCCAGCGACCGGCGAGGTCGCCGAGGAGAACCCCGACTTCATCCAGTCGGGCGATGCAGCGATCGTGACGGTGCGCCCCCAGAAGCCCCTCTCGATCGAACCGTCCAGCGAGATCCCGGAGCTCGGGAGCTTCGCCATCCGCGACATGGGACAGACCGTCGCGGCCGGGAAGGTCCTCAGCGTCAACGAGAAGTAACGCATGCAACAGGCACGTGTGCGACTCGCCGGGACCAGTCCGCAGGACCTCGACGAGATCACCGACGATGTCCGCGAAATCGCCGAGAAGACCGGTGTGGCGATGTCCGGGCCGGTTCCGTTGCCGACGAAGACGCTCGAGATTCCCACCCGAAAGTCGCCCGATGGCGAAGGGACGGCGACGTGGGAACACTGGGAGATGCGCGTTCACAAGCGTCTGATCGACCTCGATGCGGACGAACGTGCACTCCGCCAGCTGATGCGGATTCAGGTTCCGAACGACGTCAGTATCGAGATCGTCCTCGAGGACTGACCGACGACAGCGTTCCGGATTGGTGTCCTCACGCCCACCTTTTTGGGGTCGGTGGCCGTAGGGGACGTGCGTGCGCTCACCGCTCCGATCGCCGACGGTTCAGACGCTCTTCTTGATGGCGATCGTATTCGCTAGCCAGCGGCTCGTCGCCCTGATCGCCACCCCGCTCGCCGTTGGGTTGTTCGCGCTTTCGCCGCCCGTCTTCGATCGGCCGTGGACCGTCGTCACGAGCATCTACGCCCACGCGGATCCCGGTCACTTACTTGGGAACGCGGTCGTCGTTCTCGTCGCCGGGTTGCTCGTCGAGCGGGTGACGACCACGACTCGGTTCCACACGTTCGTGATCACGACGGGTGTGCTGGCCGGCATCGCGGAGGCGTTCGTCGGGAGTGCGATGGGGACGCCCCCGGCGGTGTTGGGCATCAGCGGTGCGGCACTCGCGCTCGTCGGGTACGTGCTGGCCGGAAATCCGGTCGCACAGACCACGCTCGGGTGGTTGGAGTTGGGCCGGCGGGGACAGGTCATCGTGATGGTGGTGCTGGCAGCGGCGGTGACGATTGCGACGGCGGGTGAGGGGGTCGCGTTGGTCGCGCATTTCGTCGGATTCGCGTTGGGATTGTTCGCGGGGCGGTTGCGACTGCTTCACGTCCGCGGGGGCGAAGCGCAAAGTTCTAATGAGTACGCCGGGTAGCACCGTGTGCGGGCTCGTAGATCAGTGGCAGATCGACACCTTCGCAAGGTGTAGGCCCCGGGTTCAAATCCCGGCGAGTCCACTCCCTCACTTCGTTCGGTCGTTCCCTCGCCTGAGTCCATGGCGTTGTACCCGTCATAGAAGCGTTTCGACGAGTTGATGTTGATGCTTGGAGTCGAAGCATTGCCAGATGATTCATAGTTGGAAATATATAATAAACCTTATACAGAGAGACATTCTCTCCCACGTATGGTATCAGATCGTATGATGGTTCATTTCTACCGAATACTACGGACACTCGAACAATCACTCTCAGAGGATGACGAGAGAACCTTCCGACAAAACCACGAAGCAGATCGCCGGCGGCCCGTCCGCGGACCGACCAACCCAGCCGATTCATTCGACCATCGATGAGTCCGCAGGTTAACCGTCGGGAACTGCTTGCATCAGCGTCACTGGCTGGGGGTATCGCACTCGCTGGGTGTGCAACTGTCTGGGATTCAATAGTCGGGCGGGCCGCTTGTCAGGAACCCGCATTGGCAGCGACCTCGTCAAAGCCAGCGAACAAGATCAAAGTGGAGGGGATGGTCGAACCATTCGGAGATGAACCGGTTGCGTTGTTTCACGACGCCGAGATTGACGACCCAGATGAGGGCGAACGCTATCAGGCCCTTCTCGAGCGCACAGGTGACGAGGAGGCCGAACTGGTCGTGCCGGTCCATCCAGCCGATTGGATGGGTGGGGGCACCGTCGAACTCGTGTTCGAAAGCGAAGATGGGACCGTTTCCTGTGACGGATACGAACTGGATATCGAGCCCCTCGAGTCCCCGTCGAGAACGGTCGATGATATTTTCGACGAAATCGAGACCCAGTTCGAGACGTTCTCCGAGACGTTCGAAGACGAGACTGGCGAGTTCCTCGAGACAAACGTTCGGGAGCTTGCTCCCCCGCTACAGGGAATTGCTGGCGCATTCCAGGGCATCGCTGATCCGGACAATCCAACCAATCTTCGAGCCGTGCTCGCTGGTGAGGCACCGGCCCTCGAAGCGGTCGAAACTAGCCCATCGATCACGGCCAGTCAGAGCCGTTCGGTCCCTGTCAGCCGGGATTCGCTCGGCCATTCGGTAGAGCTCGGTTCACCGGCACAACGAACGGCGTCAACACAAGATGCCCCCGATTCCGACGAGGTGGACGAAGAGGATGTCGACGACCTTCTCACTGCACTGATCGAGGAGGCTGAGCTGGCCGACCGGATGATGACGGCCCTGGCCGAGATGGTCGTTTTGGGCGAGGAGCTCTACGAAATCGATTTGGCAGATGAGAAGGTGACACCCGAAGAGCTGCATCGGGCGATGGCTGTGCAATCGGCTGCCGCGGAGCTCAATCACGGAGCAAGCGCCGACCTGCAGGAGTTCGCCGTACTGGCGGCCGGGTCAACTTCCGTAATGACGGGTGTAACCGGTGTTGGTGCCCCGGTGGCAGCGAAATTGGGTGCAGTCGGAAACGTCATCTCGTATGTCGGGCTCGCACTGGAGGGCTTTGAAAAGGGGCTCCCTTCGGAGTTGGGGGACATAGAAATTGATGCCGATCCAACCAGCTTCAAGGAGGACTTCTCGGAGGAGGACACCCCAGGATCGTGGACGGCTGATCTAGAGGCGACGAGTCAGCCGTGGACGTTGGAGTGGATCAACGATGTCGGGACGATCCCGATCGCAGGGCCAGGGGCAAAGTTCCTCTCGGAGCTCGGTGGCTTCGGCCAAGATGCGGCCGAGAAGATGTTACTGGTGTTCGAGAACTTCTCTGAAGAGATTTTTGGCGTGCATTCAGATACTGGTCCACTTGTGGTCGACTCAGTGACGTATCAGATAGAAGACGGAATCACGCCAACTCGGGAGCACGAGGACGAGTACTTCACGTGGGAGATACGCGAGGAGTGGTCCGAAACTGGCGAGACGCCGTTCGTGTTGGACGAGGACGATGCGTCGCTGTACGAACCGTTGGCCGTCGGTGACGCTACCCTTCGGGTGCGAACGGTACAAGACCAGTTTTCCGGGCAGTTTCGAGAGAGTATCGAGGAGGTGGAAGTCGCCCCGATCGACGTTGAAATCCTCGATGCAACCACCATGGAACGGAGGACGACGTTCCGGCTCGATCCGGAAGAAAGCGAGTTGACCGTCGATCTCGTGGCCGAGGTCGAGAATGCCCACGACGAAGATGTCGAGTGGACATACCAGAACGTCCGAGGGCCGGAGACAGGAACGATGCTCACGACGGGGGGTCCTGGAAATCGGGAGGCGACGTTCGACGCGTCGGGAATCGATTTCTCCGAGCACGAGGAAGCGACGTATCTGATTGAAGTGGAAAGCAAAAGCGAGGACGGATTACGCGAAGGACGTGATCCGCCGCGGGAAGACGAGGTCTATGTCGATATCGGGGAAGAGGAAGACGAGTTCGAGGTTGGGCCCGTGACCTGTGTCGGTCTCGAAGACGAACACGAGTTCGTCGTGATGCTCAATGGTGACCGAGTTCAGTTCGCGGAGATCAACATCGAGTACGACATCACCGGTCCCGGCTCGCTGGATTCCACTGGTGTGTTCACGCCTGTCGACACCGGAGATGTTTCTATCGAGTTCGAACACGAGACTGCGGGCGGACAGCTGCTCACAGATACCGTCAGCTTCGAGGTCACAGAGGAGTGTGGCAACATTACGATCATCAGCGAGCGCTTCAGTCATAGCACGGACTGTGTGGCAGTCGCCGAGAACACCGGAGAAGACGCCGCCACGACGTTGGTGATTCCGAGTGACGAACCAGTCTACGGCGACATCCGCTTTCTCGACTCGCTATCCGAAGATCTCGATGGGGAGTGGGAGCGAGAACTGGGCTTCGAATCGGGAGACATACCCTACGATCCGCAGCTGTACGCCGACGAGGACGATGTGACTGGGTACACGAATCCTGGGCCGGACTATCTCGAGAGAGGGAAACTGAGACGCCATGAGCGCGAGATTGACGGGCAGTCCGTCGGCGTCTATAGCGGTCATGTCACGGCGAGCTTACAGGGTGATACACCGCCCGACGGGCTTGACGGAGCGGAAAGTGTCACGACGACTATCCACTACGAATTCTCCGGGGTTCTCCCCATCGAGTACGTGGACTGCGTCCCCACCAGCTAAGGTCGCCGTTCGATCGAACGAGACGGCGTCGACCCTGCGACACTCGATCGTGTCGGACAGCCCCGATCCCTCCGTCGGGTGATCATCAACTCTCTACGTGCGAGAGGACACTCCCCGACGGCCAAGAGATGCACGTCCAGCGGCTCGCCGAAGGAACGTACGTCGTTCATGGGATCGACGAGAACGGAATTCCTACCTGCCGGAGTTGGTTCGGTGACTGAATCCGCTCAGGTGTGGTCATCAATCCACCGACACCACTTCTCGAAGTCCTCCGCGCCACACTGGTCGGCGATCGACCGGAGGGTTCCAATTTTCACTTCGCTGTGGAGCGGGACGTCGACGTTTCGGACGTCACCGGTATCCTCGTTCTCGTACCGAAGCCGAACGTGGCTGCCACGGTGTGACTGGGGAACGTACCCGAAACTCGTCAGTACGCCGATGATCTCTCGACCGGAGAAGACTGTCCGAACCATTCGTCAGCGCACGAATTCGGGGAGTTCCTTGTCGTCGAAGTCGTCCGAGTTGATCTCCCACTCGTCGAGATCGTCTTCGGTGACCGGCTCACCCTCACCGGCTTCGAGCGCCAGCACTTCCGCCAGCTGTGAAAGCGCTTCCGCGCGAGTGTCACCGCCGCGGGCAAGTCCGGTTTCGAGGTCGCGAGCAGTGATCGACCCATCATCCTCCCGGACGAACTCGACACTGCCCAAGTGGTCATCGCCGTCGCGCGGTGCGCTCGCCATGCGTGAGATCACTCGTCGACCGGGCATAAGGGTTCCCACCAGGGGACATCCCTCAGAATTCAGCGAATCCGATCGTTCAACGCGACCGCTCGGGGTCCGACGCAGATGTATCGCCGATCCCGGATGTGTGTATCTTCGGGCCGTGGGCGTGGCCTGATGGGCGCGGCTCCGGCGTGATCGGCGCGGATACCACCCGTAGTAGCCAACACCTGACAACGAGGACACTCCTGGCTTCGGGATGCCAGCGGCCCTGATCGCTCTCATTGTGACGGTGCTGCTCCGCCGTTCATCCACCTGACCGGCGCGTGAGAGAGCCGTGACGCCGGACGAAAGATTATCAATCGTTCCGACCCGAGTGCGGATATGCGACGGCGTGGCGTACTCGGAGCCGTAGCCGGCATCCTCGGACTGGCGGGCTGTAATGCCACGCTCATCGAGGACGAGCGGGTGAACGAACGCATCGACGACGAGGAGACGTACGTCTACAACCTCACCGTCAACGACTCGCTGATCGTCACTGTAGCGGTCGAAGACGGCGACAGCGCCGAGATGACCATCTCCGATCCCGGCGGCGAGGTCGTCGAAGAACACGAAACGACCGACGAGGAGACGATCGAACACGTCGTCGTGGACTCGGGCGATCACGAAGTGGTGATCCGACCGAGCGGGGAGGCGTCCGTTCGGATCGTCACCCAGTGAGCCGGCAACGGTGGCGGTCGAACCAGTCGTTGCGTGAGGGTCGGATCAGTCGTCAGCCGCCTTGACGGCCTGCTCCCGATCCGAGCGCGGTCCCTCCAGTTCCACGTCCGGGAGGAGATCCCGCAGATAGTGGCCGGTGTACGAGTCCTCGACGTGGGCGAGTTCCTCGGGCGTGCCGGCCGCGACGATCTCGCCACCGGATTCGCCACCCTCGGGACCGAGATCAAGTACGTGATCGGCGTTCTTCACGAGGTCGAGTTCGTGTTCAACGACGACGACGGTGTTCCCGTTGTCGACCAGTCGATGGAGCACGTCGATGAGCTTTCGCTCGTCCTCCGAATGGAGTCCCGTGGTCGGCTCATCGAGCAGGTAGAGCGTCTCGCCGGAGTCCTTCTTGCCGAGTTCCTCGGCGAGTTTGATCCGCTGGGCTTCCCCTCCTGAAAGCGTCGTCGAAGGCTGGCCGAGTTTCATGTAGTCGAGACCCACGTCGCGAAGCAGTTGGAGACGGCGCTTGATCCGTGAGTCGTGTTCGAAGAACTCGTACGCCTCCTCGACGGTCATCTCCAGGACCTCGGCGATCGTCTTCCCTCGGTAGGTCACGTCGAGCGTCTCGTCGTTGTACCGCGCGCCGTCACACTCCTCACACGGGACGTGCACGTCCGAGAGGAAGTTCATCTCGATCCGAACCGTTCCCTGGCCGCCGCACTCCTCACAGCGACCACCCTTGACATTGAACGAGAACCGGCCTCGTTCGTACCCCCGACGCTGTGAGAGTTCCGTCTGAGCGAACAGCTCCCGGATGTGATCGAAGACGCTCGTGTAGGTTGCGGGATTCGAACGCGGCGTCCGTCCGATCGGGCTTTGGTCGATCAGCCGGACGGACTCGATCCGATCGAGTCCCTCGATGTCGTCGTGCTCGCCCGGCTCGACGGAGGTGTTATCGTTCATCCGACGGGCCAACCCCTTGTACACGATCTCGTGCATCAGGGTCGATTTACCGGATCCCGAGACGCCCGTAATCGCCACGAAGCAGCCGATCGGGAGGTCAACGTCGAGGTCCTTCAGGTTGTGCTGGCGGGCACCCGTCACTGTCAGCGCACCCTCGGGATCGCGGCGGTCGTCCGGAACCGGGATCGTCCGTCGGCCGGAGAGGTAGTCACCGGTGATCGACTCCTCACACGACATCACCTCCTCGACTTCCCCCTGAACGACGACCTCGCCGCCGCGCTTGCCGGGACCGGGACCGAGGTCGACGACGTGATCGGCCCGGTGCATCGTCTCCTCGTCGTGTTCGACCACGACGAGCGTGTTGCCGAGATCGCGAAGCTCTTCGAGGGTGTTGAGCAGGCGATCGTTGTCGCGCTGGTGGAGTCCGATCGACGGCTCGTCGAGGACGTACAGCACGCCCACGAGACCGGCTCCGATCTGGGTCGCCAGCCGAATCCGCTGGCTCTCTCCACCCGAGAGCGTCGAGGCCTCGCGATCGAGGGTGAGATACTCCAGCCCGACCTCACACATGAAGCCGAGCCGTGCGCGAATCTCCTTCAGAATCTCGCCGGCGATCCGACGGTCCCGTGCCGACATCCCCGCTTCGAGTCCCTCGAAGTGTGCCAGCGCGTCGCCGATCGACATCCGGTTCACCTCGTCGATCGAGACGCCGTCGACGAGCACCGCCCGACTCTCCCGACGCAGGCGGGTGCCGCTGCACGTCGGACACGTCGTCACCGACATGTACTCCTCGATGTGCTCGCGGGTTCCCTCGCTGTCGGTCTCGACGTGCCGACGATCGAGGTTCGGGATGACGCCCTCGAACGGCTGCTCCTTGTGCCGGGTGCCGTTTCGCGTCGTCCACTCGAAGACCACGTCCTCGGTGGTGCCGTAGAGGAACGACTCCTGGACGTGCTCCGGAAGCTCCTCGAACGGCGTCTCGACGCTCACGCCGAAGTGATCGGCCACGCAGTCGAGTCGCCGGCGGTAGTACGTCCGGTTGTAGCTCCACGGCTCGAAGACGTGCTTGAGCGGCTTCGACGGGTCCTGTACGACGAGTTCCTCGGCGACCTCCTTCGTCTGTCCGATCCCCTCACAGTCCGGACAGGCTCCGTGTGGGCTGTTGAACGAGAAGCTGCGGGTTTCGATCTCCGGGAGATCGATCCCACACTCGGTACACGCAAGCTCCTCGGAGAGTTCGACAACGAGTCGCTCGTCGGCCTCGCGTTCGTCACCGAGATCGCCCGTTCGGCGGGACTCAGAGCCGAGATCGTCCGCAGCTCCTTCAGGTGGGTCGGGAAGGATCACCTTCAGGACGCCGTCTGCCTCGTCGAGCGCCGTCTCGACGCTGTCGGCGATTCGCGGTCGGTCGTCGGCAGACAGCTTCACGCGGTCGACGATCACGTCGATCGTGTGGTCGTAGTTTTCGTCGAGTTCCGGTCGGTCGAGGGTGAGGTCGTGTTCCTCACCGTCCACTTCGACGCGCGCGTAGCCGTCCGCGACGAGTTCGTCGAACAGCTCCTCGAACGCGCCCTTCTGGTCGCGGACGACGGGCGCGGCGAGCTTCGCGCGGGTCCCCTCCGGAAGTTCGAGCAGCCGCGAGACCATCGTGCTCGCGCTCTGTTCGCCGACCGGCTTGCCACACTCCGGGCAGTGTGGGTCGCCGACGCGGGCGTACAGCAGTCGGAGGTAGTCGTGTAGCTCCGTCACCGTCCCGACGGTGGAGCGCGGGTTGTTGGCGGCGTTCTTCTGGTCGATCGAGATGGCGGGCGAGAGTCCCTCCACGGTCTCGACCTTCGGCTTGTCCATCTGCCCGAGGAAGTTTCGGGCGTACGCCGACAGGCTCTCGATGTAGCGGCGCTGTCCCTCGGCGTAGATCGTATCGAACGCGAGCGACGTCTTCCCCGATCCCGACAGCCCCGTCACGACGTTGAACCGCCCCCGCGGGATCTCCACGTCGAGATCCTTGAGGTTGTTCTCCTCCGCACCCCGGACCTCGATGTGCTCTCTCATCTACTCTCGGGGAGCGGCTGAAGGCGTGAATAGGCATCGGTTCCGGCTGATCGACCGCCCAGCTTTTAAGCTATCGTCCCTCGAACCGTCCTCCATGGAGACGGGGCAGCACCGTCCACGAGCCGCGTCCCGCTCGATCGGGATCGGTGAGGTTTGCGTGCTATCGAGCGGGACCGTGCTGGCAATCGGGATCGTGCTGGTTGCTGAACGGCCGTTGGGTGCGCTCGTGGGTGTGCTCCTCCTGTCGCTCGCTGCGATCGCCTTCGTTCGGGCTGGTCGTGCCCCCTTCGATATCCGCTCGCTCATCAGGACGCCGACGCTCACCCCCGCGGAGACCGCCGAGCGGCTCCGCGATGGCTCGCTCGGCGGCGAAGTCGTCGCGATCAGAGGAACCGTCCGGCGGGCTGACGACACCCTGTTCGCTCCCCTCGGCCGCCGGGAGTGTGTAGCGTACGACTGCGCGATCGTCGAAGGTGGGCCGTTCGGGAGGAAGCCCGTCGCGTCCAGCGGTGAGGCGGTGGCGTTCGAGATTCGCGGTCCGGACGGCGGTGAGGTGGTCGTCGATCCGGTCGAACGCATCTACGGCGGCCGCGCGGTGGCGAGCGGTCACGAGAACCGGATGGTCTCGGACGACCCGATCACGGGTCGTCCGGTCGGCGGCGTGACGGACGTTGTCCTCAGTTCGGACGAATCGATCCGCGTCGAGGCAGGCGATCGGCCGCCGGGGCGGGTGCGGGACGCGATCGAGGGGGGTCGGGGAACCGAGCGAGCGACCCGATCACGGCGAATCGTCGAGGGACGGCTCCGTCCCGACGACGAGGTGACAGTGATCGGACGGGCGTATGTGGACAGCCCCTACCACCCGCCGGGACCAACGGTCGTCAACGACGGTGGCTCGACGTTCGTGATCTCGGAATCTCACCCCCGATCGGTTCTCCGCCGGACCGTCGAATTTGGCGCACTACTCACACTCGCCGGTCTCACGACGAGCGCGGTCGGTGTGTGGCTCCTGCTGTCGAGTTTTGGGGGCTAACTGCGTTGAATCACCGTTTCTGAGTCGTTTACTCACGGATTACAGCAATTCGGCATCCGATTGGATACCGTCCAATCCGATAATCTCCGGATAACAATGGCCGTGGGTCGGATAGCGTCGGTATGCGTTCTTCGATGGACACCTCCGACACCGGGACGGTACGCGAGACGGTCGACCACTCGCTGTACATCTCGGCCGACGATGGCGGTCCCCCCTCCGAGGTGGGCTAAATGGAAGACGAGGTGGCGAACGGTCGAGACGTGCTCTGGATCACCCTCGAAAGCGTCAGGCAGGACCGCACCTCGATGGGTGGTCACGATCGGGACACGACGCCGAAGCTGCGTCGGCTCGCAGATCGGGACGACGCCGCCTCCTTCGACCGCTGTTTCTCCCACGACATCTGGACGCGCTCGTCAACGGCGTCGATCCTGACGGGGTGCGCTCCGTGCGGCCACGGAACGTGGACGCCCGAGACCGCTCTCCGGCCGTCCGTGCCGACGATTCCGGAACTGCTCTCGGAGCATGGCTACCGGACGGCGGCCATCTCCCAGATTTCGCAGTTCAGCCACGCGACCGGTCTCGACCGTGGGTTCGACGACTTCCACTACCTCTCGATGGAGACGCTGGTCGAGGAGGTGGGGATTCCCCGACTGCTTCGGTTTCTGGCGACCGTTCGACGACATTCCGCCGGACTCACGACGGTGAAGAACAAACACTGTCTGGGCTATCTGGAACAGGCCCTCGCGAAGCGGCAGATTCGTGAGGCGGCCGCCGGTGACGACCCGCTGTTCCTGTACGTCCACCACGGCGACAGCCACCACGCCTACTACCCACCCCGACCCTGGCAATCACGATTCGAGGACGAACTGGAACTCCCGCTGTCGGACGCCCTCGACGTGTCGCTCGACATGTCCGAGCGGATTCACGAGCACGTCGCGAACGGGCTTCCGTTCGACGACGCCGAGTGGAATGCGATCGAGGTGTGCTACGACG
>SKSS01000116.1 GCA_007122875.1 Salinarchaeum sp. | reverse complement strand
CGACGACGACGATGAGGCCGGCTACGAGACCTCGCCGATGGAGGGACCGGTCGACGACGGCGATATCGGTGTCGCCGAGTTCCAGGAACTCCTGAAGGAGAAGATGGAGCTGTTGGACATGGACGAGAAGTTCGCCGAGCGCTATCTCAACGCGGGCTTCTCCGGTGGGGAGAAAAAGCAGAACGAGGTCCTCCAGGCCGCGATCTTAGAGCCCGAGATCGCGGTTCTCGACGAGATCGACTCCGGACTCGACATCGACCGCCTCCAGGACGTCGCGAACGGGATCAACGCGCTGCGCGACGAACAGGGCGCGGGGCTCCTGCAGATTACCCACTACCAGCGGATCCTTGACTACGTCAAGCCCGACCACGTCCACATCATGCTCGACGGCGAGGTCGTCAAAAGCGGCGACGCCTCCCTGGCCGAAGAGCTCGAGGACAAAGGGTACGACTGGGTCCGAGAGGAAGTCTACGGAACGGCGTAACCAGAGATGGTTTCGAAACATCGGATCCGTAGCCACTCTAATAACCCTTGAACCCTAACACCACATCATGAGTTCAGAAGAGCACCTCAAGCAGACAGACACCGAAGAGCGCTTCGAGTTCAAGAAAGAACAGCGCGCTGCGGTCACCTCCGGAAAGGGGCTGACCGAGGAGACGATCCGGCTGATTAGCGAGGACAAAGGCGAACCCGACTGGATGCTGGAGCGTCGCCTGCGTGCGCTCCGGCTGTTCGAAGAGATGCCGATGCCGACCGACTGGCCGGGCCAGCCGGACCTTTCGGAACTTGACATCGAGGAGATCGTTCCGTACATCCGCCCGGACGTGGAGGCAAGAGACGCCACGAACGAGTGGGACGACCTCCCGGACGACATCAAGGACACCTTCGACAAGCTTGGCATCCCGGAGGCCGAGCGAAAGGCGCTCTCGGGCGTCGGCGCACAGTACGAGTCCGAGGTCGTCTACCAGAACATGCAAGAGCAGTGGGAGGAGAAGGGCGTCGTCTTCATGAACATGGACGAGGCCGTCCAGGAGCACGAAGATCTCGTCCGTGAGTACTTCATGACGAGCTGTGTTCCCCCGTCGGACAACAAGTTCGCCGCACTCCACGGTGCGGTCTGGTCCGGCGGTTCATTCGTCTACGTCCCCGAGGGTGTCACCGTCCAGATGCCCGTGCAGGCGTACTTCCGGATGAACTCCGAGGGGATGGGTCAGTTCGAGCACACCCTCATCATCGCCGAACCGAACAGCGAGGTCCACTACATCGAGGGCTGTTCCGCGCCGAAGTACGCCGCTCACAACCTCCACTCCGGCGGCGTCGAAGTGTTCGTCAAGGAGGGCGCACACGTCCAGTACTCCACCGTCCAGAACTGGTCGCGGAACACCTACAACCTGAACACCAAGCGCGCGATCGTCGAGGAGGACGGCACGATGGAGTGGATCTCGGGCTCGATGGGCTCGAAGGCCACGATGCTCTACCCCTGTTCGATCCTCAAGGGCCGGAACGCGACGGACAACCACATCACGATCGCGTTCGCCGGCGAGGGACAGGACATCGACACGGGCGCGAAGGTCTACCACAACGCGCCGCGCACCAAGAGCACGATCGAGTCGAAGTCGATCAGCAAGGATGGCGGTCGGACGAACTACCGTGGCCTCGTCCACATCTCCGATGGCGCTGAGCACTCCTCGACGGCCGTCGAGTGTGACGCGTTGATGTTCGACAACGAGTCCACGTCGGACACGATGCCGTACATGGAGATCCAGGAGAGCACGGTCGACGTCGCCCACGAGGCCACGGTCGGGAAGATCGGCGACGAGGACGTGTTCTATCTGCAGAGCCGTGGACTCGACGACGACGACGCGAAGCAGATGATCGTCGCCGGCTTCATCGAGCCGATCACCGAGGAGCTTCCGATCGAGTACGCGGTCGAACTCAACCGCCTCATCGAACTGGAGATGGAGGGCAGTCTCGGATAACCATGAGCACGCAGGTACACGCGACCCTCACGGAGGAGACGGTACGACAGATCGCCGACGATCTCGACGAGCCCGAGTGGCTCACCGAGAAGCGTCTGGAAGCGCTCGACGCGCTCGACGACCTCGGGATGCCCCACGTGATCCGGACGCCCGGACGCGACTGGACGAACCTCGCTGACCTGGATTACGAGACGCTCGTCGACCCGATCTCGTACGCCGAGGAGAAGGACCAGGTCGGTCCCGACGAGGTCGAGGTGCTGGCGATCTCGGAGGCGCTCGACCAGCGCGAGGAGGTCGTCCGCGAGGCGTTCGGCAGCGTCATCGACCCGCAGGAGAACTACCTGACGGCGCTCTCGACGGCGCTCTTTTCGACCGGGACGGTCGTCTACGTCCCGGAAGGCGTCGACGCCGAGGACGTGACGATCCGGACGACGATGAACTCCCGATCGCTGTTCAACTACACGCTCGTCGTCACCGAGGAGTCCTCGTCCGTGACGATCCTCGAACGGCAAGAAAGCGGCGGCGACGTGGCCGGTGATCGCTACTACAGCGGTGTCGTCGAGATCGCCGCCGGGAAGAACACTCAGGTGCAGTACGGCTCACTGCAAGACCTCGATCAGGACACCTACGTCTACACCCGCAAGCACGCGAGTGCGAGCCGGGATTCGAGGGTCGACTGGATCGAGGCGAACTTCGGCGGTCGGCTGACCAAGGCCGGCGTCGAGACGGACCTCGACGGCGAGGGAACCGAGACGAACATCCTTGGGGCGTTCTACGGGATCGACGACCAGCACATCGATGTCGATGCCCGCGTCTGGCACAACGCCGAGAACACGACCGCCGACCTGACGACCCGTGGCGTCCTCGACGACGAGGCCCGATCGGTGTACGAGGGCGTCCAGAACGTCGGTCGCGAGGCGTGGCGAACGAACTCCTACCAGCGCGAGGCCACGCTGATGCTCTCCGACGAGAGCGAGGCCGACGCCAGCCCGAAGCTGATCATCAACAACCACGACACCGAGGCGAGCCACTCGGCGACCGTCGGACAGGTCGACCCCCAGGATCTGTTCTACATGACCTCTCGTGGGGTCGACGAGGACCGCGCCACCGACATGCTCGTGGAGGGCTTCTTCGTACCGATTCTCGACGCGGTCGAGGTCGACGAACTCCGCGAGGATCTCACCGCAGCGATCCGCGAGCGCCTGCGGTCCTAACGTCCGGTTCGTTTTTCGGATTCGAGGGACAGGCTTACCTTCTCGCCGTCCGGAACGGTATCTATGACCGACGCGTGGCGGAGGGGGATTCGGTGAGCGTACAGGAGCGGGTCTCCTCCGATCGCCAACTCGTCCGGCTGCTTCAGATCGGGATCGTTCTGGAGGAGGTCGTGGAGGCACGCGCCCATCATCACTACCGATCGCTCTCAGCGGACGAGCGCCAGGAACTCGACGAGTCGATCGAGGAGTTGCTTGACCACGCCGCCGAGGAGTCCGCGGAGCACCGCGAACGCCTCGAAGGGCTGATCGACGACCTCGACGCGGAGTCGGTTCCGTACGACGAGATTGAGGCGCTGGTCGAGGCGACGTACAACCGAACGCAACCGGAGGATTTCGACGGCATCCTTTACGACCAGCTTCATGGCGAGGAGACGGCGTACAAGTTCTATGACGATCTGATCCTCGCAATCGAGGAGAGCGACACCGACTTTGCGATCGACCGTGACCGGCTGCTGGGCGTTCTCAGAGACATCCGTGCCGAGGAGGCTGAGGGCGTCGAGGAGGTCGCCACACTCATGGAGGAGCGATGAGTGTGCGCCCTGTTCGTATGCATCGCCGGAGGTGGCGGCCATGAACACAGCCAACCAGTACCTCAAGGCGATCTACGTCGTCCAGCGGGCCGAGGACGGCCCTGCCGCGACGGGCCATCTCGCGGAGACGCTCGACGTGAGTCCGGCGAGCGCCAACGAGATGATCGGCAAGCTACAGGAGCGTGGGCTGGTCGATCACGAGAAGTACAAGGGGGTGACGCTGACCGATGAGGGCGAAGCGCGCGCCCGGGAGGCGTTACAGACCTACTGTATCATCGAGCGGTTTCTGGCGAACGTACTGGAGGTCGACGAGTTCCAGGCCGAGGCCCGCCAACTGGAGAGCGTGATCGACGACACCGTCGCCACGCGACTCGATACGATCATCGACCGGTGTCCGGAGTGTCCCGACTGTTTCGACGCCGAGACGGACGCCTGTGTGTATTTGGAGCCGGGCGGATCGGCGGACTGATCGGCGGATCGTCGTGTCGGTTGGTCGGTTCTGCCCGCGTCGGCTATCGTATCATTCATTAGCCGGCGAGCCGTTCAGACGAGGTGAAGTCCCGTGGTGTAGCGGCCAATCATGATGGCCTTTGGACGTG
>SKSS01000078.1 GCA_007122875.1 Salinarchaeum sp. | reverse complement strand
GTCGGAATGTCGTACTCGGCTTCCAGACGCGCCATCCTGAGGGAGTTCTCAGGCTTTCGGTCGACGTCGTGGCGATGGATGATGAACCGCTCTGGTAACTTCTCGGCCGACAGATAGTCCCGGACCGTGATGTGTTCGTATCCGGCGTTCAGTCCGGCCCGTAGCAACTCCTCGTACATCTCGAACGTGAAGTCTCTAGTCACGAATCTGCACCTCCTTGTTCTCGTTGACCTGCATATCGAACAGCATCGCGAACATGAGGAACATGCTACCCATCGTGAACAACAACAGACTCGACGACGCCCGCACGAACAGCGGAGACCCGAGTACGACCGCCACATAGAGAGACCACAGTCCACCCAGCAGTCCCAGAGCCGCCGTGCCGGCACCGAAGAAGTAAAACAGTGCCAGCGGGTGAAAGTCGAGTACCAGGTACTTCGTCTTCAGCCGCCAGAGAAAGTTCCGCAGCAGCATACCCGACACCTTCCGGATGTAGGTTCGATACTTGATGTTCGATTCCTCCTTACCGTACACCGCCGGCATCGCGACGTCAGCGACCCGCATCCCTTTGGCGTTTAACTTCACCAGCAGGTCGTTACAGTAGCCGTAGTACTCGTACATCGCGTCGATGCCGACGTTCTCGAGAGCGTACCCCGAAATCGCCGTGTACCCGTTCTGGGGATCCATGGTCTTCCAGTAGCCCGACGAGATCTTCGTCAGGAATGTCAGGATGGCGTTGCCCACAAAGCGCCACTTCGACATCCCCTGGCGGTAGTCCTTGTACAGCAGGCGGTTGCCCTTCGTGTAGTCGGCCTCGTCGTCGACGATCGGGTCGAGGAACTTGTACAATATGTCGGGGTCCATCTGCCCGTCGCCGCCCATCACGGCGGTGATGTCGATCTGATCCTCCAGCGCCCGCTTGTAGCCGGTCTTGATCGCTGCGCCGACACCGCGGTTTTCACCGTGTTGGATCGGAACCACGCGCCGGTCGAACACCTCGACTTCCTCGATCGAATCGGGGGTTGGGACGCCACCATCGGTCGATTTTCCCGTCTCGGTAGTTTCGCCCCCATCGGCGAACGTCGTCACATCGAGATAGTGAACCGTCCCTGACTCCGTGTTCACCCGGTCGGCGTGGCGCTGAATCTCCGCCCAGGTGCCGTCGGTCGAACAGTCGTCGATGACGTACACCCGGTCGACGTACTCGGGCATCGTGTCGATCACCTCGCCCACGAGGCCCTCCTCGTTGTAGGCGGGCACGACGACGCCGATGGTGTGGTTTCTGTACATGTCTCTCACCCGCTTTCAGTCAGCGTACCCGGTTCCGATCGTGTACACGGTTCCTCCAGCGACGTCATCGTCGAGCGCGTCTCGCCCGTCGACGACAACGGGAGGCCCATCACCGGTTCGACCGATGGCGTCCCACTGAATCGACTCGAACTCCGCGTGTGGCGTCACCAGGACGACCGCATCGACGGGTCGATCGTCCAACTCGTCCAGCGCTAGTGGCTCCAGTTCGAACGCCTCGAACTCGTCGAGCACTGGATCGACGCCGTAGACGTCGGCGCCCGCCTCGGTCAACTGTTCCGCGATCGGAATCGACGGCGAGGCGCGGATCTCCTCGACGCCCGGCCGGTAGGTCAGCCCGAGGACGGCAACCGACGCCTCGTCCAACGACCGCCCGTTCTCGGCCAGTCCATCCCGGATCTTCTCGACCGTAAATGCCGGCATCGAGTCGTTCACCTCCCGCGCCGTCTCTAACAGCCGCGAATCCGCGTGGAACGGCTCGATGAGGAAGTACGGGTAGTACGGGATGCAGTGCCCGCCCACGCCGGGACCGGGATCGTGGATGTCACAGAACGGCTGCGTGTTCGCGATGTCGATCGCCTCGCGGACGTCGATCCCGAGTTCGTCGGTAAAGCCCGCCAGTTCGTTCGCGAGCGCGATGTTGACGTCGCGGTACAGGCCTTCGAAGACCTTCACGCACTCCGCGGTCGTCGCGTCCGACGCCTCGAGGACGCCTTTCGAGTTGATCTCCTCGTAGATCACCCTCGCCGCGCGCGTACTCTCGGCGTCCGCGCCGCCGACGACTTTCGGATACGCACCCCGAATATCCTGCAGCGCCCGCCCCGACGACGTCCGTTCCGGACAGAACGCCAAACCGAATTCGCCGCGCTCGAGCCCCGACTGCGCTTCGAGCGCCGGCAGCACGCGATGTTCGGTCGTCCGCGGCGGCACGGTACACTCGACGAGGACGAGGTCCCCTGGCTCCAACCCGCGGGCGATATCCTCGACCACCGCGTCGGGAATCGCCAGATCCGGCTCCTTGTCGCCGGTGATCGGCGTCGGGACGATGATGACGTGGATCGACGCTTCGCTAGCGGCGTCGCGCGGCTCCGTCGTCGCTGACAGCGCGTCGTCGGCCACCAGCTCCGAGACGAGGTCGTTCAATCCGGGTTCGCGCTTAACGTGTGACTCGCCGGCTTCGATCGCCGCCACCACGTCGGGATCGATATCGACGCCGACGACGTTACCGCAGGTCTCCCCGAACACCGCGGCCAGCGGCAGCCCCATCTTTCCGAGGCCGTAGACCGCGACCGGTACCTCTCCGTTGAGGAACGATTCACGATGAACGACTTCGTCGGCGGCCGACCCGTATAGCGACGTCACACGCCGTGATCGCGAGTCGATTTCAGTCATCTGCCTCGAGCACCTCCTTTTCTCGCTCCAGTTTCGGCTCGGCTGACTGGTAGCCGTGGCTCCGTAACTCGATCCAGCGGGCCACCGCCAGCGCCTCGATGCCGTCCGCGACGGTCACGTCGGGCTCGCCGCCGGTCGCGGCAGCTTCACAGAACGACGCCAGCTCCTCCCGCAGCGGCTCGGCGTTCGACACCGACGGCCGTTCGATGATGCTCTCGTGTTTGAATCGGACGCCGCCGTTCTCTCGGATGTACTCCGGCATCGAATTCCGGTGGATCTCGATCGATTGATCGATGTAATCCAGCTCGACGTAACACTCCTCGGCGGTGATCTCGAGCGTGCGCACCTTCCGCTGGGTCTTACGGCTCGCGATCAGGTTGGCCATCGTCTCGCTCTCGAACTCGAGGAGGGCGGCGGCGTGGCGATTGTCGTCGACGCCTGCACTGTGGACGTCGACGGGCGACTCGCCGAGCAGCGACAGCACGACGTCGATGTCGTGGATCATCAGATCCGTTACCGCGCTGTCGTCGATCGTCCGCTCCGGCGGCGGTCCGAGCCGCTGGGCGCGGATGCTTACAACCGAGAGGTCGGGGATGATCTCCGCCAGCTTCGAGACCGCCGGGTTGAATCGTTCGATGTGGCCCACCTGGACGGGGATGTCGGCGTGGTTCACCGCGGTCTGGAAGGCGTCGGCGCGTTCGAGCGAGCCGAGGATCGGCTTCTCGATGAACGTGGCGACGCCTGCGTCCAGACACGCCTGGGCCGTCTCGAAGTGGTATTGCGTGGGGACGGCGATCGACACGGCGTCGGTGCGCTCGAGCAAGGCAGTCTGGCGGATTGCTTCCGTCGCATATTGTTGTGCGACCTCCCTCGCTTGCTCGTCGTCGTCGTCACAGACCCCGACCAGGTTCGCCTCCGGTAGCTTGTTGTACACTCGCGCGTGGTGTTTTCCCATCGATCCCACGCCGATAACGCCGACGTCGAGTTGCTCACGCGGCATAGTCGGCGATCACCTCCAGGATGTGGTCGGCGGCGTCCGCATCCACGCCGGGGTGAACCGGCAGTGACAGTACCTTCTCCGCCGCCCACTCGGCGATCGGTGCCGACGCCGACACGTCGCCGTACGCCGGCTGCTCGTGGATCGGCGTCGGATAGTAGATGCCGGTTCCCACGCCGTTGTCCTCCAGGTGGGCGGCCAGGTCGTCGCGGTGCTCCGCCCGGATCGTGTATTGGTGGTAGACGTGGCTCATGTGTACGGGGTCCGCTGGCGGCCGCACGCCGTCGACGGTCGCCAGTCCCTCGGTCAGTCGCTTCGCGTTCGCGCGGCGAGCCTCGATAAAATCCGGCAATCGTTCCAACTGCTCGCGCCCGATCGCCGCGGCGAGGCTCGTCATTCGAAAGTTGTGCCCGACCGAGACGTGTTCGTAGCCGCCGGCGCCCTGGGGGTCGCGCCCGTGATTGATGAACGTGCGAAGTTCCCGGTCGATGTCGTCGCGATCGGTCGTCACCATCCCGCCTTCGCCGCTGGTCATATTCTTCGTCGGGTAAAACGAGAAGCAGGCGGCGTCGCCGATCGACCCTACGGGTTCGTCGCGGTAGGTGGCGCCGTGAGCCTGAGCCGCATCCTCGATCAGCGGCACGTCGAGCTCGGCCGCCAACTCCGCCAGCGGCTCCATCTCGGCGGGCAACCCGTAGAGGTGGACCGCCAGGATGGC
>SKSS01000094.1 GCA_007122875.1 Salinarchaeum sp. | reverse complement strand
GCTTCGTACGACCAACGGCCCGGGGGATTGCCTGTTGCGGGTCGGGAGCCCCGGATTCCGTGCCGGTTGTCCGGCGGTGCGCGCCAGACATGTTCGACAATCAGCGAAGGTTAATACGTCATGCACCGAGCCACGAACCGGTCGAAACGGGGTGACCGTTCCGTCGGCAGATGGTCGCCCCCCGTTTTCGGATCCGACGCGTCGTCGGAAGCCGGCGGTTCTCGCGGATCTCCGTCTCGATCCACTCAGCGAGCGCGGTCGTCGCTTCCTGGCCGGCGATCCGCTCGACCTCCCGGAGCGACTTCTCGTACGCCCGTCTCCGGGATTCGCCCTTCGTCCGGTCGTGGTGGGCCTCGTGGCGATCGAGCACCTCGTCGACGACATCGTCGAGCGCGCGGAGCCGCTGTGTCACATCCATGCCAATCGGTATCACGCCACAGTACGAAAACTCGTTCGGTTAGTGATAGCCAATCGACACTCTTCGGATGAGGCTCACTTCGCAGCACCCAGTCGCCAGAGCGCCCGGTACAGCGTCCACATGTCGCAGTCGAATCGATCGCCGAGCGCCCGACAGCACCCGAGATACTCCTCGTAGGAGGTGGTCGGCAACGGATCGGGATACGGGTCGGAGAGTTCACCAGCCTCCCACAGCACGGTCCACTCCCGTCGTCCGACGACCGCGTACCGGTCGGGATCGAAGAACAGGAGAAACGCCGAGGCGCCCGGAACGTCCACGCCGGAAAGCGCCGTCAAGCGCTCGATTCTGGAGTCATCATCGGACGCCGCGCAAACGCCCTCGATCGCCTCCCGAACCACCCCGAACTCGTTTTGTCGAAACCGCTCCTCGGCCACCCGTCGTTCGGCGTCGGGAATCGCGCCGAGCGATCGGCGGTAGTACCACCTGACGATCCACTCGACGTCCCGCCAGCCGTACTCGCCCGCGGCGAGCGCGTCCCCGAGCGTCTCGATCGCCTCCTGCTCGACGACGTACAGCGGCTCACGGTCGGCGTACTCCGCGGCACGTTCGTCGACGACTTCGCGGGTGAGCTTCATCGTACGCGTTCGATCGGCGCTCTCGGCCGTGAACGTTTCCCCATGGACGGATCGACGCCGAAACGGGCAGGGTGTGCGAGAGGGATCATTATTATACGCGACAAGCGCCTACACCCACCCATGAACCGCGAATTGGGGGCGTCGACCGATGGCAAGTGAGAATCGCGACCCCGTCAAGACGATCTGTCCGTACTGCGGTGTCGGCTGTGGAATCATGGTCCAGCCGGGCGAGGAGCCGGGAGACGTTCGCTTCATGCCGTGGGGCGACGCGCCGGTCAACGACGGTCGGATCTGCATCAAAGGCGGAGCAGCAACGGAGGTCGTCGACCACGAGGACCGACTCACCGATCCGCTGATCAAGGAGGACGGTGAGTTCCGCGAGGCAAGTTGGGAGGAGGCCTACGAGCGGATCGTCGACGAACTCGAACGCATCCGCGACGAACACGGCCCGGACGCGATGGGCTTTTTCGGCTCCTCGAAGACGATGAACGAGGAGAACTACCTCCTCCAGAAGCTCGCCCGTCGCTACGGCACGAACAACGTCGACAACTGCACGCGGATGTGCCACGCCTCGACGGTCTACGCGCTTCGGACGAGCCTCGGGGCCGGCGCGATGACCAACAGCATGCAGGACCTCCGCGAGGAGACCGACGTCATCTGGATTCAGGGCGCGAACCCGGCCGAACAGCATCCGATCGCCAACAGCAACTACTTCCGGCAGGCGGTGCTCGACGGCGCGACGGTCATCCAGGTCGATCCCCACGCGAACAAGACGACCCGGTCGTTCAAGATCGACGAGACCGACCGTCACCAGCACCTCCAGCTCGAACCGGGCACGGACATCCCGCTTCTCAACGCCGTCATCAAGACGATCCTCGATCACCACGAGGAGAGCCCCGAGGACGGCTGGGTCGACGAGGCGTTCGTCGAGGAGCGAACCGAAGGGTTCGATCACCTCGTCGAGACGCTCAACGGCTTCGACGTGGAAGCCGCAGCCGAGGAGTGCGGCGTCCCGCTCGAAGACATCGAGCGCGCCGCGGAAGCGTACGCCACGGCCGACAACGCCGCCATCTTCACCGGCATGGGGATGAGCCAGCACGCCTGCGGCGTGGACAACGTCCAGAACGAGATCAACCTCGCGCTCATCACGGGCAACGTCGGTCGACCCGGAACGGGCGTCAACCCGCTGCGCGGCCAGAACAACGTCCAGGGTACCTGTGACGTGGGCGCGATGCCGAACGTCCTGCCGGACTACCAGCTCGTCGACGACGACGAGGCCCGCGAGTCCGTCGAGGCGGTGTGGGGCTTCGAGGTTCCCGACGAGCCGGGGCTGACGAACGTCGAAATCTCCCACGAGGCGGGCAACTCGATCCATGGGCTGTACATCATGGGCGAGAACCCGATCATGTCGGAACCCGACGCCAACCGGGTCGCCGAGCGCTTCCAGAAGCTCGAGTTCGTCGTCGTCCAGGACATCTTCCCGACCGAGACCGCCGAGTTCGCCGACGTGATCCTCCCCGCGACATCGTGGGCCGAACGCGGTGGCACCGTCACCAACACCGACCGCCGCGTCCAGCGGATGCGCCCCGTCGAGAAAGTACACGAGAACACGAAACACGACCTCGAGATCCTCTGTGAGGTCGGCACGCGCCTGTTCGGGGAGGGCTTCTCGTTCGACGAACCCGAGGAAGTGTTCGAGGAACTCCGGCAGGTCTGTCCGAGCTATCACGGGATGAGCTACGACCGACTCGGCGAGGAGGGGATTCACTGGCCCTGCTACGAACCGGGCGATCAGGGCGATCTCTACCTCTACGAGGAGTCGTTCGACACCGACAACGGACTCGGACGGATCATCGGCGTGAACCACCAGCCCCCGGCCGAGGTGCCCGACGACGAGTATCCGCTGATCCTGACGACCGGCCGGATCGAAGAGCACTACAACACCGGCACGATGAGCACCCGGTCGCCGACGCTGAACCGGGTCAAGCCCGAGAACTTCGTGGACGTCCACCCCGCCGACGCCGAACGGTACGGCGTCGAGGACGGCGAGTACGTGACGCTCCGGTCGCGGCGTGGGGAGATTCGCGTCAAGGCACAGGTCACCGAGGACATCAAGGAGGGCGTCGTCTGGACGACCCCGCACTTCGCCGCTTCCGCCGCGAACAAGCTGACGAACGATGTCCTCGACGAGCGAGCGAAGATTCCCGAGTACAAGGCCGCCGCCGCCGAGATCGAGGTCGGCCTCGAATCGACGGACGCGGCCCCCGCCGACGACTGAACGCGCTTCGAACCCCGGCGGTTCGGTGGGGAGAGCGCAAGGGCTTTCCACAGGTCGACCACTAGGGGCCCACGATGACGGCACCGACCGCACCGGATCGCCTCCTCCGGGTCGACCTCTCCGCCGAAACCGTTCGGAGCGTCCCAGTCCCCGACTCCTGGCTCCAGCGATACCTCGGCGGGAAGGGACTCGGTGCCCGCTACCTCTATGCGGAACTCGATCCGGAGACCGATCCGCTTGGCCCAGAGAACGTCCTCCTGTTCATGCTCGGTCCCCTGTCCGGCTTTCTCCCCGGCGAGCCGAGATACACGGCAGTGACGAAGTCACCGCTCACCGGCACGTTTCTCGACTCCTACGCCGGGGGGACGTTTCCGGCCACCCTGGCCGGTGCGCTCGGCGATCACGTCGGCGTGCTCGTCGAGGGGTGCGCGGACGAACCCGTCCGGCTCACGATTGCCGATGGCGACGCCACGATCAAGCCGGCCGACTGCTGGGGGGCGGACACGGTCGACACCGACGCCGCTCACGACGGCTCGGTTGCCTGTATCGGTCCCGCTGGCGAGCGGACGGTGCGGTACGCCACGGTCGCCACTGACGGTGGTGAGCACCACGCTGGCCGCGGCGGGACTGGAGCCGTGATGGGGAGCAAGCACCTGAAGGCCGTCGTGGCGTGTGGCGAGCCACCGGAGGGGTTAGAGCGCCTCCGAAAGAGCTACGACGCACGCTACGACGCCGGAGAGGTCGCCCGGTGGCGGCGAGCGAGCGGAACCGTCGAGAGCGTCGACTTCGCGGACGCCGTCGGGGCGCTGGCGAGCGAGGGGTGGCGGGATCGTGGGATCGAGGACGCCGACGCGATCGGGGTGGCGGCCGTCCGCGACCGCAGCGAGGGGCGTGAGCGCGACGACGCGACCGATCCCGGCGACTTCCGCGTCCCGACCGACGAGGGCGAAAGCGTCCCCAGGGGCGCGACGGCGATGTCGCTCGGGGCCGGTCTCGGCATCGAGGACTTCGACGCCGTCGCCGGTCTCGGTGAGCGGTGTAACCGGCTCGGAATCGATCTCATCGACGCGGGGAGCGCCATCGCGTGGGCGATGCGTGCGAGTGCGGAGGGCGTCGTCGACCGATCGATCGCGTTCGGCGACGAGGACGACGCTCGACGACTCCTCGACGAGATCGTGAGCCGGGAGACGCCGCTGGGCGATGCGCTCGCCGACGGGATCGAGACCGCAGCCGAGCGCTTCGGCGGGGCGG